>NZ_JBSFHN010000009.1:0-130027 GCF_053597115.1 Streptomyces sp. NPDC001515
CCCGCCTCGCGGGAGCGGCGCCGACGGCTATGCGCTCGGACGCGCCGACGCGTATCCGCCCAGGCAGACGCGTGTGCACGCCCAGGCGGCCCGGCGCGTATCCGCTGTCCGCTCAGGCGGCCCGGCGGGTGACCGCCCAGGACGCGGCGGCGACCGTGCCCGCGACGGTGAAGACGGCCGGCCAGGCACCCAGCTTCTTCGCCAGCGGGTGCGACCCGGCGAAGGCGGCCACATAGGCCGTCGTCAGCGCGGCCGCCGCACGCGGTCCGGCCTGCCGGTTCCACTCGTACGCCGCCGCGCCGCCCGCCGCGGCGAGGGCGACGCCGCCCAGCGGCCGCTTGCCGGTCCACCGCGCGAGGGCGTAGCCGCCGACCAGACCGCCCGCCGCCACCGTCGCTGCCGGAACCTTCGCCATCGCCGCCACCTCAGCCTTCCCGTAGACATCGCCGTGCCCGGGCCCACCGCCCGTACCGGCTCCGGTCTCCGAGGCTAACGCCAGGACCGGGGAACCCGTCGCGGCGGGGGTGCACAAGCGTTTACCCTGGGGTGAACAGATGTGCACCCCTGCCCCGGGTGTGCCGCCGCCGAGTACGCAACGGAGAACCATGCCCGCGGACATACCGGTCCCCGCCGCCACCGCACCCCCTGCCGTCCGGGCCCGGCACCCCCGCTTCGCCGTGGGCGTCCTGGCCTTCTGCGGCGTGGTGGTCGCGGTCATGCAGACGATCGTCGTCCCGCTCCTCCCGCACGTCCCCGCGCTGACCGGCGCCACCCCGGCCGCCGCGAGCTGGCTGGTCACCGTCACCCTGCTGACCGGCGCGGTGTTCACGCCGGTCCTCGGCCGGGTCGGCGACATGTACGGCAAGCGCCGGGTGCTGGTCGCCTCGCTCGTGGTCCTGGTCGTCGGCTCGGTGCTGTGCGCGGTCAGCTCCCACATCGGTGTCCTGATCACCGGCCGGGCCCTCCAGGGCGCCGCCATCGCCGTCGTCCCGCTGGGCATCAGCATCCTGCGCGACGAACTGCCGCCCGAGCGCGTCCTGTCCGCCGTCGCCCTGATGAGCTCCACCCTCGGCATCGGCGCCGCGGTCGGCCTGCCCGTCGCCGCGCTGGTCATCGAGCACTTCGAGTGGCACACGATGTTCTGGGTCTCCGGGGCCATCGGCCTCCTCGACATCGTGCTGGTGCTCCTGTGCGTACCGGAATCCCCGCTCCGCAGCCGGGGCCGCTTCGACGCCCTCGGCGCGCTCGGCCTGTCGGCGGCGCTCGTCTGCCTGCTGCTCGCCGTCACCCAGGGCGCCGGCTGGGGCTGGGGTTCGGCCCGGACCACCGGCCTGCTGGCCGCCGCCGTGGTGATCGCCCTGCTCTGGGGCGCGTACGAACTCCGCGTCCCCACCCCCATGGTCGACCTGCGGATCTCCGCCCGCCCCGCCGTCCTGCTCACCAACGTCGCCGCGCTGCTCGTCGGCTTCGCCTTCTACGCGAACTCCCTGGTCACCGCCCAGATGGTGCAGGAACCGAAGGCCACCGGTTACGGGCTCGGCGCCTCGCTCGTCGTCAGCGGACTGTGCCTGCTGCCCGGCGGGGTGGCCATGGTGGCGCTCTCGCCCGTATCGGCCCGGATCTCCGCCAAGCACGGCCCGAAGACCAGCCTGGCGCTGGCCACCGCGGTCATCGCCGTGGGCTACGGGGTGCGCTACTTCACCAGCCACAGCCTGTGGCTGATCATCGCGGGCGCCACGGTCGTCGCCTCCGGCACCGCCATCGCCTATTCGGCGCTGCCCGCGCTGGTGATGCGCGGCGTCCCGGTCAGCGAGACCGGGGCCGCCAACGGACTCAACACCCTGATGCGCTCCATCGGACAGGCATTCTGCAGTGCGACGGTCGCCGCCGTCCTGGCCAACATCACGTTCCGGGCGGGTGGCCGCACCGCCCCCACCCTCCACGCCTACCAGCTGGTCTTCCTCATCGCGGCGGGAGCGGCCCTGGCCGCCCTCGCCGTCACGCTGTTCCTCCCCGGCCGCGGGCCCGCCGCCGGTGCTGCGGGTACGGTCGAGGAGAGCCGGGAGACCGCGGACACCCGCGAGGGGGGTGCGCGGGCGGCGGAAATCCAGGAGGGCGCTTCATGACCGGCGGTCAGGCCATCGCGACGGCCCCCGTCACCGACGGGCCGGCCAGCGGCCGGGACGCGATCCTGCGCGCCGCCCGCCGGGCCTTCACCCAGCGCCCGTACGCCGAGGTGACCATCCGCAAGATCGCCGCCGACGCCGGGGTCAGCCCTTCCCTCGTGGTCAAGCACTTCGGCCGCAAGGAGGAGCTGTTCAACACGGTGGCCGACTTCGGCCCGGCCGCCGCCGACCTCCTCGACGCCCCGCTGGACCGGCTCGGCCGCCACCTGGTCGTCACCCTGGTCACCCACCGCCGCGCCCTCAACTCGGACCCGCTGCTGCGCGTCGTCTTCTCGCTGGGCAACCAGGACGAGCGCTCGCTGCTGCGCGACCGCTTCCACGAGCAGGTCACCGACGCCCTGACCGCCCGGCTGTCCGGCCCCGAACGCGCCCTGCGCGCCGAGCTGCTGGCCGGCCACCTCCTGGGCCTCGGCGCCACGCTCAGCCTCCATCGCGAGGGCGCGGGCGCCCGCGCCACCCCGGAGCACATCGCCGACCTCTACGCCCCCGCGCTCCAGAAGCTGATCACCGGCTGAGACGCGCGCGGCCGGGTGGGTGCTGCCCGGCCGGGAGCCGTCGCGGCGCGGACGGACCGGATCAGGCGGATTCGAGGACGGGGCGCAGCTCCAGCGCCTCGGGCGTCGGGAAGCCCCGCGCGATCCGGACGGCCTCGTCGTGGTCGGCCACCTCCAGGACGAACCAGCCGCCCAGGGTCTCCTCGCCGCCGTGCACCGGCCCGTCGGCCACGGTCGCGGACCCGTCGGCCGCCTTGCGCACGGTGACGGCACCCCGGCCCTCGGTGTCCAGGGCGTCGCCGCCCGCCAGCTTGCCGGCGGCGGCGAGTTCGCCGATCCATGCCTCGTACGACGCCCGGTAGGCGTCCCGGTCGGCCTTGATCAGGGCGCGCGAGGCATCGGTCTCGAAGACGACGAGGGCGTACTTCATGGGGTGTCCCTTGCTCGGTGGGTGTGACATCTGGGAGATGGAGGGATGGGGGAGGGGCGAGCCGGGTCCGGCGGGCTCAGCTCCCCGGAGGGCCGGGTTCGGCGGGCTCAGGCCCGGTGCCCCGGCGCGACGCGAGCAAGGAAGCCCGTCTCCAGGGCCGTCCAGAGGGCGCCGTCCGGTCCGACGGTGATGCCGTGCGGTTCGGAGGCGGGGGTGGGCAGGTCGTAGCCGGTGAGCGTGGCGTCGGGGGCGATCGAGCCGACGCGGTTGCCGCCCCACTCCGTGAACCACGCGGTGCCCCCGGCGTCGACGGTCACGGCGTGCGGACGGGCGGCGGGGTCGGGCAGCGGATGCTCGGTGACGCGGCCGTCGGGGGAGCGGTGGCCGATGCGCCCGGCGGCGATCTCGGTGAACCACACGCTGCCGTCGGGCCCCGCCGCGATGCCCACGGGGCCGGCGGCCTCGGTGGGCAGCGGGTGGACCGTGACGCGGCCGTCCATGCCGATGCGGCCGAGGGCGCCCGCCTGGTTCATCGTGAACCACATCGCGTCCCCGGCCGCGACGACGGCGGAGGGGAACGCGCCGGACACCGGCAGCGGGTACTCGGTGATCTCGCCGTCGACGGTGATCCGCCCGATGACGTCAGCGGCGGTCCCGGTGTACCAGAGCGCCCCGTCCGGCCCCGGCGCGATCCCGAAGGGACCGCACGCCTCGGTCGGCGGCGCGTACTCGGTGACCTGCCCGGTGACCGTGATCCGCCCGATGCGGTGCGCCCGGTACTCGGTGAACCACAGCGCGCCGTCCGGCCCGGCGCAGATAACCGTGGGCCCGCAGTCCGGGGCGAGGTGATGGACCGTCGGCTCCTCGCCCGGCACCAGCCGGCCGATCCCGCCGCTGTGCACCAGGGTGAACCAGAGCGCCCCGTCGGGCCCGGTGGTGATCGCGTACGGGCCGCTGTCACGGCCGGAGACCGCGTACTCCTGGACAGGCGGGGGCGTTGTCACTGCTGAGGCTCCAGACACTGGGTGGGGCGGCCGCGCCGCCGGTCGTCGCCACCAGCATGCGGTCCGCCCCACCCGTGATCAACAGCCGTTCCCACAAAGACCGTTAACCCGGGGATTCACGGTCGTCGAGGGGTCGGCCGGGATCAGCTGAAGACGACCGAGCGGAGCTTCAGCCGCTCGGAGGCGTGGCCGCCGTTCGGCCGCAGGGTGAAGTAGTCGCCGTCGCAGTCGGGACCGGTGAACACCGTGGCAGTGGAGCTGGTGTTGTTCCACGGGGTGTCGGCCGGGGCCGTGCGGGCCGGGTCGGCCGCACCGGGCAGCGCGATGCACTGGCGGCTCGGCGGGTTGATCAGCCCGGTCTGCTGCCGGCTGCCGTCCTGGGCGGTGTACGTGTAGGTGAAGTCGCCCTGCGCCGCGTCGGCCGAGCCGGGGAGGGTGACGACGAGCGCGAGCGCGCCGAGGGCGGCGGCGACGGAGGTGCGAAGTCGCATGGTGGGGATGCTCCTTGGGGGTAGGCCCGTACGGGACGAGCAAGATCGTTGCGCCGTCGAGTCTGGCCCGCGCCCGCCCGCCGGAACGCGCGCGTTCACCCGCAGGTGGGAAGCTCTCACCCGTACGGGAACGGGGGCGCGGACCCGCCGTGGGCCATGTGGGTCACGGGGGCGCCGCCGACTCCCGTTCCGTGCGCTGCGGACGGTCGTCCCGGCTCCCGTCGGCTCCGACGGACGACCCGGCTCCCCTCGGCTCCGATGGACGATCCGGCTGCGTTCCGTACGGCTCAGACGGCCGCCGGGAAGGCGTACCGCACGTCCGTGGCCCGTTCCGACAGCTCCCAGAGGCGTCGGCCGGTTGCGGGGTCGGCCGCCCCGGCGGACAGTTCCACGCGGGTCGGGGCGCCCCGCAGCTCGCCCTTTCCGTCCGGGCCGATGAACGCGCCGCCCTCCAGGCCCGGTTCGGCCGCCGCGTAGAGCTGTGGCAGGGCTCCGCGCTCCGGGGTCTGGGCGAGCGGTGCGAGGAGGCGGCCGAACAGCAGCCGCACCGGGGCCACGGGCCCGTCGTGCTGGAGGCCGGTTGCGGCGTACCCGGGGTGGGCGAGCAGACTGCGCACCGGACTGCCGGCGGCGGTCAGCCGCCGGTGCAGCTCCTGCCCGAAGACGGCGTTGGCCAGCTTCGACTGGTTGTAGTGGCCCATCGGGGAGTAGCGGTGTGCGCCCGTGAGGTCGTCGAAGAAGAGGCGGGCCTTGCGGTGGTTGGCCGACGTCACCGTCACCACCCGGGGGTCGGTGCCCTTCGCCAGCGGGCCGAGCAGCAGCCCGGTCAGGGCGAAGTGCCCCAGGTGGTTGGTGGCGAACTGGATCTCGTGCCCCTGCGGACTGAGGGTGCGGGGCGGGGCCATCACCCCGGCGTTGTTGACGAGCACGTCCAGCCGGGGGCGGTCGGCCCGCAGCCGGGTGGCGAACGCCCGTACGGAGTCGAGGTCGGCCAGGTCCAGTACGCGGACCTCCAGTCGCGCGTCCGGCTGCGCGGCGGTGATCCGGGCGGCGGCCTTGCGCCCCCGGCCCTCGTCGCGCACGGCCATGACCACCTGCCCGCCCCGGCGGGCGAGGGCCGAGGCGGTGGCCAGGCCGAGACCGCTGCTCGCCCCCGTGACGACGAAGACGCGCCCGCTCTGGTCCGGGATCCGGTCGGCGGTCCAGTGCCGCTGCTGTTGCTGCTGCCCAGTCATACGGCACAGGCTGCTCTTGATGTCATCAAGTGTCAATATGGCACTGAGTGACATAGGGGGCATGGAGTACCCTGAGGGAGTGAGCAGTCGACCCGACATGACCCTGGCCCAGCGCAAACGGCAGCTGGTGGCCGGTGAACTGACGGAATCTGCCCTTCAGTTGCTGGCCGGCAAGGGGTTCGACGCGGTCACCATCGACGAGATCGCGACCGCCGCGGGCGTCTCCAAGCGGACGTTCTTCCGCTACTTCGCGTCCAAGGAGGACGTGGTCGTCCAGTTCCTCGCCGACATGGGCACCGGCATCCGTGCCGAACTCGCCGCCCGCCCCCAGGAGGAGCCCCCCTCCACCGCCCTCCGCCACGCGGTGTGGGTGCCTCTCGCGCAATGCGCCGACCACGGCGACCGGGCGCTCCGCGTCGTCCGGCTCATCCTCGGTACGCCCTCCCTCCACGCCCGCTTCCTCGAACGCCAGGCGCAGTGGCGCGAGGACCTGGCCGAGGAACTGGCGGAGCGGCTGGGCCTCGACGCGGGCACCGACTTCTATCCCGGGATGGCCGCCGGCATGGCACTGAACGCGTTCGACGCGGTCCTGCGTCGGGGGAGCGGGAGCGGGATTGGTGTCGGGAGCGGGTGTGAGGTCGGGGCCGGGGCCGGGGCCGACGAGGGGGATTCCGCTTCCGCTTCCGGTTCGGGTTCCGCTTCCGGTTCGGGTCCCGATACGAACCACGCCCTCGACGTCCTGCTCGACCGGGCTTTCGCGGTGATCGCACCGTCCCTGGACGCGGGGTGTGGGGCGCGCGCCTGAGCAGGGCCCCGCGCCCCACATCCCGCGCCCCGGAGGCCCTCCCTTCGCATTGCTTCCTCGTCGAAGGGCCGCGCCCGTACCCCGGGCACCCTCCACAGTGGGAGCCGTCCGCCGGTCGTCGTACGCAGCACCGACACCGGCATCAGATGACCGAACGGGGAGAATCCATGCGCAGGATCCAGAAGTTCGCCCAGCTCACGGCCGGCGCCGCACTGATCGCCGGCACGCTCGTCGCCGGGGCGCCCTCGGCCCAGGCCGCCAGTTGCAGCGGCGGCGGGTCGGGCATGTACTGCGGGAACTACGCGCCCACGGGGCTGCTCAACCACCCGTGCCTGGAGTCCGGGCCCGAGTGCGGCAACATCCGGGTGGTCGACACCCTGCGCACCACGTACAGCTGGTTCAAGTGCTACGTCCGGGGGGACCAGCACAGCGGCGGCAACAACGTCTGGTACTACACGAGCGGCGACGACCACGGGTACTACGGCTATATCCCCGCCGCCCGCGTCTTCACCAGCGTGGACCCGGCGCCGGGCCTGCCGCGCTGCTGATGGGCCGCTGACGGTTCGCTGACAGGCCGCCGACGGGCCGCCGACGGGGCGTACGCGGGCGGTGGTGAAGCACACCGCCGCCCGCGCGCCCTTTGGCCGGCGCCTGCGCGCCCTTTGGTCGGCACCCTGCACGCCCCCGGTCAGCGCCCCGCGCACTCCCCGCCGAGGAACGCCGCGATCACCTCGTACAACGCCTCCGGCCGTTCCAGATGCACATCGTGTCCGGCTCCGGGAACGCAGACGGCGCGGGTCTCCGGCCGCCGGCCGCGCATGGCGTCGGCGTCGGCGGGCGGGATGATGCCGGACTGCCCGAGGACCAGAAGCGCGGGACAGCGGACCGCCTCCCACTCCTCCCAGACGGCACGCCGGGTGAGTTCGGTGATCGACGCGACCATGACGTCCCGGTCGAAGCGCGGCCACCACCCTCCGTCCCGCTCCTCCAGTCCGGCCGCCCAGCCCTCGCCGAGCGCCCCGCCGCCGTGGAACCGCACGGCGTCCTCGTACGAGGGAAACGGCTTCGGCCACGCGTCCAGCCAGTCCCCGATCTCCCGTGGCGTCGCCGGATCGGTGCGGCCCCCGGCGGCCTCCACGAGGACCAGCGCGCCGACGTGCTCCGGATGCGCGGCGGCCGTCAGCAGCGCGGTGTGCCCGCCCATCGACTGCCCGATGACAACGGGCCGCTCCAGCCCCAACTCCGTGACCACGGCGACCACATCGGCCACATACGCCTCTCGCGAGACATCCCCGGGCCGGCGCTCGCTCGCCCCGTGCCCCCGCTGGTCGACGGCGACGATCCGCCGCCCCGGCGCCAGGAGCCGCGCCAGCGCCTCCCACTCACCGGAGTGCCCCGCCAGCCCGTGCAGCAGCAGGACGGCCGGCCCTGGACCCCCCGAGTCCCGGCAGACCAGCCGCACCCCGTCCCGCACGACCACCCGCTCCGCCCACGCGGCGATGGCCGCCCGCGCCCCGCCGCCCGTACGGGCGGCGTGCGTCCCGTCGCTCGTAAGGGGGAGGTGCCCCCCGTCGCCCGTACCGGGGACGTGCGTCCCGCCGCCGCTCATGTATTCCGCCCCGCCCTTCGCTCCGCGAACGCCTGCTCCGACGCTCCCGGGCCCAGCAGATCAGACGCCGGAGCGCCGGTCGAGGGGCGGCGACAGCGGGGGCGGGGACGGGCGACGCACGCGGGCCGCCCGGGGCGGGGTGCCCCGGGCGGCGAGGTGGTGCGAGGTGCGAGGTTCGTACGGGTGGAGAAGGCCGTACAGGTGGAGAAGGTCGTACGGGTGGTGCGTTACGCGACGGCGCAGGCGGCGCCGCTGAGGGTGAAGGCGGCCGGGGCGGCGTTGGTGCCGTTCTGGCTGCCGGTGAAGCCGACGGTGACCGTCCCGTTGGCGGCGATGGTGGAGGTGTACGAGGCCGGGGCGACGCTCACCGTGCCACCGCTCTGGGTCGGGGTGCCGCCCCACATGTTGGTGATCGTCTGGCCGTTGGCGAAGGAGAAGCCCAGGGTCCAGCCGGCGACGGCGGTGGTGCCGGTGTTGCGGATGGTGATCTCACCCTGGAAGCCGCCCGGCCACTGGCCGACGACCTTGTATCCGACGGAGCAGCTGCCGGCGGGGGCGGTGGAGCCCTCGTCCGTGGTGACGTTCACCGTGGCGGACCGCGCCGAACGGTTTCCGGCCGCGTCGCGGGCGTACACCGCGAAGGTGTAGGCGGTGTCCGCGCTGAGCCCGGTGACCGTGACACCGGGGGTGGCGGAGGAGGCGACGACGGTCTCCGTGGTCCCGCTGACCCGGACGACGTCGTAGCCCGTCACGGCAACGTTGTCGGAGGACGCGGCCCAGGTCAGCGCAACGGAGGTGTCGGTGACGGCGGAGGCGGACGGGGTGCCCGGGGCGGTCGGGGCCTCGGTGTCGGCCGAGGTGCCGCCGTAGACGGTGGCCTCGACGGAGGTCTGGGCGATGCCGTTGACCCCGTGGAAGATGCGCTCGCCCCAGGAGCTGAGCTTCGTCGGGTCGAAGCCGATGGTCAGGTCGAGGATCGGGTCCGTGTTGCCGCTCCAGGACCAGGCGATCCAGCCGAGCCGCAGGCGCTGGGCCTCGGCCATCATCGTGTCCTCGTCCGGGTCGCCGTACTGGTCGGCCGGCCCGCCGAACTCACCGATCACCAGCGGCAGTCCGGCGTCCACGAACGTGTTCAGGTAGTCGGTGACCTTCTGCGCGGCGTTGTAGACGCTGTACATGTGGATCGAGAACAGCAGGTTCCCGGTCGTGTCCGCGTCGTACACCGCCTGCGCGTTGTCCCGCATCACGTTCTGCCAGTCCTGCCCCCAGTTGGGCGCGTCCACCATGATCGTGTGCGCGAACCCGGCCGCCCGCAGCTTCTTGATCGCCGCGGTCGTGGGCGCCGTCCAGCCGGCCGGGTCGGTGTTCCCCCAGGGCTCGTTCCCGATGTTGATGATGACGTAGTCCTCCTGGCCGGCCAGAACGTCCTTCAGCCCGATCCAGTAGTCCGCCGCGTGATTCAGCGTCCCGGCGGCGGCGTCCTCCCCGTACCCGGTGGTGTCGTGCACCTCCAGTACGCAGATCAGCCGGTTCGCCTTGCACTGGGCGATCACGGCCGCCACGTCGTCCGGCCCGTTCTTGCTCCAGCGGTAGCCATCCGACAACACGACCCGGACCGTGTTCGCCCCGGTCGCCTTGATGTCCGCCAACGACTGAGTCTCGCCCGGGTACCACGTGTGCGCGTGATTCACCCCGCGCATCACGAAGTCGTTCCCGTTGCCCTCGACCAGCCGCCCGTCACTGATGTGCAGCCCGACCCCGGCGGCCGCACCGCCCTCCGCCCCTCCGACCTCTCCCGAAGCCGCCTGCGCGGGCGCGAGCCCACCCAGCGCGAGCAACCCGAGCAGGGTGGCCAGAACGGTCAGAACGGTCGTGCCGGGACTCTTCGCCATGCGCCTTGCCGTATGCCTCGTCGTGCCTCTCGCTGTACTCACTGCGGCTCCAGATGGGGGAGGAGGAGAGTGCGGACCACCAAGTGGGAGCGCTCCCACTCGGTGCGCCTCCATGAAGCCATTCAGTCAGGGGCACGTCAATAGGTCGGACGACTTGGGTTGTGGGGTGGTTCCTCTGGGTGGGTGGGGGGCGCGGGGCCGGTGTGGGTCAGTCGGTGTGGCCGCGGGGGCCACCCCCGCGTGCGCGGGGACCACATGGAGCCGAACGAGCTCGCCGGCCCCACCGCGGGACCACCCCCGCGTGCGCGGGGACCACTTGCGGGCGTTGATGGCGCGGGCGGCGCGCTGGGGACCACCCCCGCGTGCGCGGGGACCACTCGATCGGCTGGAAGGGGCGAAGATCTCCCCGGGACCACCCCCGCGTGCGCGGGGACCACCGGCTGACCATGTGGGGACCTCAAGGCGGCCGGGGACCACCCCCGCGTGCGCGGGGACCACGACAAGGACAACAAGGTCATCGGCATCATCGCGGGACCACCCCCGCGTGCGCGGGGACCACTTCGAGCTGGGCGGCCCGGTGGGTCAGTACGAGGGACCACCCCCGCGTGCGCGGGGACCACGACTACATGACCTCGTACCGGATGATGCGCCGGGGACCACCCCCGCGTGCGCGGGGACCACTCGGTGCCGTTGCCGTTGCCACCCTGCCCGCCGGGACCACCCCCGCGTGCGCGGGGACCACCCGGCCGGCAACGCAGATGGACGCGTGCGACCGGGACCACCCCCGCGTGCGCGGGGACCACTCGTCGTACTTCTTCTCCGCCTCACTGGCTTCGGGACCACCCCCGCGTGCGCGGGGACCACGGGGGTCGGTCGACCCCCCCCGGCGGCTTGGGGGGGACCACCCCCGCGTGCGCGGGGACCACTCGATGAAGACGTGCTGGAGGGTGCTGGCGCCCGGACCACCCCCGCGTGCGCGGGGACCACAGCAGGCGGGCGGAGTGTGCGTTGCGGATCCAGGGACCACCCCCGCGTGCGCGGGGACCACCCGGGGCGTCCAAGTAGAGCCCCTTGCTGTGCAGGGACCACCCCCGCGTGCGCGGGGACCACCGACTGTCCCGAAACCGTTTTCCCGGTCAGTCGGGACCACCCCCGCGTGCGCGGGGACCACGCGTGGAGGCGTGCCACCTCCACGCACTCGTTGGGACCACCCCCGCGTGCGCGGGGACCACCTGCTGCGAGGTACATTCGTTATCCATTCGCGGGGACCACCCCCGCGTGCGCGGGGACCACACCCGGTGAGTGACGGCTTCGAGATGTGCCGGGGGACCACCCCCGCGTGCGCGGGGACCACAGGAGCTGACCTGCGGTGTTATCTCTCTGGGGGCTGGATTTTACCCACTTTGCCAAACTCCGACCTATAGGACACAGCGCGCATTTCATCCTTCTCGGGTCACTCTCGGCCCTTTGCTGCTTCATTGCCAGGGTTGCCCACCCTTGATGCTGCCTGTGGATGGCCCTGTGCGAACGAGGGGTGGGCCCGTGTAGGGCTGACAGGTGTCGCAGGCCGGGGCCCCGGTCGAACTCGCTTCGGTGCAGGTCGCATTGAAGAAGAGATGGCGTCAGGAGATTCGATTACCGTGGACTGGCTTTGCGCAAGTCCCTGATCATATTCACTGACGCCGCCTGCGACAACGCCTCGCTCTGAAGCTGATGATAAGCGGTGAGCATGGGTATGACGAGGGACGGTTCGCGTTCGACGTGACCCTGGGCTTCGGACTCCGCGTACGCGACGAGGGAGCGGTCGGCGAGAGTGAGCAGGTTGAGGGGCAGGTTGAATGCGCGCCGTTCTCCCAGGGAGAAGGGCGCCACGTGGATGAACCAGTTGGGGAGTGCGGCCAGTTCTTCCAGTCGTTCCAACTGGGCTTCCATGACCGCCGGGCCGCCGATTTGCTGGAGGAGGGCGCTTTCGTCCAGGACGATGAACACCATGGGCGGCCTGGGTCTGGCCACTGTGGCCTGTCGTTGCATCACGCGGTCGACGCGCTCCTCCGCCTGTTCGGCGGTGACGGATCCACGTTTTACGTAGCCACCGTTCACGGCCCGCGCGTACTCCAGGGTCTGCATCAGGCCGGGGATGAGTCCGAGTTCGAACATCCGGATTTCTGTGGCGCGCTTCTCGTAACTCACGTATTCGGCGAAGCCTTCCAGCATGCTGCCGTTTTTGAGCTGGCGCCATTCACGCTCGAAGGAGCCGGGCGTGCCGGCCAGGTTGAATGCTGCATCGATCTTCCGCGAGAAGAGAAGGGTTGCGGGTTTGCGGCCGGTTTCAATGGCCGAGATGTGGCGCCCGCTGCACCCGATCACCGAGGCGAGGTGATCCTGAATCCAGCCACGGGCCTCGCGTACTTCACGTATCCGTGCGCCGTAGGCGGCCTGCGGGGAAAAGCTCGGATTCAGCTTCTTGATGTTAGCCAATGTGCCCTCCTCGGCAGCTACGTTGCCACGTTGCTGTCCTCGCGAGGTTAGGCCACTCTGAGCGCTCCTGGTAGTGAAAGAGCTACGGAGGGATACGAAAGCGTGTCCGTAGAAGAGCGTGGAACTGGAACCGCCCCGACTCCTGGCCCACTCCCCACCCGTGCCCGCGCCGACGACGACGCCCGGAGCGGCGAGGTGCGGCAGGGGCCGGATCTCACCCCATACGCATCGCTCGTGGCGTTTCCGCCGTGTCGGTGCGGGGCGCCGGTCTGTCCGGATGCCCCGTCGCGGGCCGCGACGGAACCGTCAGGCGCCTTGGACGGCATCCGCGATCGCGTGCGCGAAACGAACGCGATGCGTGCCAAGTACCGGCTGGGGAGTCCCGGCACGCAGGATCACCAGCACTCAAGGGACGGATGGAGCGGATGACGAACGGAGCGAGGCCCGTCGCGACGCGGGCGGATGGCGGCCGGGGCCACGGCGGAGACGGCCTCCCCGACTTCGAGAGGCCGACGGATCCCGCGTACGCCACGCGCGAAGGCACCGCGCACGCCCTGACCCGTGCCGGTGTCCTGAAGGCGGGATGGTGGGACGCCTACGCTCGCGTACCCCGTGAGGCGTTCCTGCCGGACACGATCTGGCCGTTCGACTGCGTGACCGGTGCGACGGTCCACGTGTCGCGGGCCGAGGAGCCGGCCGCGTGGCGGGGTTACGCGCGTGCGGACGTGCCGATCGTGACGCAGTGGGACGACGGGCAGCACGCGGGGCGTGAGCCGGGGAGGTCGCCCACGTCGTCGGCATCGATGCCGAGCGTCGTGTTCCGGATGCTCGACGCCCTCACCGTGGACGACTACTGCCGCGTCCTGGAGATCGGCACGGGAACCGGCTGGAACGCCGCGCTCCTCGCTCACAAGGTCGGGGACGAGAACGTCGTCACCGTCGAAGTGGACGAAGCGGTAGCGACTCGCGCCCGGGAAGCGCTGGCGCACTTCTTCGGCGCGCCCATGGACGTCCTCCACGGGGACGGTCGCGCGGGTGCGCCGGGGCGCGGCACGTTCGACCGCGTCATCGCCACGTGCGGGGTGCGCCAACTCCCGTACGCCTGGGTCGCGCAGACGCGCCCCGGCGGGGTCATCGTGGCTCCGTGGGGCACGGCCTTCACCAACACCGATGGGATCGTCCGGCTTCGCGTGGAGGAGGACGGCGAGAGTGCGAGCGGAAGGTTCACGGGGCCGGCCGAGTTCATGAAGCTCAGGGCGCAGCGCTCCGCACCGGTCGACCACGAGGCGTACGCGCGTCAACTACCCGACACCGCGCCGTCGATGGAGCCCGGCGACGCGGCACGGGACCTCGCCGAGTCGGGCCGCTTCGGCGCGTTGACCTTCGCGCTGGGGCTGCGCGTACGCGACTGCACGTACACCGTCGCAGCGAAGCGCGACGGCGCTCAACCCCACTGGTTCTACGGCCGCGGCGATCGATCCTGGGCATGCGCTCTGCTCACCGACGGCGAGGAGCCCGCCCGCGTCTGGCAGCAGGGGCCCCGCCGCCTCTGGGACGAGGTCCGGGCCGCCCACGACTGGTGGGTGGGCCGAGGGTGGCCGGGGTGGGGGCGTTTCGGTCTCACGGTGAGCGGGCGCGAGCGCGGGCGCGGGGAGCGGGTGTGGGTGGATGAGGTGGGTTGCTTCGTCTAGGGGCGCCGTGGGTGTGGGTCGAAGGGCCCGCCCGTGCCAGGTCGCAGCGCGCCCTCGCTGAGCACCGCAGGCGGGCGTGCAGCAACTTGCCTGCGAGGAAAGGTGGTTGGCCTACGCTTGCTGGGGAGAAGAGTCAGGTCCCGGAGATCGCACCCCGCATGTGCGGGGATGGTCCCGACGCCACGGCGCCGCGCTCGGCGGTGTGCCCGTGTTCCCCGCGTGTGGCGGGGGTGGCCCGGTCTCGCCGTGTTGGGCGGCGGAGAGCCAGGTGTGCTCCCCGCATCTGCGGGGGTGGTCCGGGCGTGCGCCGCGCGCCGGGCGTTTACGAACGGTGGTCCCCGCGCCTGCGGGGGTGGCCTGGCCTCACCAAGGGTGATGTTTGAGGGACTGCGGATGGCGCAGTTCGGGCACCTGGTGGAGGTGGCACGGGAACGGGGTGGAACGTTCCCGGTGGCTCTCGGTGCCTGTCACGCGCCCTACTGAGCACCGCCGGGCCGGCCTCCGACACCGACGCCGCCACCGGCGTCAGAACGTTGCTTCCGTTCGGTCCTTCTGGAAGTGCCCGGGTCCGAGGCCGCTGGTAGATGTGATCACACCCGTGAAAGCTGCGGTTTTCCCCAGGTCAGAAAGGGCCCCTGGATGAAGATCCGTCGAAGACTTTCCACTCTCGCTCTCACCGCCGCCACTGTCGGTATCGGTGTACTCGGTGCTCAGCCGGCCCTCGCCGACGGGGGAGCAGGCCAGGGCTCCTGCGGTCATCACAGCCACGAATGCCAAGGACCTCCCGGACCTCCCGGACCTCCCGGACCTCCTGGACCTCCCGGACCGGCGGGACCGGAGGGCCCCGCTGGCCCCGTTGGTCCTGCTGGTCCCGCAGGACCTGCTGGTCCCGAGGGCCCCGCTGGTCCCGCTGGCCCGGCCGGAGTATCGGGGCCCAGCATCACGGTGAACGGCCCGTCCGTTCCGGCGGACGGCACCTCCGTGGCCACGGCCACCTGCCCGACCGGCTACACCCTCGTCGGCGGCGGGTACACCTCGGACGGCCCCAACACCTACGCGGGCATTGGCGAGAAGGGCCACCCCAACAGCACCAACACGGGCTGGGAGGTCCCCGTCCCGCGGGATTCCACTCCCGGTGCCGCGATCCACGCCTGGGCGATCTGCCTGCCGTACGGGTAGCCACCGTCCCGGACCGGCCCTCTGAAGGCGGCCCCGATCGTTCGAAGCGGCGGGAAGGTTCCGCAGGGGACGGTCGGGGCCCCGAACGGAATCCGGGCCGGTGCGCAGACACCCGCGTCGGAGACCGGGCCGGGGCCGGCGCTCTGGGCGTCGGACGGCGAGCAGCGGTAGCGGGCAGCGCATAACGCCTAACGTGGCGGACATGTCGAATCCGCCCATGCCCCGGCGGCTGCCCGGGGAGCGGTCCCCCGGGGAGCGGCCCTCCGAGGAGCGGCCGTCCGCCCCCGCGTTCTCCCTGCGTCCGCTCGGTTTCACCCCGGAGGAGATCGAGGGGATCGTCGCGCTGTACGCGAGCAATCCCGAGTACTGCCGGGCCTCGGGGGAGTACGACCCCGAAGACGTCGACGCCGAGCGGGTCGAAGCCGACCTGCGGGAGGAGGCGGCGGCGGAGGGGAGCGAGGTGCTGGTGGCCCGTGACGCGGAGGGGCGGCTTGCCGGGCTCGTCTGTCTGCTCGACCGGCATCCGGGGGACGGTCTGCCGTGGATCGGGCTGCTGCTGGTCGGCGGGGCGTTCCACCGTACGGGCATCGGGCGCCGACTGGTGGGGATGGTGGAGGAACGGTTCCGGGGCGAGGGGCGGCGTGGAATCCGGCTCGCCGTCCTGGAGAACAACCCGGCCGCCCTCGCGTTCTGGACCTCCCTGGGCTGGGAGGAGATCGACCGCCGGAGGGACCGGGCCCTCGACCGTCCGTGCGTCGTGATGCACAAGCGCCTCGGCTGATCCGGGCGCCCACGGGAACGGGACGGGACGGGATGGGGCGGGACGGGCCCGGGGCCGGAAGCTGGCTCCGTACGCTCACCGCGCTCCCGTGCCCTTGCCGCGCTCCCGTTAGCTCCCTGCGCCCTCCGTACTCTCCCCGCGCCCTCGTACGCTGACCGCGCCCTCGTACGCTGACGGCGCCGCCCCCGGACCCTCACCGCCCCCACTCCGCAACAGCGGCCGGAAACGAGCCCGCGGCCGGGGCCCCCGGCAGGTACTCTCGGCGGCCGAGGCGAGGGGGAGTTGAGGCGTGTGCCGAGGGTGGCGCTGCACAGGGGGTTCCGCTACATCCACGAGCCGCTGCCGGTGGACGATCCCGCGATTCCGGTTCTGGGGCACGGGGAGCTGGTGGCCGATCTGCGGAGGCGGCTGACGTACTCCCACGGGGGCACGTTCCTGATCACCGGGTTCCGGGGCGTCGGGAAGTCCACGCTGGTGATGCGGGCGCTGGAGGAGGCGGCCCGGGCGCGGCCGGCGGGGGACGTGCTGCTGCCCGTACACCTGAACGTCGCGCGGCACATGGAGTCCGACCAGTTGCTGTTCGCGGTGGTCCGCCGGGTCTTCGAGACGCTGGAGGACCGGGGGCTGATGGAGCAGTTGCCCGGGGACGTGCAGAACGCGCTGATCCTCGCGTACATGCGGACCTCGCTCTCCTTCAAGCAGACGCATTCGGAGGGGAGCGAACGCGGCGGGACCGTGGGGATGGCGGCGTCGCAGGGGCCCCTCGGCTCGTTCTCGCCCAGTGCGAACCTGTCCGGAAAGCAGATGAGTTCGCGGGCGACCGAGGCGTCTTTCCTCGCGTACTCGGAACTCGACGTCGAGCACGACCTGGTGCGGATCATCCAGCTCCTGGACCTCGGCCACGTCCGCAGGGAGCGGCGCGGACTGCTGCGGCGGCGCCGGAGCGCCCGGCTGCGCATCCATCCGGTCGTCGTGCTCGACGAGGTCGACAAGCTCACGGAGAACTCGCGGGACGCGCTCACCGCGCTGGAGACCCTGCTCGGGCGGCTCAAGAGCGTGCTGACGTCCCGGGGGGCCCACTTCCTGCTGATCGGCGGGCCGGACCTGCACGACAGTGCGCTGCGGGACGCCGACCGGGGGAACGGCCTGTACGAGAGCGTCTTCGCCTGGCGGATGTACGTACCGTGCCTGTGGGACGCGCCGGACCGGCTGATACGGGAACTCGTGCGGCGGGGGGAGGCGGAGGACGGAGCGGCGCGGGGGACGGCGGACGGGCCGGACGCGGGGCCCGCCGGACCCCGGGGCGGCGGCGACCCTGCCGGCAGGGGCCCCGCCGGCATGGGCCCTGCTGGCATGGACCCTGCCGACAGGAACTCTGCCGACAGGAACTCTGCCGACATGGATCCCGCCGGCATGGACCCTGCCGACAGCGACGCCGTCCCGCTCGACCTCCTCATCCGCTACCTCCGGTTCAAGTCGCGCGGCGTCCTGCGGAGGCTGCTCCAGGAGCTCAACGGACTCGTCGTCTGGGACGACGACAGCGGCAGTCCGGCGCTGGTGCTGGACGAGGACACCCTGCCGCGCGTCGCGTTCTACAGCGAACTCGAAGCCGTCGTGGCCGAGACCGTGGCGCCGGGCGGGGGCCGCGCCGGGCACGCACTCCTTCCGCTCGACGAGGACCGGCGCCGGCTCGGCGGCTTCCACATCCTGGACTGGATCCTGCGCAGCAGAGGGCGCGCCTTCACGGCCGGCGAGATCGAGTCGGAGATCGACCCGCTGCTCCAGGTCGACCTGCCCTTCGTCGACCGACTGCTCCGGCATCTGGTGCGGAGGAACGTGATCACCGTCGTGAGCGAGCGCGGCGGGGCGGACCGTACGGTCATCGGAAACGTGGCCGCCGTCGGCGCCGCCTACTACCGCCTGTCCGACGAATACGCCGACCGGCTCCCGGGCCTGGCCAGGTTCAGCGAGAGCGAGCGGGCGGACCTGGGGCTGGCCGGGGTGCTTCCCGGGCCGGACGTCCAGCCGTCCCCTCCCGGGACGGGGCGCGGCCCCGTCGCCCGGGCCACCCCCGACCCGGACGCCGAGACCTTCGTGACCGCGGTCGCCGGCGGGGGCCGGCTGATGACGCGGCTCGCCGGGCGGTACGAGGTGGGACCGCTGATCGGCCAGGGCGGGATGGGCGCGGTCTACCGGGGGCGCGACCTGCAGACCGGCGACGAGGTGGCGGTCAAGCTGCTGAACGCGGCCCTCACGACCGACGAGACCATGCGCGCGCGGTTCCGGCGCGAGGCGAGCATCGGGATGAGGGTCCGGCACCGGCACATCGCGCGGACGGTGGACGTGGTGGACGAGCCGAGCCTCGCGCTGATCATGGAGTACGTCGAGGGGCCCACCCTCCGCACCCTCATGAGCGACGAAGGACCCCTCACTCCGGCACGTACGGCCGTCCTGGCGCGCCAACTGGGCTCCGCACTCGTGCACTTGGCGCAGCTGCGGCTGTCCCGCACCGATCTCAAGCCCAGCAACGTCATCCTGCACCGGGAGCGCGGCGCGGTGATCGTGGACCTCGGACTGGTGCACGGGACGCGGGGTGACGCCTCGCTCCCGGAGATCACCCTCACGGGGATGATGGTCGGCACGCCCGGCTACATGTCCCCCGAGCAGCTCAACGGCGACAGCCTCGACATCCGCTCCGACATCTTCACGCTCGGCCTGCTCCTCTGGGAGTGCCTGATGGGCCGCTCGGCGTTCGCCCAGGGATCGATGCAGGCCCGGCTCTACGCGATCGTCAACGAGGACGTCGACCCGGACGTGCTGCCGGTCTCGCCCGAGCTGAAGGCGGTCATCCGCCGGTGCACGGCCCGCGACCCCGGTGCGCGCTACCAGACGCCGGAGCAGTTCCTGGCGGACCTCGAAGCCACGCCCGAGGCGGACGGGGGTTCGCTCGTGGTGTGACGCGCGGCGATGCGCGCACGCGAGAGGTGTACGTGCGCGAGAGGTGTACGTACATGCGTGGTGTACGTACATGCGTGGTGTACGTACACGCGAGGTGTACGTACGGATGTGGGATGGGCAGAGGGTGCCGTGGCGGATATGTGGACGGGTGCGAGGGTACGACTGCGAGGCGTCGAACCCGAGGACTGGCAGGGCTTCCAGGACCTGGCCCGGGACACCGTGGACGCCAGGAACGCGGATCTGGTCGAGCCGCCGCGTTCCGCCGAGAGCTTCCGCGCCTGGACGGCGGAGCGGGCCGGCCGGGCACCGGGCGGTGAGGCGTTCCGCCTGGTGGTGGAAGGGCTGGCGGACGGGGCGTTCGCGGGGTCGGTGACGGTGGGGGAGACGGACGCCCGCGCGGGACGGTTCCGTACGGGCATCGAGATCAGCCGCGCGCACCGCCGCAAGGGGTACGCGGCCGACGCGACCGGGATCATCCTGACGTACATGTTCGCCGAACAGCGCGCGCACAAGTGCGAGGTGGAGGTCTACGCGTTCAACGAGCCCTCGCTGGCCCTCTACCGCGGGCTCGGCTTCACCGAGGAGGGCCGGCTCCGCGACCACGAGTACGTCGCGGGGGCGTACCACGACGTGGTGCTCCTCGGGATGACCGAGGACACGTACTGGTCGACCCGGGAGCGCCCCTCGGTGCGGTGACGCCGCCGGACGGTGAACGGTGGCGCGACTCCGTAACGGTGGCGCGATTCCGAAACGGTGGCGCGATTCCGTAACGGTGGCGCGATTCCGTGCGTGGCGCGATTCCGTACGGGAGGGGCGTCCGCTCGCGGACGTGCCGGTGCCCCGGGGCGCGGTGGCGGGTTGCACGCATCCTCGGGGCACCGGACGTACGCGGGATCAGTAGTGCCAGCGGTTGGCGCCGGACTGGAAGCCGCACGTGATGCGGCGTCCGGACGCGTCCGTGGTGGTGGCTCCGACGTCGGCCTTCCGGCAGAACTGCCCGGCGCGGTAGCAGTTCCCCGCGTTCGACCGGATGCTGCACACCTCGGTGTCGGAGGAGCCGCCGCCGCTCGCGGAGGAACCGCCGCCCGAACCGCCCGACGAACCGGAGCCGCCGGAGGAGCCCGAACCGCCTCCGGAGGACGACGACGTCCCGGACGACGCCTTCGGCGGGTTCGCGCACGACTCGCTCGCCACGACGGCCTTGAAGGAGACCCGGGTCGCGGCGGTGTACGTACCGCTCGACGGACTCTGCTTGCACACCTTCCAGTTGGACGCGTGTACGACGTTGCGGTGCAGCTCGCTCGCGTCCGCGTACGAGACGGCGGCGACATGGTGGCCGCGCGCGTCCGACACGGCCTTCTGGAGGTTCCACCCGGTGTAGTCGCGAACGGGAACCGCCGCGACGGGCTTCTTCGACGGCGTCGCGGACGGCGACGGCGACGGCGACTCGGACGCCGACTCCGACGGCGTGGGCGTCGGAGTCGGCGTCGGGCTCGGCGAGACGGACGCGGAAGCGGCGGCCGAGGGCGAGGTGCTGACGGTGGCCGAGGCGTCGTCGTCGCCCGTGCAGCCGGTGAGGCCGAGGGAGAGCGCCACCAGTCCGGTGACCAGGGCCCCGTAGGCGCGACGCGCCTTCCCGCCGCCCCTGCCGCCCCGGACACCGCCGGATATCGAAGACCTCGGTGCAACCCGAAGAGACATGCCACCCCCTGCGTTCCTGCTCTCGGAAATCCGCCGCCGCACACGGGCGGCCCTCCGGGGCATGAGCCGCCCGGAGCGCGAGATGAGGAGGATCCTAAGCCTGTTGTGGGGATTGCGTGTAGCTGATGGCGACATTGTGTGTACGAAGGGAGGCGATCGTTCCGGGCCGTGACCGAATCGGTCGTGGTTCGTGTCCGTGTGAACACCTGCGCTGAGGAGGGTGGTTGAGGGACGGGGACATGGGGGGCGACGGTGGCGATGGGGTCGTACGGGCAGGGGCGCGGGGGCGCACGCGTGGTTGGGCGGGGCGGCGGGCGCGGTGGTGGAGGCGGGGGCGGGCGCGGTGGTCCGCGCGGGGGCGGCCGTCTCGCACCGCTCCTTCTCCTGCTTCCGCTGCTCCTGACCGGCTGCTTCGGACCCCCGCCGCCGCAGGTCGGCGCCACCCGGGGTGTGGAGGAAGCCTTCCGGGTCCCGCTGCCGGTGCCGACGGACGCTACCGGTGGCTGGTCGCTGGTGGACCGGAAGCTGGGGGTCATCGGGCAGGGCACGGCGGTGGCGCGGATCGACGAGGACGGGAAGGTGCTGTGGCGCACCACGCTGCCGGCCGCGTTCGCGCTCACCGGCAGGCCGGGCGGGCCGCACGCGACCACCGCGCCGCCGTACGGCCAGCTGACGCTGGTCGGCGCGGCCGAGCACGGACGGTTCCCGAGCCTGGGGGCGATCGACCCGGCCACCGGCGTCTTCACCCGGCTGACCGCGCGGCCCCCGCGGCGCCCCGCCGGAACGCCGCGTCTGATCAGGGTCACGTCCTCACCCGGCACCCGGTATCAGGTCATCGCCGCCACCTGCCTGCCCGGCGACCTCTGCACCCTCACCTCATGGGACGGGCTCACCGGCAGGGTCCTGTGGACCCGGCACCCCCACGGACCGGCTGCCTTCGCGGAGCCCTGCAGCCGCTCGTTCCCCTCTTCGCCCCCCGAGGTCAACGAGACCTGCGACGCACTCGTACTCGTCGCGGACGGCCACCTCATGGTGGTTCGCGGGGGCGAGGAGAAACCCCTCTCCCGGCCCCTGCGCCTCCCCCCGGGCGACATCGGCCAGGTGATCCGCACCCTCTACCGCGTCATCGTGACCACTGTCCCCCACGCCCCCGACTGCCGGGCCCGGGTCGCCGCGTACGACGCCGACTCCCTGGCACCCGCCCCGGTCTGGCAGCGCACCTTCACCTGGAACCAGCCCCAGGCCCCCCTCCGCGACGGCTGCCGCTACGACCCCTCGATCCCCCTGATCCAGTCCTCCGACCTCGTCCTGCCCGACGCCGCCGGCGCCCTCATCGGTGACGACTACGACGGCACGTTCCACAGCCGCCTCAACCCCGACGAATACCCCGTCGCGGACCGCTTCGGCATCGTCGCCCACCTCCCCGACGGCACCTACCGCACCCTGAACCCCGCCTTCCCCGAGGGCGCACGCCCCCGCCCCCGGAAGCTCACCCCCGACGCCCAGGCCCTCCAGGACGGCCTCTGGTACCTCCCCGCCACCGGCCGCCACGGCCAGATCCTGGCCCTCGACAGCGACAACACAACCACCTGGCACCTCCCGACGAGCGGCCCCCCGTTCCTCCTGACGGGCGACCGGCTGGTGTATCCGGAGGGCGGTGAGTTGGTGGGGGTGCGGTCGGCGGGGTGAGGGCGTCAGTCGCGCAGCACCTCGCTGAAGAAGCCGATCGACGGGTCCTCCGGCGTTCCGATCAGCAAGGCACGGTCCAGGAGCCCGTTGTTGTGTTCGCAACTGGTCTCCGGCAGCAGGACGCATGCGTGGCAGGCGGCGAGGTTGATGCCGCCCACGCCGCTGCCGCCGGACTCGACGCAGAGCGGGTCGGCCGAGCACCACTGGGCCCGCAGCAGCGCCGAACGCAGCGCGGACTCCAGGCGGTCGGGTTCGCCCTGGGCGACCAGTCCGCCGAGGCTGCCCGCCGAGTCGCTGGTGGCGGTGCAGATGAGGAGACCGGCCATGGTCTCGTCCGTGTACAGGCGCTCCCGGAGCGATGCTGCGGGGTAGCCGCCGTCCAGGCTCCACTCGTTGATGAGGGCGTGGGACAAGGTGTGCAGGAGGACCATGCGCGCATCGGCCGGGGAGTCGGGAACCGAGGCGGGATCCTTGGCACGCTCCCGGAGCATGCGGAGATGGTTGCTCCGGATGCGGTCGGCGCGGGCCGCCACGGCGGCGCTGCGGGCCCAGTCGTCGAGGCGCTCTTCGTCCAGGCGCAGGAAGACGCCCTCGCCCGTGACCTCCATGGCCGGGAGCCAGTCCATCGGTTCCAGGGAGAGCGGGGCCTCGTGGACGTCCGCGTGCGTCTCGGGCATGTCGACGCGGGAGAACGCCTTCAGGGCGCGGACCTCACGGAGCCGCTTCACCAACATCGGGCCGGTCACCCCGTAGGGCGCAAGGCCCGTCGCGGACGTGCGCGGTGGCTCGCAGACGAATGCGTCCTTGTGGTCGGTCCCTTCCTCGGGACGGCCGGCGACCAGGCGTTCGTACTCCTGCCGGCGCAGGGCCACGTAGGCGCTGTCGGTGCCGTGGTCCTCGTCCTGGGCGGTGTCCTCGTGATTCTCCGCCTCCAGAAGGCTCATGACCCGATCGACCGAGAAGGTGTAGTTCTCCTGGGCGCCGATGGCCTTGAGGAAGCCCTCCATTCCGATCGGGTTGTCCTTCATCGCGCGGAGGGTGTCCCAGTGGGGCTCCAGGCGAGTCGTGTGACTGTCGCTCCACGGCGGAATCGACAGGGCCGTTCTCACGACGGGCTGCCAGACGACGGACGAACCGCGCTGGAGGGTGCGCGGCTTCTCCGCGCAGTCCTCGACGGCTGCCTTGCCCAGCCAGGGGCGCTTCCCGCCGCAGTAGACCTTCAGGTCCGCCAACGCGGTACGACGGAACGCGCCCTCCATGGACACCTCCGGGATACCACACGTGCAGGAGATCAGGATCGACCGCAGCGACGCCGTCCTTCCGCTGGTGCGCATCCGCAACTCACCACCGCACAGCCCGGCCTCGCCCTCCTGCCGGTTGTTGCGGTGCGCCCACTTCCAGTACGGGAAGTCCTCGATGTGTCCGCGCGGGCAGGCCATGACGAAGCGTGAGGGAACCAGCTCCTCGGCACACTCCCCGCACTCGTTCTTTCCGGGGGGAGAGTTGAATCGGCTCACGTGCTGGAGCGCGTTGCATTCGGGACAGGAGTGCCAGAGGGGGAAGCGGCGGACCCGGACGCCGTCCTTGCTGGTGTCGTCCGAGGCCGGCGGAAGACGGAACGACCTCACACCGAGCACGCGGGCCAGACGGTGTTCGTAGACGGGCGGGGCCTCGGACGTGTTCCAGGAGTCGATGCCGCTCACCATGAACGACTCGTTGTCGACGGCGACGATCGAACCGACCCCGTAGGTGGTGATCATCTGCGCGCGGCGCACCGAGCCTCGGCGCGGATAGCTGCGTTCGGGCGGGCCGGCCGCCCTGCGGCGTCGTGCGGGGGGCGGTGTCATCGGGATGCCTCCATGAACAGGGCGGATTCGGCGTCGACGTCGCGCAGGCTCCAGAGGGTGGACCAGGTGTGCGGGTCCTCGTCGTCGAACGCGCTCAGCAGGGAAGGCGTCCGGTTGCCGCGACGGGGTTCGTACAGGAGCCCGCCGTGTGCTTCGGCCTCGCCCTCCCACCAGTCGACGAACGCGTCGAAGGCGTCGGCGGTCGGCCGGTGTTCCTCCGGGGCGACCGACCGGACGCGGGCGAGCAGCGGGACGCGGACCGCCCGCTCCAACTCCTCGCGGAACTCCCGGATGCGCCCGGCGCCCTCGTTCGGTCCCGCGGCCGGGATGAGGATGCGGGCCAGGGCCACGACCACGGCGTGCAGGCCGCGGTCGCGTGCGCGCGAGGAGAAGGGCGTCACGCTCGTGGACTCGACCTCCCGGTACAGGGCGGAGTGGAAGTGCTGGAAGCTCTCGTAGTGGGAACGGTCGCGGGAACGCGACGAGTTCAGCATCACCGCCACCAGGCCCGGATGCCGGCGCCCGACGCGGCTTGTCGCCTGGATGTACTCGGCCGTCGTCTGGGGCTGGCCCATGACCGCCATCAGGCCGAGCCGGTCCACGTCGACACCGACCGAGATCATGTTCGTGGCCAGCAGGACATCGGCCACGTCCGGATCCGGCAATCGTTTCTCCAACTGCTTCAGGAGCCTGGGAACGTCACTGGAACTGGCGCGACTCGTCAGCTCGATCTGCTCGTCGATCCTGCGCACCGGACGTGCGTCGCGCGCGGCCAAGTACTCCACGTAGTCGACGACGTCGTCGTTGACCTGGAGCTCGGCCGCGGCCAACAGACGGAGGCTGTTGAAATAGCCGACGAGCGTCCAGTACGCGTCGCGCACCTCGTCGTCGACGTCGACCTGTGCGGCCCGGTGGAGGAGGTTCGCGTACGTGCGGATGAGCAGCGTCGACTGGCTGGTGCTCGGGGTGAGGAGTCCGACGTACTGGCGGCTCGCCTTCCGTTCCCTGGGCGTCTCGACCGCGAACCAGGAGTCCCGTGCGTCGATGCCCGCCGGGGGGAACTGCGCGACCTTTCGGTTGAAGAGCATCCTCCCCTGGTCCGACGCCCGACGGATCGTGGCGGTCGAGGTGATGACCTTCGGGCGCTCCGACAGCAGGTCGACGGCCGTTTCGTACAGACCGGTCAGGGTGCCGAGCGGGCCCGAGATGAGGTGCAACTCGTCCTGGACGATCAGCTCGGGCGGGGGCGTGCCGTCCGCGCGGTCCCGGTTGAAGAGCGCGGCCGTCTCCACCCGCCACGGCATCGCGGCGAACTTGTCGACGGTGGCGATCACCAACGTGGGCCGGGCGTCGTACACGGACTCGTCGACGAGATGGACCGGGAGACCGTCGCGGAAGTCGCACCAGTCGTCGGGACAGCGGACACGCATCCGCCGGGCCGCCGCGTCGACCTCGTACTGGAACGCGTCCAGTCGGGTGCCGCACCAGGGACAGGCGTGCAACTGGACCGGGTTGCGCTCCTGGAGCTCGCGCTCCTTACGCAGCTCGACCAGGCTCTCCTCCGCGTCCGAGAGACGGTTGGGAGTGGCGGACTGACCGACCCACATGCCGATGGAGATCGGCTCGTCGCCGAGTGCCGCCACGTTGTCGAGGCGGATGCGTTCCATGGCGCAGATGAGGGCAGCGGCCCGCTCGAACTGCTGAAGGGTCAGCAGGCGCAGGGTGTACCGCATGAGTACGGTCACGCCGGCACCGCGTTCCTTCAGCCGCAGGCGCCGCAGGAACGTGGTGAAGGCGATCAGTCCGAGGTACGCCTCGGTCTTGCCACCACCGGTGGGGAACCACAACAGGTCCGCGATCCCGCGGTCGTCGTGCTCGGGGTCGACGATGCCTTCCAGACACAGCAGCATGAACGAGACCTGGAACGGGCGCCACCGACCGCGCGTCTCGTCGGGTGCGCCGACGCGCCCGTCGCGCACCCACTCGCCCCGTGCCCGCTGGTGTGCCATGGCGCGATTGGCCAGCCGGAACGCCCGCATCGCGTCGGGGTTCTCGGCGAGCACGCGAATGCCGCGCCGCATCCGTGCCAGGGCCATACGGCACTGCTCGATCTGCGCGTGCGCGGGATCCGCGTAGAGCGTGCCCCGGAAGCCCGCGGACTCGGACTCCCGTCGGTCGATCCACTCCTCGTAGTCGGCCATCAGCCTCTTCAGCGACGCCAGGACCTCGCTCTCCGGGCGGGTCGCCAGACCGTGCATCGTGAGTGCGGAGTCGTCGATGTCCGGATTCGAGTCGGTCAACAGCACCTCGTGCGCCGGCAGGAACTCCGTGCGTACGGAGGTGACGGCGGCGGCCCGGAAAGCGGTGTCGCCGACGGGCGGCGGGGCCCAGTCCCACTCCGCCGCGCAGCCGTGCCCCATCGCGAAGGTCGGGGCGTGGCGGTGGAGCAGCCTGGACGTGGCCACCTCGGGGTCCACCGCCCGCCGGCCGGCGGGCCGCTCCACGAAGGCGGGCGCTCCCGACGGCGTCGTCACGGTGAGTCGGGGCTGGTAGAGGCAGTGCGCGTCCTGCAGCTCCCGTTCACTCACCCGGTGGGTGTTGATCAGGGTGACGGTGACCGTGACGGTCCCGGCCATGGGCGGGCGCACCAGGATCTCCACACGGACCCCCACGTGCAGGGGCGGCGGACGATGCAACGTCGGGGCCGTGACATCGACGGTCGTGGGACCGAGGTCGAGGACACGCCGGCGCCAGTGCTCCTTCTGGTCCGAGACGGTGCGGGCCTCCGCCCGCGAGGCCGAGACGGCATGTCCCCGGGCGTCGACCGGGTCGTACATCGCGGCCTCCGCGTGCACGACGATGCTCGACGACTTCGTCGGGTCCACGGCGAACGTGATCCCCATGGAGGAAGGGCGGCGATCGCCCGTACCCGGGGTCCCGAGATCCGGCATCGGTTCCTCGACGTCGCCGCGTCCGCGGGACAGGGGGGCCGTGTCCAATCCGTCCACCTCGGCGGCGTCGTCGTCCAGGGCCCGTTCGGCCCCCGGGTCCGAGGGGCGCGGGAAGAGGACCCCCACGGGGTAGGCCGTGACCGGGGGGTCCTGGGTCAGGATCTCGTCCGGATGTCCGGGCCCCATCAGGTCCCGGCGGAGCTGATCGACGAGCTCCTCGCGTACCGCGTAGTGGGCGGCGTGCGGCTGCGACACGTCCCTCATCGGTCGTTCTCCTCGTGTGTGTGCGCGTCGGTCCACCGGTGGCGACCGAGCCCCGACATGCGGGGGACCATCCAGACACCGTGCTCGCCCAGCCCGGCGCGTGCCCCGGAGGCCGTGCTGCCCGCCACGCTCTCCAGACAGTCCACGCGGAACCCCTCGACGATCGTCGGCCAGCTGACGTCCCAGGTCTTGTTGATCTTGAGCGAGCCGTACAGGTCCTGCCGGAAGGCCCCCGAGACGACGGCCACGGGGCGATCCCGGTGGAACACCGTGTACGGCGGGCTCTCGTCCGAGGCCAGGGGCATGCCGTGCTGCAACCGCAGCTCCAGGGCGTCCCCCGGGGCGACGGAGGAGGCCAGGTAGTCCTGCACCTCACCGGCGTCGCACTCGAAGCCGTCGGTGCCGGGTGGATGCTCGCGGGACACATCCGTGCCCGCTGCCGAGATGCCGTACCGCTGATACGCCTTCCAACCGGCCGCGTAGTACCGGCCGGTGCGGCGGTCGCGGCGGATCAGGGCGGTGTCGGGTGCGTCCAGACGGAACAGGTCGTCCCGGGGGCGGGTCATTGCCACGTACAGGGCGCGGGCCTCCGCGGCCGGGTCGACATGGGTGTGCTGTTTGCGCAGTTCGGCGAGCGTCGGCGGCTCGACCACGATCACCCGGTCGAACTCCAGGCCCTTGGCCCGATGGACCGTCGACACCACGAGACCGGCCGGCTCCGCGGCGGCGAGGTCGTCGGGGAACCTTCCCTGCGCCACGGCCCGCCGGACGGCGGCGACGTCCAGGGTGCCCCGGGGCCCCCGCGCCACGGCGCGCAGCGACCTCCAGATCCTGGCGAGATCGCCCACGGGCGCGATCGGCCCCGAGCCGAGCAGTTCCAGGAAGCGTTCCTCCGTCAACGTCGTCGTTCCGGTGCCGCGCAGCACCGCCGCCACCCATGCGGGCACCGGCCGTTCCCGAAGGTCCCGCTGGAGTCGATGACGCACACCGTGGGCGAACAGCCGCTCCGAGAGGGCGAGAGCCTGTCGGTTGTCCCGGCACAGGATCGCGCACGTGCCCCCGAAGTCCCTCAGGGAGTCGAGGGTGAACCCGTCGTCCACGGACCCGAAGGAGGGGCAGGTGCGGAGGACGTCGATCAGCCGTTGTCGGGCGTCCTCGCCCGCGGCCTCTGCGGCCGAGGTCTCGGACGGCAGTCGGTGCAGCGAGGCACCGAGGGGCAGGGCGAGCTTCGCCTCGGGGGTGCGAGCCCTGAAGTTGGCGGTCAGGTGCAGCTCCACCAAGTCGTCCGGGTAGGAGGCCCGCAGCCAGTCGAAGAAGTAGTTCGTCTCCGCCGCACGGGCGTCCTCGTCGGACACCTGGAATCCGTAGATGGCCTGTGCCCCGTCACCGACCACGGTGAAGCCGCAGCCCTCCTGGAACCGGTCGAGCAGCGTCTCCACCATGTCCCGTCGATCGCCGACCAGGTCCTGGACCTCGTCGATCACGACATGGGCGGGTGCGCCCTGCTCACTGTTCTCGACCGAACCCCGCAGGATCGCCTCCGTGGCCTCCCCGATCCGTTCGTCGAAGCGCAGCGCGCTCCAGTCCCGGTCGGGTTGCTCGTCGCGCAGGAGGGCGTACGCCCAGGAGTCGAAGGTCTGGACGCGGACCCGGCGGGCCTCGCGGGCGTGGAGTGCGATCCGCTCCCGCAGTTCCCGCACCGCGGCACGGGAGAAGCTGAGGACCAGGATCTCCCGTGCCTCCAGTGCCGCCTCCTCATCGCCCATGAGCGCGTCCAGCCGGCGGACGAGCGTGTGCGTCTTGCCGGAACCCGCGCCCGCCGTCACCAGCAGTCGGGTGTCCCAGGGCCGCCCGACGACGTCCCGCTGCTCCTCGGTGAGCGGCGGGCTGTCGAGGTACGCGTCGGTCACTGGGCCCTCCACAGGTGCTCGAACCGGGTGAAGGCCAGTGCCTTGTCGTAGTTCGTGATGTTGTCCCGGACGTTGAGGATCAGGCACTCCTCCTTGCCGCCGTTCTCGGGGCCTCGGAGCCCGCGGCCGATCATCTGTTGGTAGACGTTCGGGCTGTACGTCGGACGGGTGATGACGACCGCCCGGGTGGCAGGCGCGTCGAAGCCCTGCGTCAGCACGCCGTAGTTCGTGAGGACCCGCACACGGCCTCCTCGGAACGCGTCGATGCTGCGCCGGCGCTCGCCCGTGGACGTGGCGGAGTCCACCGAAGCCGCGGTGATGCCGAGGCCCTTCAACCTCGCGGCCAGGACCTTGGCATGGGCGACGGACGTGGCGAAGACCAGCACCGGCCAGTCGCCCGGCATGGCGGCGATCTCCTCCAGGATGCGGCTGTTGCGATCCTGGTCGTCGGCTAGGCGCTGCTCCGCGGACTTCGCGAGCAGGCTCAACTGATCGGCCTGCGCCTTTTCGACCTCGGTCAGCTCGATCGTGCCGCCCGGCAGCTCCCGGTGCCGGACCCGCGCCAGCATGCCGAGTTCCTGCAGTTCGGCGTACGGATCGCCGGAGGGGAACACCCCGTCGTCGAGCCGGGTGGCGCCGAACCGCTGGACGAGGCGCTCGGTCTCCGCGTCGTTCGTGTTGCGGAAGGGGGTGGCGGTGAGTCCGAGCAGATGACGTCGCGTCTCGTGCGCGGTCAGTCCGAGGTGAGTGAGGATCTCCGTGTACTGGGGCGAGATGGCGACATGGGCCTCGTCGACGATGACGAGGCAGGCGTCGCGAAGCCACGCGTAGTTCTCGGTACCGAGGCAGTTGCGGAGCTTGGCGTCCGTGGCGACGACCAGGTGCGGACGCTCGGTGACGGGTCCCGCCTCGTTGGTGGTCCACAGCCTGCTGATCGTCAACGGGGTGTTCGCCCCCACCTTCGACCAGACGAAGCTCCAGCTCTGCACGGCCTGCTCGCAGAGTTCCTCGGTCTGGGCGATCCACAGAATGGGGCCGCGCAGCTCGCCCATCTGCTTGACCCACCGGATGACGGCCTCGGCCGCCACCCGCGTCTTGCCCGCGCCGGTGGGCAGGGAGAGCATGGCGCGCTGCGGGCTGAGCCGGTCGAGCATGGCGAAGACCTTCGCCGCCAGCCGTTCCTGGTAGTCGTGGAGACGGGGGAAGGCCGTCGGCCCCGCGACCTCGATCCGGGGCGACAGCGACGGCGTACGCGCACCGGCGAAGGAGTCGGGGAAGCCGAACTCGGAGACGAACTTCACGGCCGCCGACGCCCCGGTGAAGCCGGACGGGGCATGGCTCGGATAGGCGAGCTGCAGATCCCGTGCGTGCACCTGGAGCACACCGTCGCCGTGGGCGTCGTAGGCCAGGCGGGCGATGCGCCGTGGGGACGGCTCCTCACCGCCGGGCGCCGGCGGTTCGCCCTCCAGCAGCCCCGGGGGAAGACCGGCCCGGAGCGCGGGCGCGCCGATGAGCAGTTCCAACTTCTCCTCGACGCTGCTTGCCTGCCGGACCCGTCGCAGGGAGGCCTGGAGCTCCTGGTCCGCCTCCTGTCGGGCCTGCGCGTCGAGCACCGCTCGGCATCCCGACTCCTCGAGCCCCCACCGCAGTTCGCGGTCGGCCGCGACGAGCGTCGCCAGGCGGTCCGCGGTCTCCAGCACCAGGACCGTCGTGCCCTGCAGCGCACTGTCGAGCGGGGTGGTGGTGGATCCCTGTGGTGTTCTGAGCACCTCCTCCAGCTCCGAGCAACGCAACAGTCGCTGGTTGTTCACCGTCGGACCCAGCCGCTGGCGCAGCGTCGGGAACTCGTCCGTCAGGAGCACCGGCTCACCGACCGCGACGTGGCGGTTCTCCTTGTTGATGACATCGGCGTGGCGCAGCATCCCCCATGTCTTCACCAACAGCGCCGCGTCCTCCGGCCCACCTGCGAACAGCGCCGGGATCTGCTCGGCCCGCAGGGCCCGGTACTCGGCCTCGGTCGCCGCCACGGCGATCTCGTGGTCCTCGCGGGTGGCCCACTCGGCGCCCACGCGGCAGCGGGTGAGCTGGTCCGGGAACTCCACCTCCAGTCGGGTCAGCATCACGTAGGTGCGCCCCACGAAGGCGTCGTCGTCGCTGGTGAGGAGCTGTTCGAGGAGCCGGTCCCACTGTTTGGTCGGGACCTCGTCGACCAGCACGGGCAGATGCAGCTTGCGGGCCTTCTCCTCGCTGATGTCGGCGACGGGCAGCACGTCCGCGTACGCCTTCAACTGCGGGCCCACGGCGTCGGTGAGCGGGACCACGCCCTGGGACGTGGACACCCGTCCGTGGCGGCGCAGCATCCAGCGCAGCGGTGAGTAGATGGGCTTGCGGGTCGACGCCTGGACACCGACGTGCAGGGTCCAGGTGTCGATGACGCTGTCGTCCGGCAGCGTCCTGACGAACGCCGCGCGGCCCTCGTCCGACAGCAGTTCCAAGAGGTGCAGGGGGCCACCGACGGGCGAGCCCTCCAGCTTGATCCGGGAGATGCTCGGCCGGGCGGCCTTGCTGCTCAGGGTCCGGCAGTAGCTGTCGTACATCGCGGTCCGGTAGTCCTCGAACCACGCCTCGTTCGTCGGCCGGTGCCCGTGCGTGGGCCTGTCCCGCATGCCGAACTCGCGCAGGGTCCGCAGATCGTCCGAGTGGAAGGACGGGTCCACCGCCACGGAGGCGTCGCGGGATCCGTCGCCGGGCACGACGGGGCCGGGCAACAGACAGTCGCGCATCCGATGGAACCGTCCGTCCACCGTGCGCACGGACAGGGTCCCCAGCGGATCGGGCACCCGTGAGGTGACCTCGCCGCTGACACGGCTACCGCCCGCGTTGTGGAACAGGTCCCAGAAGCGGGCCCAGTCCTGGGGGCCGTAGTTCTCGACCCCCTGTTCCAGCACACCGATGAAGCGCCCGCGGGGGTCGGCCTCGCGAATGCCGATCTCGCCCAGGTCACCGATCAGGGACTCGTCCTCCGAGAGCCTCGGGTCGACGTACGTGGTGCCGTCGCGCAGTCCGTCCTGCACCGTGCGCCGGAAGACCTTGCCCACGACGGGGGCGACGAATCCGCTCTCCTCGGTCAGCACGATCCGTGCGCTGCGCGCCTCGGCGGCGAAGGGGGAGCCGTCCCGAATCATCGCGGCGAGGATGCGGATCGCGACGGCGGATGCCTCGACCGACCCGTCGGTCACCAGCGCCTCCAGCCACTCCCGCACGGTCGCGCGGCGTTGCTTGGTCTCCTCCAGGATGTGGGCGACCTTTCCCGCGCGGAACTCGGCGTCCTCGATGGAGGGATGGATCCAGTCGGACGGGCGGCCGGGGTAGGCACTCCACATGCGCAGCCATTCCGGCCTGAGCGGCACCTTGTTGTGCGACGCGGGGTGCACCCGGAGGTCACGGGGGACGCGCAGCACGCCGTCCTGGTCGGGAAGCGACGGTCGTTCGGCCGTCAGTTTCCAGATCTGTTCCGTCAGATACCTGTCCGCCCAGTTCAGCGTCTCCTTCGTCCGACCGGGAAGCAAAGGAAGGTAGGCGGCCGGGTCCCGCGGCGGGGCGAGGTGCGGCAGGGAGTCGACCACGAGACCGGCGGCGACGCGGATGATCTCCTGGTTGAACGGGCTGGAATCCAGAAGGTTCTGCCGGTCCTCATTGGTCTTCCACGCCCCGTTGAGCACGCCGCTCAGGGTCATCGGGTACTTCGTCGGGAAGAACGACCAGAACTGGCCGCGACCCCGGGGCGTGGTGAGCACCGTGTCGCCCGTGTACTCGGGAACGGCCCAGGAGATGTCGATGGTCCCCCGGTCGTGCATCTCGCCGGCGCTCGCGCGGGCGGCCTCGGAGGGCCGGTGGGCGTGGGTGAAGACCTTCCACGTGGAACCGGATTCGGGATGCCCCGTGCGCGTCTCGCGAACGGTGTGCAGGAACCCGTCGTGGTCGGCCGTGATCTCGCGACGGACCGGCGGCAGGCTTCGGGTGTCCTCCAGGACCACGGTGCCGACATGGGAGGAGAACAGCTGGAACAGCACGGGGAATTCACGTGATTCCCCGGCCCTTGCCGGAGTGTCGTGGATGTCGCGACCCAGGCGGTCGGCGGCTCCGGGCAGGAGAGGCAGCCGCACCACGGTGGTCGCCCAGCCGAGCAGGGTGTCCAGGACGGGGTCCGCGAGCCGTTCCCTGTCGGCGTCCAGGGGACGGGCCATGCGCAGCACCGGTGCCTCGAAGGAGTCCTCGGGCGAGGCGCCCCGAGCCTTCCTGATCTCCTCGTACGACCACATCCGGTCGAAGCCGAACGCCCCTGAGATACTGAAGAACTGGGGGGTGTCCGTGACCGCCAGGATCGATTTCACGCCGACCCCGAACCGACCGATCTGGCCGCCCCGCTTCCGCGACACGCTCATCCGGAGAATGGTCTCGGCGCCCTCGGGCGTGACCGGCGTTCCCTCGTTGGCGCAGTAGAGATGCGCATCGGTGAGAACGACGTGGACCTTCCCACCGGGCGTGGCGGCGATCTCGTCCGCGGCGTTCTGCACGAGTTCGAACAACTGGCGGTCTCCGTAACCGCCCTGGGTGATCCTTCGCTCGCCGTTGGCGTGCTCCAGAATCAGTCCGGGGTCCACGCGGTACGTCTCCAGGACGCGCGCCGACTGGTCGAGGATCTTCCGAATGACGGGCGAGGCTCCCGAAGTGCCCGTCACATCGCTGTGGTTCAAGGTGGTCCCATTTCATGGCCGTGAGATGAACGTGGGGGGAGCGGGGGCCGGCCGCTGCGGGGCACGGCCGGCCCTTCGAACTCAACGATAGGTGGCGGACGTCCGACGAGGAGCCCGGTCAGTCCAGGTCGATGACGAGGACGAGGACGATGGTGCGACGACGCGGAGCGGGCCTGCGGCGCCGGGAGGGACGCAGGGTGTCGCTCCGGTTCGACGGGTGCGTCAGGGACACCCGGACACGGCGGCGGCGCGAACGCGAGGACACACGGCGACGGTCGCGCGGTTCGCCGTTGCGCGGGGACTCCTCCTGTTCGGGACCGGACGAGCGGGCAGAGTCCCGCCGTGCGCGGGCGGCGCGGAGGGCCTCGATGCGGGCACGCGTCGTGCCGATGGCATCGAGGAAATCGGACCGCAGCTCCGGGTCCTCGATGGAGTCGTACCGGTCGACGAGGTGGAAGTCGTCGTCGGGGTCGTTCGCGCTCGAACTCATGATGATGTGTGCCCTCTTTTGCGAGAATTGTGCGGAGTGTTGGTGCCGGGTTTCAGGGAATGCCGGTGGCGCACGTGCAGAGGGCTGAATACGCGGAATGCATGGAATGCGACGTGTGAATTCAGCAGGCGAAAGGTTTCTTTGGGTGAGTGAACCCCGATGGGGTTCCGGAGGAGCGAGGTGGGAGAAGAGAACCGCATTTCTCGGGTGAGAGCAAGGGGCTCCGCAAAATTCTTGAATCCCTGTGTTTCGACGTGTGATGGCGTCAGGGCACAGCAAACAAGGCACCTGGATAAGCGTGCTTTTCGAGCCGGGGTAGGGCTCCGCGTCGACTCTGTCATTGATCGGGTGAGAACGCAAGGGTCGAATGGACGCTCGCGAACGGGGATAATTCGGACCGAGGGGGCAAATGGCTCGACCCGGGGCATCGGTTAAATTCCAGAACCTTGTGGTCGTTTGTATCGATGGAAGTGATGAACCTTCGGGGCGCCCCCGACGGGTGTCAAATTTCGTTGTCGGGCCTGCTTGAGGTGTCAAATTTCGTTGTACGGTGGTCCCCGTGGTTGTGAGCGCGACTGAGGAGTGGTGACGTTGGACAGCGGCATGGACTTCGGTCCCTGGCTCGCCCGACAGCTGAAGCAGTCGGGGCTGAGCCAGGCCGATCTCGGTGAACGCATCGGCATGACACGGGCCGCAGTGTCCGCGTGGATCACCGGACGGGCCACGCCCCGCGAGGAGACCATCACCAAGATCGCGGAAGCCCTCGGCACCGACCTGGGCACCATCCACACCCGCACCGCGGACACCCTGTCCGGCCTCCCCGTCACCTGGTACCACCGCCCCGGGTACGCCGACGGCGGGCGCGACTTCGGCAACGCGGCGGCCTTCGCCTTCGAGGCGGACGTCGAGGTGCTGGCGCGTGAGGCGACGCAGAACAGCCTCGACGAGCGGCTCGACCGCAACCAGCCGGTCCGTGTGCGCTACACGCTGCACGAGCTGACGGGCGAGACCCTGGCCCGGTTCCGGGAGGAGATCCGCTGGGACGAACTGCTGCCGCACTACCGGGCGGCGGCGGCCCAGGACCAGAAGGTCGGCCGCGTGATCGCCGCCGGGATGCGCGACATGTACGAGCGCGACCGACTCGTCCTCCTGCGCGTCGACGACTACAACGCCTCGGGCCTGACCGGGGACGACTACGAGACCGGTCGCTTCGCGGCCGTGGTCCGTCGGCAGCTCGACAGCCACAAGACGGGCACCGGGGCCGGTGGTTCGTACGGTCTCGGGAAGGCGACGCTCTGGGCGACGAGCCGTCTCGGCCTCGTCCTCATCAACTCCACCCTTTCCGAGCCCCACGAGGGACGCACACAGCGCCGCCTCATCGGCCGGCTGGAGCTTCCCTGGCGCGAAGTGGACGGCGCCCGCTGGGCGGGCCCGGCCTGGTTCGGGCGACCCGATCCGGATGCCACCGACGCGAACGTGGCCCGTTCGTGGTGGGCCGACGAGGACAAGGTGGAGCGCCTCCATCTCACCCGCGAGAGCGACGAGCCGGGCACGTCGTTCCTGATCGTGGGCGCCCACGACGTGGCGAGCCTCGTCGACCCCGACGCCGAGAAGAACGGCGGCGAGGACGACGACAGCGTGACACGGATGCACAAGCGACTCGTCCAGGCGCTCGGTCGCAACTTCTGGGCGGCGATGACCGTCGGCGAGACGCGGCACCCCCTCCTGGAGGCGTCCGTCAGGACCCTGCGCAACGGCAACGAGATCATCGCCGAGGAGCGCGTCGACGCCCGCACCGAACAGCCCGCACGCACCCGCGCGCTCCAGGCGTTCCTCGACGGCACGACCGTGGAACGCCTCACCGAGTCCGGCCAGGTGGCCATGAGGACGGTGACGCTGGACGTGCCCGCCCTCGCAGGCGGCAAGGGGAAGACCGAGCACCGGGCCGTCCTGCTCGTGACGGAGGGCGACGACGTCACCAAACCGAACCACCTGGTCATGATGAGGGGCAACCGCATGACCGTGAGGACGGCCCGGGTGAGGGACCTGCCGTTGGGTACCAACCCCTTCCAGGCCGTCCTGCTCACGGGGCACGCCGCAGGTGAGGAGGCCCCCGGCGCCGACGAGGCGGAGGACTTCCTCCGGACCTCCGAGCCGCCCGAGCACAACAAGTGGGGTCAGACGGAGGAGCTGCGCACGCGGTACTCGCCCTCGGCGTGGCGACGGATCACCGCCCTCACCGCCGACGCGAACCGAGCCGTACGCGAACTGGTCGTCGTGCCCCGGAAGAAGCGGGCGGGCGGGGCCGGACAGTTGCGCAAGAACCTGACCATCGGAGGCAAGCGGCCACCCCGCTCCACCGGCCCCACCGTGTTGCCGACGCTGGAGGATCTCGTGGCCACCGTCGACGCCGACGGAGCCTGGTGCGTCACCGGCGAGGTGAAGGTTCCCACCGGTGGGGATTCCTTCCTGCTGAGCCCGGTGGCCAAGCTCGACGTGCGATCGGGACCGCGTCCGGTCCTGGCCTGGTCGGAGCTCGTCGCGGTTCACAACTGCGAAGTGGTGGACGGGGCCCTGCACTTCGCGCCGCACGCGCGAAGGGCGACGTTCAAGGCGAGGACCGACGTGTCCACGCATCCCGTGAGCGCGGTGTTCACCGGTCTGATCGTCGAACTCGCCACCGACCGGGGAGGCCGGGCATGAGGGGATATCCGTACCAGCGGTTGGCCGGCTCGGTGACGTTCCGGGTGACCGCGGTGGAACTGCGCGGCCCCGGGGAGATCCGGGAACCGCTCGACGCACGGGCGTTCTCCACCGTCGAGCAGGTGGTGGCCCTCGGGCTGGCCGAGCGGGACGACTGGGAGAGGGCGCGATTGACGCTCACCGCCGTGATTCCCGGACGCGCGACCGACCCCGCCGGGCCGTGGACCGACGTCCGGGTCGCGGTCGTGCTCACCGAGGGGGCCACCAACGCGCGCACCACGGTGTGCCTGGAGCCCGGTGCGGAGGGCGGGCGCGAATGGGTCAGACACCTCGACCTGTGGCGGGACGACCACCTCGACCGCGCGACGATGACCGTCCACGTGATCGCCACGGTCGACGGGGTGCGGGGGCGCATGATCGCCGCATCGGACAGGGACTGGATCGTCGATCTGAAGTCCGACGTCCCGCTCCGTGAGAGGGAGCTGGAGGTCGCCCAGGTCGGGTTCCGGGAGGGCCCCGAGTGGCTGCGCGCCTTCGGGGACATGCCGTGGACCGTCGACACCTCCGGAGAGGTGCCCACCGTCCATGTGAACACCGACTTCGAGGGGATGGCCGATCTCATCGAGGGCCACGGCACGGCGACCGAGAGCCTGGTCCGGGACCTCCTGCACGCCCAGATGTGCACGGACGTGTGGACGGCCGTGTTCCACACCGCCATCGGTGACCTGGAGGTGGAGGAGGACGGTACGCCGCTCTTCCCCCAGGACTGGCGGGGCGAGGTGCTGCGCGAGATGCTCCCCGACGTCGTGCCCGGCCGGTCGTTGGAGGACGCGCTCCGCGTGGTCCACACCGGCAGGACCGGAGCGTCCGGATGGACCGAACTCCAGCCGCTCATCCACTACGCGGCCACGCGCAGGGCCGATGTGCCCAAGGTGCTGACCGCGACCATCCGCGGCCTCGACCGACTCGACAGGGAGACCGACTCGTGACCAGCAAGCCCAGTCATCTCCCCGAGCGTCTGGCGTACCTCGCGGACCTCAACGCAGCCCGTTACATCGCCGACGGTCTGCTCACCGGCAAGGAGGACGTCCCCGCGATCGCGCTCAACAAGGTCGCCGAGCCCCTGCCCGGCGACGAGGCAAGGGGCACACTCCAGCCGGTGCGCGACCTGATCGACGACGCTCTGCACGAGTTCGGGGACGGGAAGGCCACCGCCGCCGATGCTTGGCTGGCGCCCCGTCTCCACGCGACCCTGCGGCTCACGCGCCGCGAGGCGTCCGACCGCGGTTTCTGGAACTACCTGGCCCTGGGGGTCGCGCCCGACTACGTCGTATGGCGGCACACCACGGAGCCCCGCAAGGGCGAACCGCCGAGGGTCGCGCCGACGCGGTTCCGCGGCGCGCCCTACACCCAGGCGTTCGCTCGGCTGTGGTGGGCGGCGGAACTGTTCAGGAACGGTCCCGACTACGGCCCCGTCGAGGTGGCCTGTGCCCATCAGGACGTCCTCAACACGGCCCTGCGGCTTGCCGTGATCGATCACCGTCCCACGGCACAGGCACTGATCACACTGATCGAGCGGGGAACCGTGCGCACCGGTCGGGAGATCAACGCCCTCGTCCAGGCGGTCAACGCGTCCGCCGCCACGCTCATGTACGACGTCCTGGCACCGGACGTGGAACGGGACGGCCGGCCGTCGGCGGAGTGGATCGCCGCCGCCGAATGGGCACCCGCCGCACCGCGGAGGACGCTTCCCACCGGACCCGACGAGGAGAAGGCGCCGGAGGAATCGGTGACCGTTCTCGTGGAGCATTTCGCGGAGCTGTTCGCCGGAGCCCCTGTACGCGGCAAGAAGGCCGAGGGCGAGGAGACGGAGTGACGACCCGGGGCCCCCGCGTCAGGGGCCTTCCGTCGTGCCTTCCGAGGAGGCCGACGGCGGCTCCCACTCCGCGAGCCGCGTGAACCACTCGTCCTTCGGTGCCTCACGCAACAGCGCGAAGCTGAGGACGTGCAAGGAGAGGCGCGGCGGTACGGCATTGCCGATCTGCTGGGCCACATCGGTCGAGCGCCAGGGATAGCGAGCCGGGAACGACTGGAGGAGCCCGCCCTCCTCGAACGACAGGCGGTCCAGTTCCTCGCCGACCTCCTTCTCGCCCGACTCGTTCTCCTTCAGGAGGAAGAGCCGGTTGCGGCGGAACTTTCCGGTGATCGTCGCGGCCGGTTCCGCCGAGGTGCGGCGGCCCCGGTTCTTCGGGTCGCCGCCGGAACCGTAGTTGGAGACCAGGACGAAATCGCGGGGCCGGGTGGCGGCCAGGGCGGCGCCCATCGACACCCATCCGTCCTTCGTGGGCTTCGGGGATTCCGGCTCCCGGGACGGCTCCAACTCCTGGGAGGCGAACAGGTCCTGCTGTGCGGCGGGCCGGTTCATGTGGGCCGGGGCCGCCGGAAGCGGCCCGCCCTTGCGGTAGGGCTGGTGGGTCTTCGTGGGGAAGTCCGGCTCCCTGTCCGTGTTCCCGGGGTCCCACTGGGCGATCAGCACCGCGCGCCGCCGCGTCTGGGGGACGCCGTAGCGCTCGGCCTGCAGCACGTGGGCATCGGCCGCGTAGCCGATGCCTTTGAGCAACTCGGCGTAGTGCTTCCACACCGGGAGCACGGTGGGGACCTGCTCCAGGACCACCACCTCGTACGGCCGACGGCGTTCGAGCTTCGCCTCCATGATCCAGCGCAACGGCTGGAGGACGAACCCGGTCCGCGCGTCGGACATGGCGTCGGTCTCGGCCTTGACCGCCTTCCACGCCTTGCGGAAGGTGGCGAGGTCTTTGGGGGTGGTGAGGCACTTGGCGAGGCGCTTCACGTCTTCCAGGGCCTTGTGGCCCTCACGCTTTCCCGCCACGGAGAACGACTGGCACGGTGGTCCGCCCGTGAGGACGTTGGCGTCCACGACCTGGGGATCACACGGTCCCAGTGCGGCGACGTCCTTCTCGGTGGTGGTGCGCAGGCCCGCCGCGGCACGTGTCGCACGGGTCGGGTCGTCCCACTCCACCCCGATGCTCTCCACCCCCATGATCGTGGCGGCGATGTCGATGCCGCCCGGACCGGCGAAAAGATCAACAATGCGGAAATGCGCAGGGGAGGGCGAGGGGTCGTGCGGGGCGGTCATGGTAGGGCAGTCTAGCCGGCCGGCCGGCGTGATCCGAGCGCCCTCGTGGCGTTCACCCACTCAGGGCCTCCGCGACGGCAAGGCCCAGTGCCTTCCCCACAGGCGGCGGGGAGGCGTGACCGATCTGGCGGTACCGAGCCGTTTTCCTTCCCGCGAAGAGCCAATCGGCCGGGAAGTCCTGCAACAGCGCGGTCTGCGCGTCCGTGAGCTTGATCAGGCCCGAACCGCCGTCGTCCTCGGGGCCCGGGACCGTATCCGCCAAGGCCCCACCGTTGACCCCCATCCGCGCCCAGGCCGCCTTCGTGCCCGACGGCCCCAGGTCGGCGCCGCCCCGATTGTCGGAGCCGCCGACGAGCGTCGGCGCGACGGCGCTCGCCGCGTCCGCCCAGGCGTCGGCGCCGCTCCAGCCGCGGGCGGCCATGGAGTGCCGCAGCGCCTCACCCACCGAGGTGTGCGCGGTCACCGTGGGCGAGGGCGGGCGGAAGCGCTCCGCGTACGGTTCCTTGAGGGCGACGAGCACACCCTGCTTCCGGACCTGCGGCACACCGAAGTCCGCCGCGTTCAGCACGAACCAGTGGAGCCGGTAGCCGAGGTGTTCCAGTTCCTCGTGGACGAAGGCGCGCAGGGGTGCGAACGCCGCGGCTTCGACCAACCCCGGCACGTTCTCGATGATCAGGGCGCGTGGCTGGATCGAAGGGGCGAGGAGGACCGTCGCCCGCAGGAGTCGCTCCTCCTCGTCGGTCTCCGCCCTCGCCGCCGTCGCGCTCGACCGGAGGCGGGGGAGACCGGCGGACAACAGGTCGACGTCATAGGTGTGGGGGTGCTCATCCGGTACGAAGTCCAGCAGGTCCGTCTCCAGGACCTTCCAGTGCGGCCGGTTGAGCCCCAGCGTCTCGCACGCCACTGCCTTCCTGTCCAGCAACAGCACCGGCTCGAACCCGGCCTGCTCCAACCCGAGGGCCAATCCGCCGGCCCCCGCGCACACGTCCACGAACCGCAATCCGCTCACGAGCCCCCGTACCCCCGTCCCGTCCGCCTCCCGGCCTTCTCGCGATCCACCGTCGCGGCCACCTGCTCGGCGACCTGCGTCGGGGTCTGATGCTCCCAGAAACGCAGCACCGTCCACCCCTCGGCTACCAGGTGTGCCGTGGTCTCCGCGTCCCGCGCCATGTTTTGGTCCAGCTTCTGTCGCCACCACTCGGCGTTCGACTTCGGTTGCGTGGCGTGCTCGGGACACCCGTGCCAGAAGCACCCGTCCAGGAACACCGCCACCTTCGCCCTGGTGAAGGCGATGTCTATGGTCCGCCGCGACATATGGGGAACCCGCTCGTTCAGGCGGTAGCGGTAGCCGGACGCGTGCAGCAGCTTTCGGACGGCCACCTCGGGCGCGGTGTCGCGGCTCGCCTGCCGGCTCATACGGGCGGAGACGGAGGGGGAGGACGGTTTGACGGTGTTCATCAGTGCCCAGTCTCCTACGTTCCGGCCCAGCCGTGATCGGCGACCGGAAATTCCCCCGCCCCACCGGTGACGACGAACTACCCCTTGCGCGATCACGGCCCGGCCGGCTCCGTCAGATCCCGTACGAACACCAGCCCCCGCTTCCCGCTCAGCATCACTTCCTCGCCCGTGGGGACGAAGCCCGTGCGGGTGAGGACGGCGCGGGAGGGGGTGTTGGTGGTGGTGGCCGCGGCGTGGAGGGTGGTGAGGGCGTAGGTGGTGGTGCAGAGGGTGAAGAGGTCGTGGACGGCGGTGGTCGCCAGGCCGCGTCCCGTGGCCTTTTCGGCGAGGCGGAAGCCCAGGTCGGCCGTGGGGCCCGAGACGTCCACCAGGTTGAACCGGCCCAGGATCTCGCCGGTCCCCTCCGCCACGAGGACGTGGAAGTGGCAGACGCCGGCGGCCTGTTCGGCCAGCAGGGCGTCGAGGCGGGCCTCGAACTCCGCGAAGTAGGCGTCGCCCCGGTCGGGCACCGAGGCCGCGAAGAAGGCGCGGTTCTCGCGTTCGAAGGCGAGGAGGGCCGGGGCGTGGTCCGGACGCAGGCGTTCCAGGCGGGGGCGAGGGGTGTGGAGGGGCGTGGGCATGGGCGGAGGGTACGTGGGGCCCGCGCCCCTCGGCATCGGGTTATCGGCAGGGGCACAGGTCAAGGCGAACAGCGGTAGAGGAACGGCGGCAGGGGACCGGCGGCGTCGGGGGTCTTCGATGCCGCCGGTCCTCGTACCCGTCCGGGCGGGCCCGGGGTCACCCCGCCCCGTGGCACTCCCGGTACGTCCGGTCCGCTCCGCACCAGCACGGGGCGGAGCGGGGCGGGGGCCAGGGGAGGGCGCGGCCCCGGGCGGCGAGGGTGGTGGCGTACTGGGGGAGGAGGTCGGGGTCGGCGGGGAAGGCGGCTTCGGAGGCGGCGAAGGCTTCGTAGGAGGGGACGGTGCCGGTGACGATGCCGAGGTTCGGGGTGCCGGTCGCGTGGAGGTCGCGGAGGGCCGCTTCGAGGCGGGCGAGGTGGTCGGCGTGGGAGGGGTACTCCGTGGCCAGGCCCGGGTACGCGGCCAGGAGTTCGCGCAGCTCCGGCTCCGGCCAGTGGAGGACGGCCACGGGGAACGGGCGGGACAACGCGCTGCGGTAGGTGCCGAGTTCGGCGCGGAGGCGGGTGATCTCGGCGCGCAGTTCGGCCGGGTCCGACGAGCCCAGGGCCCAGAGCCGCTTGGGGTCGTGGAGTTCGTCCAGCGGGACGGCGGCGGTGTGGAGGGCGTCCGCCAGTTCGTCCCACGCGTCGTGCGCGGCCCCCATCAGCCTGCGCACGCGATGGCGGCCGGTCAGCAGCGACTGCGTCGCGTACGGCACCTCCTCGCCGGGGGCGATGAGCAGCGTCAGCGCGGCGGAGAAGAAGTCGTGGGCCGCTTCCAGTTCGTCGTGCGCCTCCAGGGTCTCCGCCGCTATCTCCCACGGCGCGGCCTCCTGGGGCGCCGCCATCCGGATCCCGTCGATGATGGCCCTGGCCTCCGCCTCGTGGCCGTACTCCCACAGGTTGGCCGCGTTGAGGGCCTTCACCAGATAGGGGTGTTCCGTCCCGGGGTGGTCGAGCAGGGCGTCGTACAGCGCGGTGGCCCGGACGCGCTCCCCGGCGAGTTCCAGATGGGCGGCGGCCTGGAGCAGCAGGGGTTCGTGGTCCTCGGGGTACTGCGCCGCGGTGCGGAGCAGGCGCTCGGCTTCGGTGGTGTGGTCGGCAGGCGTGTCGGGGCGCATGTCCCACACCGTACTGCCGTATCTCCGCGAGGCGGAGGCTTGTTCCGGCTGAGGGAATGGCGCCCGGCGCGGACGGGGGCGTGGGGGAACGGGCGGCGGGCGGTGTTCTCCCCCACGGGAGGGCGGGTGTTCTCCTCCCGTCCGGGAGAAGGACCGCGTGTGTTCTTCTTCCCGAGGGCCGGGTGACGGGCCGCGAGCCTGTGAGAGAGGAGCGGACGGCGTCGTGGGTCTGGTGACTTGCCGGGGCCGGGCCTATCGTGCGGCCGTGCGCGGGCTGATGCGGGTGCGGGTGCGGGTGCGGGTGCGGGTGCGGGTGCGGATGCGGGAGCGGGACCGGGGACAGGTCCGGGAACGGGACCGGGAGCGGCCATGGGCGCCGGAGCGGACACGTCGGCGCGGGCGGATTCCCGTCGTCGTGCAGCGCGACCGGCGGGGGAGGCGGCTGGCCGCGCGGGGGCTGTGGACGGGGGCCGAGCTCGTCATGACGCTCGGCGTCGTCCTGCTGCTCCTCGTCGCCCATCAGCTGTGGTGGACCAACCGGCAGGCCCGCGCCGAGGCCGCGCACACCGTGGACGCCCTCCAGAAGGACTGGGACAACGGCGGGCCGCCCGCCGACCCGGACCCGGCGGCGCCCGACGACGACAGTCCCGCCGTGACGGACGACGGGGACGACGGGGACGACGGGGGCGGTAGTGGCGGCGGGGGCGGCCGGGCCGCCGCGTCCGCGCCCCGCGCCTCCCAGGCGTACGCCGTCCTCCGCATCCCGCGCATCGGGCTGACCGCCCCCGTCGCCCAGGGGATCAGCAAGCACGGCGTGCTGGACAAGGGGTACGTCGGCCACTACCCGCGCACCGCACAGCCCGGGGCCGCCGGGAACTTCGCGCTGGCCGGACACCGCAACACCCACGGCGAGCCCTTCCGTTACCTCAACCGGCTCCGGGCCGGCGACCGGATCACCGTCGAGACCCGGGACGCCGTCTACACGTACACCGTCGACAAGATCCTCGCCCGCACCCAGCCCGGCGACGGAGGGGTCATCGCGGCCGTGCCGCGGAGCAACATCCCGCCGTACCCGGGCTACCGCACCGCCGGGTCGTACGTGACCCTCACCACCTGCACGCCCGAGTTCACCTCGCGGTACCGGCTGGTGGTGTGGGGGAAGCTGACCGGGGCGCGGGAGCGCTGACCGCGCCGGACGAGGCCGTAAGCTTCCCCGACGTGCTCAGACGACGTCCGCAAGTGCTGTGGCTGCTGGTTCCCTATGTGCTCTATCTGGGGGCGCTGCCCCTCGTGAACCGGGTCCGACCCGTCGTTCTCGGGCTGCCGTTCCTCTTCTTCTGGCTGCTCGGGGCCACCGTGCTCACCCCCGTCGCCGTCTGGCTGACCCGACGGGGGGACCGCCGGTGAACGCCGCCGTCGCGACCTCCGTCTTCGGGGTCTTCATGGTCGCCACCGTGGTGCTCGGCCTGCTCGCCGTACGGGGCCGGCGGGCCGGGACCGGCGGGGGCGGGCTCGCCGAGTGGTCGGTGGGCGGACGGAGCCTGGGGACCGTCTTCATCTGGGTGCTCATGGCCGGTGAGGGCTACACCAGCTTCAGCTACCTCGGTGCCGCCGGCTGGGGCTACAACTACGGGGCGCCCGTTCTGTACGTCGTCGCGTACATGTCCTGCGGCTACGCCGTCGGCTACGTCGTCGGGCCGATGCTCTGGGCGTACGCGCGCAAGCACGGCCTCGTCGGGATCACCGACATGGTGGCGCACCGCTTCGGGCGGCCCTGGCTCGGCGCGCTCACCGCCGTCCTCGCGACGGTCTTCCTGCTCCCCTACATCCAGCTCCAGATCACCGGCATGGGCGTCGTCGTCTCGACGATCTCCTACGGCGCGATCAGTCTGAACTGGGCCTACTTCATCGCCTTCGCCGTCACCACCGGCTTCGTCGTCGTCAGCGGGCTGCGCGGCAGCGCCTGGGTCTCGGTGCTCAAGGACGTGCTGGTCATCGTCACCCTCGGCTTCCTCGCGGTCTATGTGCCGGTGCACTACCTCGACGGGTACGGGCCCTTCCTCGACCGGCTCGTCACCGAGAAGAGCGAGTGGCTGACCTTCCCCGGGCACGGGGACAGCGGCCTCGGTCAGGCGTGGTTCATCACCACGTCGTTCCTCAACTCCCTCACCGTCGTCATCTTCCCGACCACCGTCGCGGGGTACCTCGGCGCCAAGGACGCCGACGTGCTGCGCCGCAACGCCATGTGGCTTCCGGCCTACAACGTCCTGCTCTTCGTGCCGATGCTGCTCGGCATGGCGGCCCTCTTCGTAGTGCCGGGGCTCGTCGGGGCGGAGTCCAACCTCGCCCTGTTCAAGCTGGTCGTGGACGCGCTGCCCGCCTGGTCCGTGGGGGTCGTCGGGGTGGCCGCCGCGCTCTCCTCCATCGTGCCCATGGCCGTGTTCATGCTGGTCATCGGCACGATGTGGGGGCGCAGCGTCCTCTCCCTCGTGCCCCGCTGGGAGCGCCGCCAGAAGGGCGCCGCCCAGCTGGTCGTCGTGATCGCGGGCGGCCTCGCCCTGCTCCTCACGTACACCGCCCCCAACACCCTCGTCCGGCTCTCCCTCATCTCGTACGAGGGAATGGCGCAGCTGCTCCCGATGGTGCTGCTGGGGCTGATGTGGCGGCGGCTGACCCTGGCCGGGGCGTTGGGCGGGCTGGTCGTGGGGGTGGCGGTGGTCTGCGGGTTCGTGTTCACGGAGAACGATCCGGTGTGGGGCGTGAACGCCGGCATCATCGCCCTCGCGGCGAACCTGGCCGTCGCCCTCGCCGTCACGTACGCCGGCCCGCGCGACCGGGACGACCGCCCCGACGACGAGGTGCTGGCCCGTGACGAGCTGGAACCGGCGGCCGAGCCGGTGGCGGCCGGCGGGGCGGGGTGAGGTGAGGCACGGGGTCCGTACGGGCCCCGCCTTCATCCCCGTTCGCGCGGCAGCCGCATCCGCTGGGACGACGAGCCGCCGGCAGACTCATCCTCGTTCGCGCAGCAGCCGCATTCCCGCCGTCGCCACCAGGGCCAGCCCCACCGACAGGAGCAGCGCCCCGTTCGCGCCCCAGCCGGTCGTGGCGACGGCGATGGTCACCGCGACGCCCGCCGAGGAGCCGATGTAGCGGGCGGTGTTGTTGGCGCCCGAGCCCATCGCGGCCCGTTCCTGCGGCACCGACTCGATCGCCAGCCGGGGGAGCGCGGCGTTCAGCAGGCCGCTGCCCGCTCCGGACACCACCAGGGCCGGGAGCAGCCGCGACCACTCCGCCGCGCCCAGGCGCTCGCCCGGTTCCAGGGTGCCCAGCAGGGCGAGCACCCCGGCCGCGTGCAGCACGAATCCGGCGGCGGCCTGGCGGCGGGCGGCCACCCGGCCCGTCAGCCGGCGGGCCTGGAGCGCCACGACGAACGCCGAGCCCGACCAGACCAGCAGCAGCCACGCCGAGCCGAGCGCCGACACCCCCAGCGACCGCTGGAGCAGCGTCGGCAGATAGCTGAACAGGCCGATCACCGAGAGCCCCGTGAACAGCCCGCCGGCCGCCGAGGCCAGGAACGGGCGGCCGCGCAGCAGCGCCGGATCGATCAGCGGGGCCGCCGCCCGCCGCTCCACCGAGAGGAAGACCGGCACCAGCGCGAACGAGGCGAGCAGGGGCAGGAGCACGGACGGCCGCAGCCAGCCGTCCCGGCCGAGGGTCAGCGCGATCAGCAGCGCCGTCATCGACGCGCCCAGCACCGCCGCGCCCGCCAGGTCCGGCCGGCCCCCGCGCGGGGACCGGGACTCGTCGAGCACCCGGGCGGCGCCGGCGGTCGTGGCCAGGGCGGCCAGGCCCAGCACGGCGTACGGCAGCCGCCAGTCGAACGGCCCCAGCCATCCCGCCAGCAGCGGGCCGAGCGCGATCCCGGCGCTCACGAACGCGCCCCAGATCCCCGTCGCCCTGATCCGCTCGTGCCCGGCCGGGAACGCCCCGACGAGCAGTCCGAGGCTCGTGGCCAGGATCGCGGCGCTCGCCGCGCCCTGGGCGACGCGGGCCAGGGTGAAGGTGAGGGTGTCGTGTGCGAGGACGCCGAGCCCGGAGGTGAGGCCGAGGGCGAGCGTGCCGAGGAGGAAGAGCCGGCGCCGCCCGTAGTCGTCGGCGAGGCTGCCCGCGACCAGCAGGGCCACGGCGAGGCCGAGCGGCGCGCCGTTCAGCAGCCATGCCTGGCCGGCGGGCGCGGTGGTCAGGGCGGCGGAGATCCCGGGCAGCGTGGCCATCGGGGCGGTGTAGTTCATCAGCGCCACGGCGGTGGCCGCCGAGGTGATCGCGAGCGTCGCGCCGGGCCGGCGGGCGGGGGCGGGGGAGCCCTGGCCGCCGTGCGGCGCGGCGCCCGCCGGGGCGGCGGTGCGGGGTCTGGGGCGTACGGGCTGGCGCATGGCATCGCTCCGGGGGTCGCCGAGGGGTGCGGAGGCCGTCCGCACCCCTCGGCGCATCGATGAGTTCGGTGACTGAACTCGCTGGGCCGCTGACGCTAGCACGGTCAGTTCGTTCACCGAACCCATATCCCGGTAAAGTTCGGTCACCGAACTCGTGCTGGGTACAGTGGGCCCATGGCCCTCGGCAAGGACTACGTGAACGAGCAGTGCTCCATGGCCCGCGCGCTGGAGGTGGTCGGCGAGCGCTGGACCCTCCTGGTCGTCCGCGACGCCCTCTACGGCGTGCGCCGGTACAACGACTTCCTCGTCCACCTCGGCATCCCGCGCGCCGTCCTCGCCACCCGGCTCCAGTCCCTCACCGAGGCCGGGGTGCTGGAGAAACGCCTCTACCAGCAGGCGCCGCCCCGCGAGGAGTACGTCCTCACCGACAGGGGCAAGGCCCTCTGGCCCGTCGTCCGCACCCTCAACGCCTGGGGGCGCGACCACCTGCCCGGCACGCTGCCGATGCGCGTGTTCGTCCACGCGGAGTGCGGGACGGAGGTCGACGCGTACGGCGCCTGCCCGGCCTGCTCCGTGCCCGTACCGCCCGAGGAGACCGAGATGCGCCCCGGCGAAGGGCTCGACACCGGGACCGACAACCCGGTCGACCGCGCGCTCCTCGTCCCCCGCCGACTCCTGCGGCCCATCGAGACCGATCGTGTATAACGGGTGAACGGGTGAGAAGCGCCGCCGCCCGCGTGCGGCGGCCGGAGAGCGGAAGGGGGAGGGTCATGGAGACGCGCCACCGCGACCGCAACCGCCTGCGCGGAGCCCTCGCCCGGGTGCTGCGCCCCGCCGGCATCCTGCTCTTCTTCCTCACCGAGGTCCTGCTCGCCGAGGGCGGCAGCCTCTCCGCCGCCGTGGCCCTCGCCGCCACGGCCGCCGCCGGCACCGCGCTCGTCGCCTGCTCGGTCATCAGCGCCCGCTGCGCCGCCCCGGTGCCCCGCACCCGGGTCCGCACCGCCATCCGCGACCGCGAGAAGCGCACCGCGTTCCTGCCGCAGCGCGATCCCGACGCCAAGGGGCGCCGCCGTCCCCGAGCCCCCGGCCGTGCCCTCCTGACGGCCGCGTAAGGGACCACGACCGCTTCTCCGTCGTTCCCCTCCCTCCCGCCTCTCGTACGGTGCCGGCCCCTGCGTCCACGCAGGACCCCGTGCCCGTACGCGACGCCCCGCGCGGACCGTCACGCCGACGCCAGCAGTTCTCTTCCCGGCACGACGAGACCCCCGGAGGGCTCACCCATGTCCGCTTTCATGTCCGCCTTCGCGAGCCTGGTCGGCGCGCTCGCCGATCTGCTCCACCCGCTGTTCCAGAACGCCTCCACGGCCGCCGCGATCGTCCTGTTCACCGCGCTCGTCCGCCTCGCCGTGCACCCCCTGTCCCGGGCCGCCGCCCGGGGCCAGAAGGCCCAGCGGCGGCTCCAGCCGCAGATCGCCGCCCTGCGCAAGAAGCACGCCAAGAACCCCGAGCGGATGCAGAAGGCGCTCATGGAACTGCACCGCGAGGAGAAGGTCTCGCCGCTCTCCGGCTGTCTGCCGAGCCTGCTCCAGATGCCCGCGTTCTTCCTCCTCTACCACCTCTTCTCCAGCACCCGGATCGGCGGCGACGCCAACGAACTCCTCGGCCACCAGCTCTTCGGCGCCCCGCTCGGCGAGCGCTGGCACGACGCGGTCGCGGACGGCGGTCTCCTCGGCACCCAGGGCCTCGTCTACGTCGGACTCTTCGCGATCGTCGCCGTCGTCGCCACCTTCACCTATGGACGCACCAAGCGGCAGATGGCGGCCAACCCCGTCACCCCCGCCACCGGCCCCGACGGACAGCCCGTTCCCGGCATGGGGGCGATGACCAAGGTCATGCCGCTGATGTCCTTCTTCACCCTCTTCACCGTCGCCTTCGTCCCGCTGGCCGCCGCGCTGTACGTGGTCACGAGCACCACCTGGACCGCCGTCGAGCGGGCCTTCCTCTATCGCGACCAGCCCGCCGCCGGCCCCGCCGTCGCCGCCACCGGCTGAGGCGGCCGAGCCCCGCCGGTCCAGTGTGTGAACAGGGTCTTGCGGAGTGATCGGATGTCTTGGAGGATCGGACAAGCCTGCGATGGCCGCCACCCATCCGACGGGCCCGACTCGACCTAGGGGAGAAAGACCGTTGAAGCTGCTTCGTGTGGGTACGGCCGGCGCGGAACGACCGGCGCTGCTGGACGGCGACGGAACCCTGCGTGACCTGTCGGGAGTCGTCCCCGACATCGACGGCGCCCTGCTCGGCGACGCGGACGCGCTGGCCCGGGTCCGGGCCGCCGCCGCCGAGCCCGGCGGGCTGCCCGTGCTCGACGCCGAGGGGCTGCGGGTGGGCCCGCCGCTCGGCCGGATCGGCAAGATCGTGTGCATCGGACTGAACTACCACGACCACGCCACGGAGACCGGCGCGCAGATCCCGGGCGAACCGATCCTCTTCTTCAAGGCGCCGGACACCGTCGTCGGCCCCGAGGACACCGTGCTGGTGCCGCGCGGCAGCGAGAAGACCGACTGGGAGGTCGAGCTCGCCGTCGTCATCGGGCGCACCGCGCGCTACCTGGACTCGGCGGAGGAGGGCCTGGCCCATGTCGCCGGGTACGCGGTGGCGCACGACGTCTCCGAGCGCGCCTTCCAGATCGAGCGCGGCGGCACCTGGGACAAGGGCAAGAACTGCGAGACGTTCAACCCGCTCGGCCCCTGGCTCGTGACGGCCGACGAGGTGCCCGACCCGCAGGCCCTGGAGCTGCGGCTCTGGGTCAACGGCGAGCTGAAGCAGAACGGCACGACGGCCGACCAGATCTTCCCGGTCGGCGAGGTCGTGCGCTATCTCAGCCACTTCATGACGCTCTACCCGGGCGACGTCATCAACACCGGAACCCCGGCCGGGGTGGCGATGGGCCGGCCCGATCCGAAGCCGTATCTGCGGGCCGGTGACGTCGTGGAGCTGGAGATCGCCGGGCTCGGGCGGCAGCGCCAGGAGCTGAAGGACGCGTAAAGATCGGAGGGGTGGCTTGCGCAGGCCCCGCGGAAGCCACCCCTCGGCGCATCATGCTGTCGCAGACGCGCGACGGCCGGGTCCGGGGGCGTGCAGGGGGAGTCCCCGCAGAACGACGAACGCAGACCGGGGCACCTACGCGTGGTGCCCGCACGTTCGTCGTTCGAGGAGACGCCCCGGAGGGACCCCGGACCCCCACTCACCGGACACCAGGCGCCCCTGCGGGGAACCCGCCCCGCCCAGCCCGTGGCTCAGACGGGCCGCTCCTCGGAGTCGGCGGCGGGCGGTTCGGGCAGGGCGACCGTGACGCCCTCGCGGGCGGAGCGGCGCGCTGCCTCCAGGACGTCCAGGGTGGCGGCGGCCTGCCATCCGGTCACGGGAGGCGCGCCTCCGTCACGCAGGGCGCGGGCGACGGCCGCGTAGTACGCCGGGTAGTCGCCCGGCAGCGTGGCGACCGGGTCGCCGCCGCCCGTGAGCGGGGACTCGCCCGCGCCCAGCCGGCCCCACAGCTCCTCGCCCTCCACGCCCCACGGTTTGTCCGTCCCCGGGCGGGCCCCCTCGCGCAGGGCGGCCTCCTGGGGGTCCAGGCCGTACTTCACGTATCCGGCGTCCGAGCCGAGCACCCGGAAGCGCGGGCCGAGCTGGGGCGTCGTGGCGCTGACGTACAGATGCGAGCGGACCCCGCCCGCGTGGGTGAGCGCGAGGAAGGTGTCGTCGTCGGCCCGCGCGCCGGGCCGCCGCACGTCCGCCTCCGCGTACACCCGCACCACCGGGCCGAACAGGGCGAGCGCCTGATCGACCACATGGCTGCCCAGGTCATACAGCAGCCCGCCGATCTCCGCCGGGTCGCCCGACTCGCGCCAGCCGCCCTTGGGCCGGGGGCGCCAGCGCTCGAAACGGGACTCGAAGCGCCGCACCTCGCCCAGCCGGCCCTCCTCGACCAGGGCGCGCAGGGTCAGGAAGTCGTTGTCCCAGCGGCGGTTCTGGAACACCGACAGGAGCAGCCCGCGCTCCTCGGCCAGCGCCGCCAGCGCACGGGCCTCGGCCGCCGTGCCCGCCACCGGCTTGTCCACGACCACCGGCAGACCGGCCTCCAGCGCGGCCGTGGCCAGCGGGACGTGTGTCTTGTTGGGCGTGGCGATCACGACCAGGTCGAGCGCGTCCGCCCGCTGCCACAGCTCCTCCGGCGAGGCGGCGAACCGCACCCCGGGGAACTCGGCGCGGGCCTGCTCCCGGCGCTCCTCGTTCGACGTGACGACCGTGTCCAGGACGAGGCCGTCGGTCGCGGCGATCAGCGGGGCGTGGAAGACGGAACCGGCCAGGCCGTAGCCGGCGAGGCCGACGCGCAAGGGGGGCCGGGGCGCGCCGGAGGTCCCGGGAGTCGTGAGGACAGTCATGCACTCCACTTTGGCAACGCTGTTGCCTAAGTGCAAGCGGGGGAGACAATGGGGCGGTGAACAGGAGCAACAGCGGAGCGAACCTGCCGGCGCTGCGCAGCCACAACACGGCGCTCGTGCTCGATCTGCTGCGTACGGCGGGCGAGCGCGGCATCAGCAGGCTCGGCCTGGCCGCGCGCACCGGCCTCACCCCGCAGGCCGTCAGCAAGATCACCGCCCGGCTGCGCGCCGAGGGCCTGGCCGCCGAGGCCGGCCGCCGCGCTTCCACGGGCGGCAAGCCGCGCACCGTGCTGCGCCTGGTGCCCGAGGCCGGGCACGCGGTGGGGCTGCACCTGGACCGCGACGGGCTCACCGCCGTGCTGGCCGACCTCGCGGGGACCGTGGTCGCGAGCCGTACGGCCCCGCTCGACCTCGGCGCCCCGCCCGGCGAGGTCGTCGCGGCCGCCGCCGACGCGGTCGACGCGGTCAGGGGCGACGGCACCCGGCCCGTGCTCGGGCTCGGCGCCGCCGTACCGGGGCCCCTGGACCACCGCGGCGGCGTCCTGCACCGCGTCACCGGCTTCCCGCACTGGGACGGCTACCCGCTCCGCGACGCCCTCGCCGCGCGCACCGGCCTACCCGTCGTCATCGACAAGGACACCAACGCCGCCGCCCTCGGACTCGCCCTCCACCTGCCGGAACCGGCCGACTTCGCCTACCTCCACCTGGGCACGGGCCTCGGCGCCGGACTCGTCATCGGCGGGGAGGTGCACCGGGGCGCGCGGACCGGGGCGGGGGAGTTCGGGCACCAGACCGTGCAGCTCGACGGTGCCCCGTGCGGCTGCGGGGGCCGAGGCTGCATCGAGGCCCTCTGCCTGGCCGCCGTCGCCCGGGGCGACGTCCCGGAGGCCGCCCGGGTCCTCGGCACCGGCGCCGCCAACCTCGTCGGCCTGCTCGACATCGGCCGGGTGGTCCTGGGCGGACGCCTCGTCGCCGCCGACCCCGAGGCGTACGTCCGGGGCGTCCGCGCGGTGCTCGACGAACGGGCCCGCCGCGACGGCGCCCTCGGCGTTCCCGTCCCGGTCGCCACCACCACCGGAGGCGACCGCCCGGTCGCCGAAGGCGCCGCCCACCTCGTCCTGGCCCCGCTGTTCGGCAGGGTGGCGGGGGACTCGGGGCGCGGGGGGCGCGAAGAGTAGCGGCACCCGCCGGGACCGGCCGGATCCGTCGGTCCGGTCTGGTGGGCCCCGGCCCGGTCCGGCCCGGTCCGATCGGTCGGTTCGCCGCCGCCGGCCGGGGGACCGGGCGGCATGTCGGGTGCGGGTGGGGCGGGTCGTTGTGGCAGCGTCGCCGTGGTCCTGCCGGTGAACTCCGGGCCCGGGGCGAGCCGACCCACTCCGAGCGAAGGCTGCCCGCCATGCCCCCCACACCGCCCTCATCGAACCCTCCCCCGGAGACCTCCGCGCCCGCCGCGCCTCCGCAGCCCCCGGTCGCCGGGCGCACCCGGCACGGTCTCGCGCTCGGGCTGGCCGCGGCGAGCGTGGTGCTCGGCGGGGCCGCGCACGCGTCCGCCGCCCCGCAGCGGGGGACCGCCGACCGGGACGCGGCGGTGCCCCGGGCCTCCTCGGCCGACCAGCAGCCGGAGTGCGGGGACGCGGACGCGGCGGACTTCCCGATCGACACCCGGATCCACGGCGGCCCGGACACCTACGCCTCGGGCGGCGGCTACGGCACCTGGTTCCTGGACCTGACCAACACCACCACCCGGCCGTGCCACGCCATCCACCCCGTCCTCGTCCTCACCGACGAGGAGCGGACCCTGACGGCGGACCAGATCCAGCTGGAGTTCTCCGAGCGCAACCGGCCCGGTGTGGAGCACCGGGTCCGCTGGGAGACCACCGACCGGGACGAGCACATCGGGGTTTTCGGGGGCGACGGGGACTCCTTCCCGGGCTTCACCGTGCCGCCCGGCCGCACCGTCACCGTCCAGGTCCGGCTGGCCTTCACCTCCGACACCAGCCCCGGGCGGATCACCGCGAACGCCGCGATCGTCCAGCGGCGCTCGGGGGGCGACGCCGCGGGGAACGGCGGAGACGGGGAGTGGGTCGGCGAGTCCGAGGACTACCCCTTCACCGTGGTCGACGACCATGCCCCGGCCGGCGACGACGCCGACGATCCCGGCACGGACGGAACGGGCACGGACGGAACCGGCACGGAGCGCCCCGGGACCCGCGACGGCACCGGGGCCGGGCAGCGGCCCCTCGCGCCCGGCCGCGATCCGGCCGGAGTGCCCGAACTCGCCAGGACCGGCATCCCGGTCCCCGTACCGCTGCCCGCCCTCACCGTCGCGGGCTTCCTGATCGGCGGCGGAGCCGTCGTCCTGGGCGCCCGGCGGGCCCGCCGCACCGGCCGCTGACCGGCACCGGCGGCTTCCGGCCGCCGCGCACCGCCGCGTCCCCCGGCGTTCATGTCCGTCTGCCACGATCGGCCCGTGGACTACCCGCACGGCCAGGCACCTGGCGCACCGATCCGTTCCGGCATCCCCGAGCACGGCCGCATCCCCAAGTACTACGCGGTCAAGGCCCGGGTCTCCGGCCTCATCGACGAGCTGGGCGAAGGCGGCACGCTGCCGCCGGAACGCGATCTCGCCGTGCGCTACGAGGTCTCCCGCGAGACCGTGCGCCAGGCGCTGCGCGAACTGCTCCTGGAAGGGCGGCTGGCCCGGCAGGGCCGGGGCACCGTCGTCGCCGGACCCAAGCTGGAACAGCCGCTCTCCCTCGCCAGCTACACCGAGGGCGTGCGCCGCCAGGGCCGCGCCCCGGGCCGCCGGCTCATCGGCCTGGACCGCTTCCCCTGCACCGAGGCGCTGGCCCCCGAGGTCGGGGCGGAGCCCGGCGAGCCGGTCTGGCACCTGGAGCGGGTGCTGCTCGCCGACGACGACCGGGTGGGCCTGGAGAGCACCTACGTCAGCGTCGCCCGGGTGCCGGACCTCGCGGAGACCTTCGACCCCGACTCCTCCTTCTACGCCCACCTCCGCGACCGGCTCGGGATCGCCTTCGGGGACGCCGACGAGAAGATCGAGACCGTGCTCGCCACCCCGCGCGAGGCCCTGCTCATCGGCACCCCGCCCGCCCTCCCCATGCTGCTCCTGCACCGGATCTCCCGGGACACGGCGGGCCGGCCGCTGGAGCGGGTGCGGACCCTGTTCCGCGGCGACCGGTTCTCCTTCACCACCCACCTCGGCGCGGGCGGCTGACCGGGCGGGGCAGGCCGGCGCGAGGCCCGCGCGGGGCCGGGCGCAGGGCGATCGGGGCGGACCGGGACGCGCCTCGGAGCCGTACGAGAAGCCCCGAAAAATCACGGGAAGATAACGGGTCTAGGCCAAGCTTGGGGTCCAGTTCACCGTCCCGTTGCCGCTCCGATCCGTGCGGGTCATCCGCCCCCAGCAGCGTGGCCGGTGTGAGAGTCATCGTCGTAGGAGCCGGCGTGGTGGGAACCATGCACGCCTGGCACGCAGTCAGCCGCGGCCACGAGGTCGTACAGATCGAGCGCGAGAGCGAGGCGCGCGGGGCATCGCTCCGCAACTTCGGACAGATATGGGTCAGTGGCCGGGCCGGCGGCGAGGAACTGGACGCCGCCCTGCGCGCCCGCGAGCTGTGGGAGGGGATCGCGGCCCGCGTCCCGGGGCTCGGCTTCCGCGCCTGCGGATCGCTCACCCCGGTGCGCACCGCCGCGGAACTCGCCGTCGCGGAGGCGGCCGTCGCCCGGCCCGACGCGGCCGTCCGGGGCTACAAGCTGCTGACCCCGGCCGAGGCCCGCGCCCTGAACCCCGCCCTGCGCGGCACGTTCACCGCCGCCCTGTGGTGCGAGCGGGACGCCGCCGTCGAACCGCGCACCGCCCAGCTCGCCCTGAAGGCGGAACTGCTGGCCTCCGGCCGCTACACCTACCTCGGCGGGCGCGAGGTGCGCGAGGTCACCGGCCCCGCCGCCGTCCGCGACGACCACGGCGACACCCACCGCGGCGACGCCGTGATCCTCGCCACCGGGGCCTGGCTCGGCGGGCTCGTCCGCGAACTCGCCGGACCCGGCCTGCCCGTGCGCCGCGTCCGCCTGCAGATGATGCAGACCGACCCGCTCGGCGAACCCCTCACCACCTCCGTCGCGGACGCCGACAGCTTCCGCTACTACCCCGCCTACCGGGGTCCGGCCCTGGACGCGCTCAACGCCGGACAGGCCCAGACCCCCACCGCCGCCGCCCACCGGATGCAACTGCTCATGGTGCAGCGCGCCGACGGCGGACTGACCATCGGCGACACCCACGAGTACGAGCACCCCTTCTCCTTCGACACCGTCGAGGAGCCCTACGAGCACCTCGCCTCGGTCGTCGCCTCCTTCCTCGGCCGCCCGCTGCCGAGGATCCGGCGCCGCTGGGCCGGGGTCTACGCCCAGTGCACCGACACCGGCCGCGTCGTCCACCGCCAGCAGGTGGGCGACGGTGTCTGGCTGGTCACCGGGCCGGGCGGCCGGGGCATGACCTGCTCGCCCGCCATCGCCGAAACGACCGCCGACGAACTGGGCTGGTGAACACCGTGACCACCGCGACCACCGCGACCACCGACAAGGCGGCGCACGACCGCATGCTGAACCTGATCGTCCTCGACATGGCCGGCACCACCGTCGCGGACGACGGCCTCGTCGAGCGGGCCTTCGCCGCCGCCGCCGACCGCCTCGGCGTCGAACCGGGCTCCGCCGCCCACGCGGCCATGCTCGACCACGTCCGCGCCACCATGGGCGAGTCCAAGATCACCGTCTTCCGTCACCTCTTCGGCGAGGAGACCCTGGCCCAGCGGGCCAACACCGCCTTCGAGGAGGCGTACGGCGCCCTCGTCGACGCGGGCGGCATCGCCCCCGTCCCCGGTGCCCGCGAGGCCATCGGCCGGCTCACCGACGAGGGCCGGACCGTCGTCCTGACCACCGGCTTCTCCCGCACCACCCAGGACGCCATCCTCGACGCGCTCGGCTGGCGAGACCTCGTCCCGCTCACCCTCTGCCCCGCCGACGCTGGCGGACGGGGCCGCCCCTACCCGGACATGGTCCTGGGCGCGCTGCTGCGCACCGGCGCCGTCGACGACGTCCGCCGCACGGTCGTCGCGGGCGACACCGCGTACGACATGCTCAGCGGGGTGCGCGCCGGGGCCGGGATCGTCGCGGGCGTCCTCACCGGCGCCCACGACACGGACCGGCTCACCGCCGGCGGGGCCACCCACGTCCTCGGCTCGGTCGCCGAACTGCCCGGCCTCCTCGCACGGGCCGAGGCATGACCGCCGGGGCCGAAGCCGCCCGGGGCGGCATCAGGTTCGACCGGGTCAGCGTCGCCTACGGCGGCACCGTGGTCCTGGACGGGCTCGACCTCACCGTCGAGCCCGGCGAGGTCATGGCCCTGCTCGGCCCCTCCGGCTCCGGCAAGACGACCGCCCTGCGCGCCGTCGCCGGCTTCGTCCGGCCGGCCTCCGGGCGGGTCTTCCTCGGAGACCGCGACGTCACCGCCCTGCCGCCGCACAAACGCGGCATCGGCATGGTCGTCCAGCAGTACGCCCTCTTCCCGCACCTGCGCGTCCAGGAGAACGTCGCCTTCGGCCTGAAGGCGCGCAAGACCCCCCGCGCCGAGGTCCCCGCCCGCGTCGCGGAGGCCCTGGCCCTGGTCGGCATGGGCGACTACGCCCGGCGCTACCCGCGCGAACTCTCCGGCGGCCAGCAGCAGCGCGTCGCCATCGCCCGCGCCCTCGCCGTCCGCCCCGGCGTCCTCCTGCTCGACGAACCGCTCTCCGCGCTCGACGCCCAGCTGCGCTCCGGCATGCTCGCCGAACTGGCCCGGCTCCACCGCGAACTGCCGGACGTCTCCATCCTCTACGTCACCCACGACCAGATCGAGGCGCTGACCCTCGCGGACCGGATCGCCGTCATGGACCGGGCCCGGCTCCGCGACTGCGGCACCCCGCAGGAGCTGTACCGGCGCCCGCGCACCGAGTTCACCGCCTCGTTCGTCGGCAACGCCAACCTGCTGCCGGTCACCGTCTCCGAGGCCCCCGGCACCGTCGACTTCGCCGGACACCGCCTCGCCGTCCCCACCGGCGAGGCGGCCGGCGGGGCCACCGCCACCCTCTGCGTCCGCCCGCACCTGATCGGCCTCGGGGACGGCCCCAACGCGCTGACCGGCACCCTCACCGAGGTCCAGTGGCGCGGCGCCACCCACCGGCTGCACCTGGACGTCGACGGCCACCGGATCAAGGCCGACGTGCGCGAACTGCGCGAGACGCCCGCGCTCGGCGGCCGGGCGACCGTGCACTTCGCCGCCGAGGACGCGGTGCTGCTGCCCGCCGGAGCGGGGGCCGGTCATGACTAGGACCGGTACGGCCCCGATCCGCCGCCCCGAACCCGTCGCTGCCGCCACCGCGCCGACCGGCGGCACCACGGCCGCCGCACCGCCCCGGGCCCCCCGGTCCCGCGCGGGGGCCTGGGCCGTGCCGCCCGTGGCGGTGCTCGCCCTCGTCTTCCTCTACCCGCTGTTCCTCGTCGTCCGGCAGTCCCTCGGCCCCGACGAGGGCGGCACCTCGCTCGCCCCGTACAGCGAGGTCCTGGCCTCCGCCTCGTTCCGCTCGGCGCTCACCACCACGGTGTGGCTGGCGGCCGGTTCGACGGTGGGCTGCCTGGTCCTCGGCTTCCTCCTCGCCCTCGTCATCGCCTTCGTCCCGTTCCCCGGCGGCCGGGCCGTCGCCCGGTTCGTGGACGTCTTCCTCTCCTTCCCGTCCTTCCTCATCACGCTCGCCCTGCTGTTCGTCTACGGCAGCACCGGCATCGCCAACGGCGCCTGGACCGGCGTCACCGGGGCGGCCGAGGGCCCCTTCCACTTCCTCACCACGCCGTGGGGCGTCCTCCTCGCCGAGATCACCTACTTCACGCCGTTCGTGATGCGCCCCCTGCTCGCCGCCTTCTCCCAACTGGACACCGCACAACTGGAGGTGGCGTCCTCGCTGGGCGCCGGGCCCGCCCGGATCATCCGCCGGGTGATCCTCCCCGAGGCCCTTCCCGCGCTCCTCGCGGGCGGCAGCCTCGTGCTCGTGATGTGCCTCAACGAGTTCGGCATCGTGCTGTTCACCGGGGCCAAGGGCGTGACCACCCTGCCGATGCTCGTCTACGGCAAGGCGATCCTGGAGTCCGACTACCCGGGCGCCTGCGTCGTCGCCGTCGTCAACATCGTTCTCTCCGTGGGCCTCTACGGCCTCTACCGGGCGGTGAGCCGACGTGCTGGTGCATAGCCGGGCCGGGACCTGGGCCGTACGCGCCCTGTTCCTGCTGCTCTTCGTCCCCCTGTTCGCCCTGCCCCTGCTGGTGATCCTCGCCGCGTCCCTCGCCACCCACTGGTCCGGGGTGCTGCCCTCCGGCCCGACGCTCGACCACTACGAGGCGGCCACCTCGGGAGCTGCCCTCCAGGCCCTCACCACCAGCCTGGTCACCGCCGCCGCCGCGAGCGTCACCGCGCTCGTCGTCGGCACCTGGGCGGCCCTCGCCGCCGCCGCGCTCGGCCGGCGCGGCAGACGGCTCCTCGACGCGCTGTTCATGCTGCCGGTCGCCGTGCCGTCCGTGGTCGTGGGCCTCGCCGTCCTCGTCGCGTTCAGCAGGCCGCCGGTGCTGCTCAACGGGACGCGCTGGATCGTGATCCTCGCGCACACCGTGCTCGTCATGGCGTTCGCCTACACCTCGGTCTCGGCGGCCGAGGCCCGTCTCGACCCGGTGTACGCGCAGGCTGCGGCCAGTCTCGGCGCCCGCCCCTCGTACGTGCTGTGGCGGGTCAGGCTCCCCCTCCTGCTGCCGTCGCTCACGGCGGCGGCCGGGCTCTGCTTCGCCCTGTCCATGGGCGAACTCAGCGCCACGATGATGCTCTACCCGCCGGACTGGACCCCCCTCCCGGTGCAGATCTTCGCGGCCACCGACCGCGGCGCGCTCTTCACCGGAGCGGCCGTCGCGGTGGTCCTGATGGCGGCGACGCTCCTCGTGCTGTTCGCGGTCTCCCGCGTCCGCACCCGCGCCTCCTACCGCTGACCCCCTCCTTCCCCCTCCGCAGATCCCCGTTCCCCCAGGAGACACGACTGCCATGCGCACCCACCACCTCCGGCCCCTCGCCGCCGCCACCGGCGCGCTCGTCCTCGCCGCCACCCTCTCCGCCTGCGGCGGCTCCTCCGCCGCCTCCGACGAGAAGGTCGTCACCGTCTACAGCGCCGACGGCCTCAAGGGCGAGAACGGCGACGGCTGGTACGACAAGGTCTTCAAGGACTTCGAGAAGCGGACCGGCATCACGGTCGAGTACGTCGAGGGCGGCTCCGGCGAGATGGTGCAGCGCGCCGTCCGCGAGAAGACCAACACCCAGGCCGACGTGCTGGTGACCCTCCCGCCGTTCATCCAGCAGGCCGACGCCAAGGGCCTGCTCCAGGCGTACACCCCGGCCGGCTCCGACCGGGTCGCCGCCGCCGACAAGGCCGCCGACGGGAAGTGGACCTCCGTCGTGAACAACTACTTCGGCTTCGTCTACAACCGCAAGGAACTGACCACCCCTCCGGCCACCTGGGACGATCTGCTCGACGGCCGGTTCAAGGAGAAGATCCAGTACTCCACCCCGGGCGTCGCCGGCGACGGAACCGCCGTGCTCATCAAGGCCATGCACGACTTCGGCGGCCAGGAGCCGGCCATGGCCTACCTGAAGAAGCTCCAGGCCAACAACGTCGGCCCGTCCGCCTCCACCGGCAAGCTCGCCCCCAAGGTCGACAAGGGCGAACTCCTCGCCGCCAACGGCGACGTCCAGATGAACTACGCCCAGTCCAAGGACATGCCGAACCTCGGCATCTGGTTCCCCGCGCCCTCCGGGGGCAGGCCCACCACCTTCGCCCTGCCCTACGCCGCCGGGCTGGTGAACAAGGCCCCGCACACCGCCAACGGCAAGAAGCTGCTGGACTTCATGCTCGCCGAGCAGGCCCAGAAGGACGTCAGCGCGGTCGGCGGCGGATTCGCCGCCCGGGGCGACATCGAGGCGACCGACGCCAACGCGGCCGAACTCGGGAAGCTGATGAGCGGCGTCGAGGTCTTCCAGCCCGACTGGGCCGACATCGGGACGAACCTCGACACCTACGTGGACGCCTGGAAGACGGCCACCGGCAGCTGACCCCGCGTCCGTACGCCCCTCGGGGCGGACCGCCTAAGATCGGGGACGTCGGCGCTGCACAACGCGGTGCCGCCGGCGTCCCCGCATCGACGTACGGCGACTGGAGTCCCACATGGCAGAGCGCAAGCCGATCTCGTCCTGGCTCACCGACATGGACGGTGTCCTCATCCACGAGGGGACCCCGATCCCCGGTGCCGACGCCTTCATCAAGCGGCTGCGGGACTCGGGCCTGCCCTTCCTGGTCCTCACCAACAACTCGATCTACACCGCCCGGGACCTGCACGCGCGGCTCAACCGCATGGGCCTGGACGTGCCCGTCGAGAACATCTGGACCTCCGCCCTGGCCACCGCCCAGTTCCTGGACGACCAGCGCCCCGGCGGCACCGCCTACGTCATCGGCGAGGCCGGACTCACCACCGCGCTGCACGACATCGGCTACGTCCTCACCGACCACGACCCCGACTACGTGGTCCTCGGCGAGACCCGGACGTACTCCTTCGAGGCGCTCACCAAGGCGATCCGGCTGATCAACGCCGGGGCCCGGTTCATCTGCACCAACCCGGACGAGACCGGCCCCTCCGCCGAGGGCCCGCTGCCCGCGACCGGCTCCGTGGCCGCCCTCATCACCAAGGCGACCGGCAAGGCCCCCTACTTCGCCGGCAAGCCCAACCCGCTGATGATGCGCACCGGGCTCAACGCGATCGGCGCCCACTCCGAGTCCAGCGCCATGATCGGCGACCGGATGGACACCGATGTGCTGGCCGGTCTGGAGGCGGGCATGCAGACCTTCCTCGTGCTCACCGGGCTCACCACGGTGGCGGACATCGACAAGTACCCCTTCCGCCCGTCCACCGTCGTCGACTCCATCGCGGACCTGGTCGACCTCGTCGACGCGGGCTGACCGGGGCCGGGGAGGCGGCGGCATCCGGCATCTCCCCGCACGCCACCCGCCCAGCGCACTCCACCGGCCCAGCGCCCCGGGTCTGCGGATGCGGAAAGCCGCGCCAGGCGTGAACCTTCGATAAGGAGGTTCACGATGCGTTCCATACCGCTCACGTTCTGTGCCGCCGCGGTGGCCGCGGCGACCCTGATGCCCGCGTCCGCCGCACTGGCCGACTCCCCGTCCGGCCACGGCGACGGCCGGTCCCGGGCCACCCTCACGATCACCCCGGCCTCCGCCACCCCCGGCGCGGAAGTCGATCTGAGGGTCGAGGGCTGCACGGGCATGGAGGCGAAGGGCAGCTCCGACGCCTTCGTCACCGAGGCGCGCTTCTCGCCCGCCGCCGACCGGGGCACACTCTTCGCCGAGGCCCGGATCCGCTCGGACGCCGAACCGGGCGACTACGACGTCCAGGTCGTCTGCAAGGACTCCGCGCACACCAAGGTCAGCGGCGTGCTGGCCGTCGTGCACCGCAACCGGCCGATGCCCGTCGCCCCCGTACGGGCCGGCGGCGGAGGCACCGCCGTGCTCGCGGACAAGGCCGCCCAGCAGGACGGACCCGGAACCGCGCACGCGGTGACCGGCCTCGCCCTGGCCGCCGTCGCGGCCGTCGCCGTCGCCCTCCGCAGCGCCCGGCGCCGCCGCCCGGCCAGCGACTGACATGTCCGCCTCGGACCACTCGGCGGGGCACGGCAGGCTGCTCACCGGGGTCGCCTGGGCCGTGCTCCTGCTGGGCCTGTGGCTCTGGGGCCGCGGGATCACCGACGGGAGCGGCGCCACGTCCGCCCCGACCACCGGCGACGTCGCCGCGGTCGGGCGCCCGCTCGGCGTACCGCTGCCCCCGGCCCACGACCCGATCGACGGCGTCGCCCCCGCGAGCGTCGCCATCCCCTCGATCGGGATCAAGGCCCCCGTCGTCGCCCGCGGCCTGGACGCCGACGGCGCCATCGACCCGCCGTCCTTCGCCACGCCCCAGACGGTCGGCTGGTACGGCGGCGGCACCGAACCGGGTGCCGGGGGCCCGGCGCTCTTCGTCGGCCATGTCGACACCGAGACCAAGCCGGCCGTCTTCTACGGGCTCAGCGCGGCCCGCCCCGGCGCCCGGATCGAGGTCACCCGGACGGACGGCAGCGTCGCCGAGTTCACCGTCGACGACGTCCAGGTCTTCACCCGCAAGCGCTTCAACGCCCAGAAGGCGTACGGCCCCCGCGAGGACGGCCGGGCGGAGCTGCGGCTGATCACCTGCGGCGGCACCTACGACCGCGAGGCCCGCGCGTACACCGCCAACGTCGTCGTCTCCGCCTATCTGACCGGCGAGAAGGCGGCGGGGAAGGCGTCGGAGGGGTCCCGCACCGAGGTGGCGGCCGGCCCCGGCTGACCCCTGGGCGAGCGAGCGCGGCCCGGCCCGGCCGGCCCCCGGAACCCTGGGGGGCCGGCCGGGCCGGTCCTCGACCGCGGGGCGCGGGCCGCGGGAGTGACCCGGCGCGGACACGGGAGGCCGGCGGGGGCGGCCCGGACGGCGCCCTGCCGGCACCGTCCACTGTAGGCGCGCCGACTGCTCACGCCCACACGCTTTCTGACGGAACGTCGATTACTGGTCACCCTCCGCACCCGGATACTTTGGACGGAGCGGGGTGAACCCGTCGTAACGGCTCTGCGGGGACGTCGTGAGGGTCCGGGCCGCCTCCGGGCCCTGTGCCAGGATGGACGCGATGCGACAGGGCACCGCCGTCGCGTACGAGGGGGAGTGGATGTACGGCAGTCACAACGGCCGGTTCGGCATGCGGGGGGTGTGCGCGGCCGTCGCGGGCGCCGCGCTGCTGCTCGCGGGATGCTCGTCCGACGACGGGGACTCCCCGAAGGGCGGGACGAACCCGGCCGCCCTCGGCCAGCAGCCCGAGGAGAGCGACCCGTTCTGGGTCAACCCCGACGGGACCGCCGCCCGGCAGCTCGCCCGCTACACCGAGGACGGCGAGAAGGAGAAGGCCGCGCTCGTCCGCCGCATCGCCGCGCAGCCGACCGGCGAGTGGATCGGCCCGGACAGCCCCGAGGCCGAGGCCAAGGGCTACACGGAGGCGGCGGAGCGGGTCGGCCGGCGGGCCCTGCTGGTCCTCTACAACATCCCGCACCGCGACTGCGGCCAGTTCTCCAAGGGCGGCGCCGCCGACGGCGACGCGTACCGCACCTGGGTGGAGGCCGTCGCGCGCGGCATCGGGGACCGGGACGCGACCGTGATCCTGGAGCCGGACGCCGTGCTGCACCTGGTCGACGGCTGCACCCCGCGGGAGTTCCACGAGGAGCGCTACGACCTGCTCAAGGGGGCGGTGCGGCGTCTGAAGCGCCAGTCCGGCACCACGGTCTACGTGGACGCGGGCAACGCCGGCTGGCACACCCCGGACGCGCTGTTCCAGCCGCTGCGGCAGGCGGGGATCGACCAGGCGGACGGCTTCGCGGTCAATGTGTCCAACTTCCAGACCACCGAGGTCAGCACCGAGTTCGGCAAGCAGCTCTCGGCCAAGGTCGGCGGCAAGCCGTTCGTGATCGACACCAGCCGCAACGGCAACGGCCCCTATACAGGCGGCGCCCCCGAGGAGAACTGGTGCAACCCGCCGGGCCGCGCCCTCGGCCGGACGCCGACGACCCGCACGGACGACCCGCTGGTGGACGCGTATCTCTGGATCAAGCGCCCGGGGGAGTCCGACGGCGACTGCAAGGGCGGCCCGAAGGCGGGCGAGTGGTGGCCACAGTACGCGCTGGGGCTGGCCCGGAGCGCGAAGGGCTGAGCGGACCGACGGCCACCGGCACGGACCGGGCGGCACCTCTGCCACCCGGTCCCTGCCGGTTCCCGAACAGCGGGCTCCTACGGGATCTCCACCCAGGTCGCCTCGGACGGGGTGCCCTGGGCGTCGGTGACGAAGAGCATGTACCAGCCGGAGGGCACCAGGGCCCGGTTCTCCGGCACGGTCACCGCGATCCCGCCGTCGGTCTTCTTCAGCTCCAGCGCCACCGAGCGCTGGTCGGTGTCGGTGACATGGGTGACCGCGCTCGGCCGCATCAGCTTGGCCGAGGTGATGGACGCGGCCTGGTTGGTGGTGAACACCGCCGTGGCCCCGCGCTCGATCCGCTTCGGCCCGGCGGTCAGCTCCGGACGCCCGTCCCGGTACAGATAGGGCGGGGTGTAGATCTCGATGCGCTGCTCGAAGACGCCCGGCCGGGTGTTGGCCTTGTCCGCGTAGAGCGAGTCCGATCCGAAGATCATGACCCGTCCGTCGGGCAGCAGCACCGAACCGGAGTGGTAGTTGCGCCCCACCGCCGGGTCCGCGACCCGTCGGTACGTGTCCGTCTTGGCGTCGTACAGCCGGGCCTGGAGCACATTGGAGCCGCCGCGCCCCCGGTAGTCGCCGGAGCCCCCGGTGACGAGCAGGGAGTCGTCGGGGAGCAGGGACGCGCTCGGGTAGCGGGTGCCCTCGTCGAGCGAGGCGCCGTCCTCGAAGCGCGGCTCGGCCGCCTTGAGGTCGACCAGCCGGGACTTCTCGCTGGACTTGGCGGACTCGCCGACGCCGCCGCCGCCGATCACCATGAACTTCTCGTCCTGCGCCGGGGGCAGCCGGACGGTCGCGGAGGTCTCCATCATGTCCGGGTCGCCGAGGCCGGGGATCTTGGTGAACCGGTTGGTCGCCAGGTCCCAGACGCCCGGATCGCGGCCGACGTCGGCGGGGCCGTAGCCCGCGTTCGAGCCGGAGTAGAAGAGCTTGCCGTCGTCGAGCAGGAAGACCGCGGGGTAGGTGGGGAACTTCCGGACGATGCCGGTGTACGTCCACTTCTTGGTCTTCGGATCGTAGATCTCGTCCTTGCCGGGGACGATCTGCCCGATCTCGTCCAGTCCGGAGAGGGCGAGGACCCTGCCGTCCTCCAGGGTGGTGAGCGTCGGGTACCAGCGGGCCTCGTTCATCGGGTCGACGCTGATGTACTTCTCCGCCACCGGATCGAACTCGAAGGCCTCCCGGATGCCCTGGAAGTCCTTCTTGTCCAGGGCCAGCTTCTGGGCTATCCCGTACACATTGCGGGTGTCGGAACCGGAGAGGCCGGATATGCGGTAGTTGTCCTCGGTGCCGGTCTCGTACGCCGCGCCGGACTTCTCGGCCTCGACGTAGATCCGGCCGAGCCCGGGGTCGTTGCGCACGAAGGCGCCGGTGGTCTTGTCGAAGACCTTGGTGGCCTTCTCGACCAGCACGGGGTCCTTGGTGACGAAGCTCTTGCCGTTGTCCTTGCCGGTGAAGCGGGTGCCCGCGGGGAGCGTGATCGGCTTGTCCGGGTCCTCGTTGTGCACGATCATCAGGCCGCCCGCCTTGGTGACGTCGCCCTTCAGCTTCTCGTAGCGGCGGGTGCCGCCGGCGATGAGGAGCTTGCCGTCCGGCAGTTGGGTGTGGCCGGCGCAGAACATGTCCTTGGGCGTCGGAATGTCCTTGAAGGTGTTGGTCTCCGGGTCCCAGAGCACGGACCGGAAGCTCTTCGCGTCGAAGTTCTTCTGGTTGTTGCCGGAGCCCGCGACGAGCAGCACCTTGCCGGTGTGCAGCAGCGCCGCGTGGATGGTGTTGATGCGGAACTCGGAGGGGATGTCCAGGAAGTCCCAGTGGCCGTTGGCCTCCTTGTAGCTCGCCTGGTTGATCCTGTAATCGTGGTAGCGCTCGGTGCTGAAGCGGTACAGCCACGGCCCGTTCGCTCCCGCGAGCGCGAGAACCACCGCCGTACTGATCGCCATGCGGCGGGTACGGCGGCTCGGACGGTACGTCATCGTTTACGTCCCCCAAGGGCGATCTGCATGGTCTGTTCGTTGTCCGCCCAGCGCGGCTCGTCCTGCGGGGCAGGGGCGTGGGCCGGCGGGCCGCTCGGCGGCGGCGGTCCGGCCCGGCGCTTCTTCTTCTCGGTGTGGACCGTGTACCGCCAGCCGATGATCGGCGCGGCGGTGATCAGCAGGGCGAGCGCGGCCCAGGTGAGCATCGCCGGGTGGCTGTGGCCGAGGACCAGGGAGGCCACGATGGAGCCGGCGAAGACCGCGATGAAGAAGAGGTGGATGCGGAAGGTGCCGAAGAGGGTGTCCGGGCTGGAGGAGTCGCCCTTGGGCGTCACCACGAAGGAGCTCTTGCGTCGCAGCACGGCGTCCATCAGCGAGCGGGCGTAGACCGGCGCGGAGAGCGCGGACATCATCATGCCCGCCAGGCCGCCGGAGCCCTCGGGCTCGTGCGGCGAGACGTTGTGCCGGCGGTTCCAGACGTACAGCCCGATCTGGAGCGCCGAGGCGTTGCCGTACAGCATCATCCAGACGACCGGGTCGATCTGCACGCCCGAGGCGCCCATGCCCAGGAACAGCGCGCAACTGAGGGCCGCGAGGATCCAGTTCAGCGCGGACATCGGATAGAAGATGATCATCATCGTGTAGTTGAAGAGCTTGCCCGCCGGCAGCGAGGTGAAGCCCTTCCCGTACTGCTTGAGGATCGTCTCGTACGTCCCGCGCGACCAGCGCAGCTGCTGGGTGAAGAAGTCCGTCCAGGCGGTCGGGCCCTCGCCCACGGCCAGCACGTCCGGGGTGTAGACGGAGCGCCACTTGCGGCCGGTGTGCGGGTTGCGGGCGCGGTGCATCTCGAAGCCGGTCGCCATGTCCTCGGTGATCGAGTCGTAGAGACCGCCGATCTGCTTGAGGGCCGAGATGCGCACCGCGTTGCTGGTGCCGACGAACATCGGGGCGCCGTAGCGGTTGCCGGCGCGCTGGATCAGCGCGTGGAAGAGGAACTGCTGCGATTCGGCGGCCTTGGTGACGAAGGTGTCGTAGTTGCCGTAGACCTGCGGGCCGATGACGAAGCCGACGTCCGGGTCGCGGAAGTAGCCGAGCATCCGCTCCAGGTAGTTGGGCAGCGGTACGTGGTCGGTGTCGACGGAGGCGAAGAAGTCGTACGCGTCGCCGTGGGCGTCGAGCCAGGCGTTGTAGTTGCCGTGCTTGGTCTTCGCCCGGTGCGGGCCCTTGGCCTGGTTCCAGTGCGCCACGCCCTTGCGGGAGAAGTGGTGGACGCCCAGGCGGGCGCAGACCTCCTTGACGGCGGGGTCGTCGCCCTCGTCGAGCAGCCAGATGTGCAGGAGTCCGCGGTGGCGGATGCGTACCGCGGCCTCCAGGGTCTTCGTCACCATCTCCAGGGGCTCCTTGCCCGGGACGAAGGAGGTGAGGAAGGCGACCCGGGTGCCGTTCTCCGGCACGACCGGGACCGGGTCGCGCGCCACGAGCGTGGCGTGGGCGTTGGAGAGGACGTTCATCGTGCGGAACAGCTCGATCAGGCCGATCGAGACGAGCATCACGACGTCCAGGGCGAGCAGGGTGTCGTTCTTGAGGTTCGGGTCGCGCTCGGTCCAGTGTTCGGGCTGCATCAGCCAGACGAAGAGGCCGAGCGAGACCAGCGGTGCGGCGCCCAGCAGCAGGGCCGCGCGTATCCGGTGGGGTTCCTGGGACAGGAGCGAGCGGTACTTCACCCGGTACGGAGTCGTGGGGTCGGGCTGGGTCAGGGGCCCGGCGAGCCGGCTGTAGTGCTCGTAGTCGTAGCGGGGCAGCGGCTTTCTCTCGCGCCGTCTCTGGCCCCCGTTCCGCAGCTGTGAGGGTATCCGGAGCTGCGTGGTCCGGGTCGGGTCGTGGTCCTGCCGGGCGCCTGGCGGCGTCGACGTCATGGGTCATCCCCCTGCACGCAGGCGGGGCTGCGTGGTCGGTTCGGTCGTGGTGTCCGCCGCATCACCCCCCTGGGACGCGCCGGACGGCTCGGTTCAGTGGCGGGTCGCCCTTCCTGGGACATGGAATGACGCCCGTCCGGTTGCACGGTGCCGGTACGGCGCGCGTGACGGACGAGGTCCCCACCCCGCCCCGCGCACAACCGGAACCTCCCCCTCATCTGCCCCCAACTAGAGAGGCCCCCGGTGTGCTTGGCACCGGCGGCCCTCAGACAGGTTGGCCGACACCGCCCTCGATCGCAAGGGTGAAACAGAACGGTTGCCGCTCATATGCGCGATTTGGGTCCCCCTTGTCGGGGACTATCGCCGGGGTGTAGGACGAGCATATGGTGTCACTGGGTAAGGGAATGATGACCGTCTGTCAACAGTGAGCGGGGCGCGCACAGAAAACGAACAAGGCCCCCTCACGTGAAGTGAGAGGGCCTTGACGCTGCGTGCGCCGCCAGGGACTCGAACCCCGGACCCGCTGATTAAGAGTCAGCTGCTCTAACCAACTGAGCTAGCGGCGCCTGCTGACCTGGAGAACTCTACCCGATCTCCGGGAGTGCTCCCGACCATTTCCCCATCGGCACGGCCTGTCGGATGGTCGTTTTTTCACTTCTGTCCGTCAAAATGCGTTATGTCAGGAGAGTTGAGACACTGACGCCCGTGCAGATGCGCCCAAAGATCGTGACGAGTGCGGAGGGAATCGCATGACTGTGCCGGCCTTCGAGGAGTACGTACCCGCCGTCGACTGCACCTGCCCGGGGTGCGCCGCCCGTCGGCGCACCGCCGCCGCGGGGCTGCCGACCCGTTACGGAGGACACCCCGCCGCGCACGGCGCGCGCCGGGCGATGGTGCTGGTCACCACCGCCGGAGTGGTGCTCGGCGCCGGTCTGGCGGAGACCGCCGTGGCGGCGGCCGCCCCGGTCCCGGTGACCGACCCGGCTCCGGGCATCGACCCGGCCCAGGGCATCGACCCGGTTCCGGACATCGACCCGGTTCCGGACATCGACCCGGTTCCGGCCGTCGTGCCTGCGGCGGCGGCCGGCCCGGGGGCCATGGCCGATCCGGCGGACGACGCGCTCGACGCGGTGCCGGAGAGTCCGCAGGGCGTACCGGGCCCGCTGCGCGGGACGGGCGCCTCGGGCCCGCCGTCCTCCACGACCGCCGCCCCGGCCCTGCGTCCGGCCACCCGGGCCGAGATCATCGACCGGGCGAAGGCGTGGGTCTCCGCCCAGGTCCCGTACAGCATGTCCGCGTACTGGTCGGACGGCTACCGCCAGGACTGCTCCGGTTATGTCTCCATGGCCTGGAACCTGCCGGGCAACGAGTGGACCGGCAGCCTCGCCGCGTACGGCACCCGGATCTCCCGCGAGGAGCTCCAGCCCGGGGACATCCTGCTCTTCCACAATCCGGCCGATCCGGCGAAGGGCTCCCACGTCACGATCTTCGGCGGCTGGACCGACTCCGCGCACACCCACTACACGGCGTACGAGCAGACCAAGCCGCGCGCCCGCAAGCAGACGACGCCCATGGCGTACTGGTCCCACTCGTCGAGCTACGTCGCCTACCGCTACAAGGGCCTGACGACCGGCACGGGCGGCGGCTCGACCGCGGCCGCGTTCCCGGGCGCGGGGTCCTTCGGTGCGGGCGAGCGCAACGCCCATGTCACCGAGCTGGGCCGGATGCTCGTCGCGCGCGGCGGCAAGCGCTTCTACAAGGTCGGCCCCGGTCCCGCCTGGAGCGGCGCCGACCGGCAGGCGACGCAGGCGTTCCAGCGGGCCCAGGGGTGGAGCGGCAAGGAGGCCGACGGCATCCCCGGCCCCGACACCTGGCGCCTGCTGGTGAACGGGACCGGCCGCGACATCCCCCCGGCCGGCGCCTCCATCGGGCGCGGCACCACGGCAGCCCCGGCCTTCCCCGGACGGGGCTCTTTCCGGCCGGGCCGGTCCAACAGCCATGTCGAACGGCTCGGCAGGCAGTTGGTGAAGAAGGGATACGGCAAGTACTACCGGTCCGGTCCCGGGCCCCGGTGGACCGAGGCGGACCGGCGCAATGTCGAGGCCTTCCAGAAGGCCCAGGGCTGGCGCGGCGCCCAGGCCGACGGCTATCCGGGGCCCGAGACCTGGCGGCGACTCTTCGCGTGACACGACGCAGATGAAGGAGACGGGAATGCGAATCACCGTGTCGGACACCTCCGGGATGCCCGAGGACCGGGAGGGCCCGGACCGTACGGAGTACGGCGACGAGCGGTACGGGACGGTCCCGGTACGGGAATGGGTGGGCCCCGGCGGCGCGGGCAGCGTCACCGACGCGTGGGCCGCCGCGGCGGACGCCGCCCTTCGGGGGGACGACCGCCCGCCGCCCCCCACGCCCGCCCGGGACACCGCCCGCGCCCCCGTCTCCGACCCGGCCCCCGACACGGACGGGGACCCGGCCCCCGGCGCGGCCCCGGCCGGAGCGCCGGACGCGGGTTCCTGGGGGGACGCGCGTGCGGACGCGGGCGCGGAACTGGGTGCGAATCTGGGCACGGAACCGGGCGCGGGTCTGAGTGCCGGTTCGCACGCGGACCTGGGCGGGGAGCCCCGTACGGAAGCCGACACGGACGCGCCTACGGATGCGCGTACGAGTGGGCGTACGGAACCGGGCCCCGATTCCGTCGTCGATCTCGTGCTCGACCTGGTGCCCGGGGAGAGCCTCCGGGAAGGGACCGGATTCGGGGCGACCTCGGCCTCGGTGTCCGTGCCGGCCGCGGGGCCCGGCGGACGGGACGGCGGGCAGAGCGGTGGGCGGGTCGGTGGACAGCTCGGCTCGCAGGTCGGCGGTGCGCGGGATCTGGTGCCGGCGCCCGCTTCCGGCTCGGCCGCGACCGGCTCCGCGCCCGTCGCCGCTTCCGCGCCCGCGGACGGCTCCGCGCGGCCCGGGGAGCCCGCTCCCGCCCCGGAGGCGGAGGCGGACGACGGGGCCGGGGTGCTCGTGCTCGCGGGGGTCGCCGGGCCGGGCCCGGTGGAGGCGGGGGCGGAGGACGCGCCGGGCACCGTCGTGGAGCACCGGGGCGATGCGCGGACCGACACCGGACGGCACCAGGCCGTCATCGCGGGGGAGCGGACCGCCCCCATCCCCGTGCACCTCCTCTTCCGCGACGAACCAGGGGCCCCGGCGGACGCGGCGGCGCTGCCCGTCGCGGTCCTGGGGGCGGCCTCCGGCGGGGAGCGGCCGGCCGGGCTCCGGCGGCCCCCCGTACCGAGGAGTCCGCAGGTGCGGCCCTCGACGCGGCCCGCGCCGGTCGCCGACCCCCGGCTCGTCGAACGGCCCGGACCGGCGCTGCCCGGCTGGGCCGCGCTGCTCACCGGCCTGGTGGGGACGGCCGCCGCCGGGGCGGTCCTGTGGTGGACCGGAGCCCTGCCGGCCCGGCTGCTCGCCCTGGCCGGGGTGGACCCCCGCCCGTACGACGGGGTGGGCGCCGGGCCCTGGGCGGCGCTCGCCGTCCTGGGCTTCGTCGTGCTCTTCGCCCTCGGCGGCCTGAGCCGGGGCCGGGTCGGCTCGGCCTGGGTGCTGACGCTCTTCGGCCAGTACCGGGGCACCGTGCGGCGCACCGGGTTGATGTGGATCAGCCCGCTGCTGCTGCGCCGCAGGGTCGACGTCCGGCTGCGGCACTGGCGCAGTGAGCCGCTGCCGGCGGTCGACGCCAACGGCACGGCGCTGCGGGTCGTCGTCCTGGTCGTCTGGCGGGTCAAGGACACCGCGCGGGCGGTGCTCGGCATCGAGGACCACGAGGAGTACCTGCGCGAACAGGTCGAGTCGGCCATGGCCCGGGTGCTCTCCCAGCTTCCGGCCGACGCCTTCCACGAGGACGCGCCCACCCTGCGCAACGCCGAGGCGGTCGGGGACGCGCTGACGCTGATGCTCAAGGCGGACTGCGAACCGGTCGGCGTCGAGGTGTACTCGGCCCAGCCGACCGGGATCGAGTACGCCCCGGAGATCGCGGCGGCCATGCAGCGGCGCCGGATCGCGGCGATCGACGCCCAGCACCGCGACAGCGTATTGACGTCGGTGGTGGACGCGGTGGACGACACCGTGAGCCGGCTGACCGCCCGGGGCCTCGTGGAGTTGGACGACTACGAACGCAAGTCCCTGGTGAAGGACTTGACGGTGGCGTTCTACACCGGACGCGGCGCAGGCGACAGCGCCTGAAGCGACCGTTCCGTATCCGGAGGGAAAACCGGAAGCCCACCCTCATTGGTCTGGACATGTCCATGTCCCGTCCCTAGGGTGGGCTTTGGTCTAGACCGCACAACGGCGCGCGCAGCCCTGCTCATGGAACGTCCCCCACATGTCCGAGGAGCGACAGCAATGCGTAAGAAGGTAAGTGCGGCCCTGGTGGGCCTGGCGGTAGCGGGTGTCTCGATGGTCGCCACCGGCAGCGCCAGCAGCCACGGCTACACGGACAATCCGATCAGCCGTCAGAAGCTGTGTGCCAACGGAACCGTGACCGGCTGCGGCAACATCCAGTGGGAGCCGCAGAGCGTCGAGGGCCCGAAGGGCTTCCCGGCCGCGGGCCCGGCCGACGGCTCCATCTGCTCCGCCGGACACGGCGAGTTCGCCCAGCTCGACGACCCGCGCGGCGGCAACTGGCCCGCCACCAAGGTCACCGCCGGCCAGGGCTTCAGCTTCCGCTGGCAGTTCACCGCCCGGCACGCCACGTCGGACTTCCGGTACTACATCACCAAGGACGGCTGGGACCCGACCAAGAAGCTGACCCGGGCGGACCTGGAGCCGCAGCCCTTCATGACGGTGCCGTACGGCGGCAAGCAGCCCCCGGCGACCCTGACCCAGCAGGGCACGATCCCCACCCAGAAGACCGGGAAGCACCTCATCCTGAGCGTCTGGAACGTCGCGGACACGGCCAACGCGTTCTACGCGTGCTCGGATGTTCAGTTCTGACGCTTGGTCAGTTACCGTGCGGCGCCATGGGGAGCGCAGGCACCGTCGCGGAGCTCGTACAGCGCCAATGGGGCGACCACCGGCCCGGTCTGAGATATGAGGACCTCGTCCTCACCCAGCACCAGGTCGCCTCGGGCGCTGCCGCACGGGCCGCGCTCCTGGCGGATCTGCTGCCTCCGGGCGGCGAACCGCACCTCGGGGTGCTGCTCGACAACACCCCCGAATTTCCGCTGTGGCTGAGCGCGGCGGCCCTGGCCGGGGCCGCCGTCGCCGGCATCAACCCGACCCGGCGCGGCGCCGAGCTGGCCCGCGACATCACGCACACCGCATGCCGGGTGCTGGTCACCGAGCGCGCCCATCTGCCGCTGCTCGACGGACTGCCGCTGCCCGGCGTACGGGTGCTGGTCACCGACACCGAGGCGTACGCCGGACTGCTCGCCCCGTACGCGGGCGCGCGCCCCGGTGACACGGTCCTGCGGACCCCCGCACCGGACACCCGGATGCTCCTCTACTTCACCTCGGGCTCCACCGGCGCGCCCAAGGCCGCCCTCTGCACCCAGGGCCGGCTGGCGGCGGCCGGGCAGTCGCTCGTCGACCACTTCGGGGTCCGCCGCGAGGACGTCCACTACCTCTGCATGCCGATGTTCCACGGCAATGCCGTCATCGCCGACTGGGCGCCCGCGCTGACCGCCGGGGCCGCCGTCGCCCTGCGCCGCCGCTTCTCCGCCTCCGGCTTCCTCCCCGACGTCCGCGCGTACGGCGCCACCTACTTCACCTATGTCGGCCGTGCCGTGCAGTACCTGCTGGCCACCCCCGAACGCCCCGACGACCGGGACCACACCCTGCGCCTCGGCTTCGGCACGGAGGCGGGCGCGGTGGACGCGGCCCGCTTCCGGGAGCGCTTCGGGGTGCGGCTGGTCGAGGGGTACGGCTCCTCGGAGGGCGGGGCGGCGATCCAACGGACCCCGGACACCCCGCCGGGGGCGATCGGCCGGGCCTCCGACCGCGACGATCTCGCGGTGGTCGACCCCGAGACGGGCCGCGAGCGGGTCGCCGCGGTCCTCGACGCCGACGGCCGGCTGCTCAACGGGGACGCCGCGATAGGCGAGCTGGTCAACCGGGGCCGTACGCCCTTCGAGGGCTACTGGCGCAATCCGGAGGCGGACGCGGCCCGGATGCGCGGCGGCTGGTACTGGACCGGGGACCTCTTCTTCCGCGACGCCGACGGCTTCCTCTACTTCGCCGGCCGCACCGAGGACCGGCTGCGCGTCGACAGCGAGAACCTGGCCGCCGCGATGATCGAGAACATCCTGGCCCGCTGGGCGGACGCCGCCGCCGTCGCCGTCTACGCCGTGCCCGACCCGGTCGCGGGGGACCAGGTGATGGCGGCGCTGGCGCTGCGCGAGGGGGCGGAGTTCGACCCCGGGGCCTTCGCCGCCTTCCTGCGCGCCCAGCCCGATCTGGGGACGAAGATGGCGCCCCGCTTCGTGCGCGTCGTGGACGCGATGCCGGTCACCGCGACGAACAAGGTGCACCGGGTGGGGCTGCGCCGCGAGGGCTTCTGGTCCGGCGGACGGCTGTGGTGGAACGGCGACGGCCCGTACCGGCCGTTCGGCGAGGAGGACCTCGCCGGGCTGGTACGGGCGTACGAGGAGCACGGCCGCCACCGTCTGCTGTCGTCACACGGCGTGTGAGACGGCGGCCGACCGCGAGGCGTCCTGCCGCGCGGCCTCCGGGCGGGCCGCGCCCGTCCGCCGCAGCCGGGTCGCCGCCAGCACCGCCCCGAGCAGCAGGAGCACCGCGCCGGCCACCGCCGCGTACTGCATGCTGTGCACGAAGGCGTCCCGGCCGATCGCGATCAGCGCACCGTCCCCCGTGGACAGGGCGCCCGGCAGGGTCTTGCGGGCCGCCTCGGGTGCCGAGGACGGCATGTCGGCGGTGTAGACGGCGGTGGCCACCGCGCCCAGCAGCGCCATGCCCATCGCTCCGCCGAACTCCTGACCGGTCTCCAGCAGCGAGGCCGCCGATCCGGCCTTCTCCTCCGGGCTGGTCGACATGGCCAGATCCGAGACCAGCGCCATCACGGTGACGATCCCGCAGCTCATCACGGCGGCGGCGATCAGCAGCACCGCGAGCGAGTCGGTGCTGGCCAGGGCGAGGACGCCGAAGCCGGCGGCCGCGATGACGAACCCGGCGCAGATCACCCGGGCCCGGTCGGTGCGCTGGGCGATCGCGGTGGCGGCCGGGGCGGCGGCGCCCACCGCGAGCGACGGGGCCAGCGACCAGAGCGCGGCCTCCATCGTGCTCATGCCGAGCACCGACTGGAGGTACTGGGTGGTGAAGAAGGACGAGCCCATCATGGCGAACGCGGCCAGCGCGTTCAGCCCGATCCCGGTGGAGAAGTTCCGGTCGCGGAACAGCTCACGGCTGATCATCGCGTCGGAACGGGCGCGCTGACGGCGGACGAAGACCCACCCCACGAGGAGCCCGGCGGCCACGATCAGCAGATTGCGCGCCTCGACCCCGTCGGCGGCGGTCTCCTTGATCCCGTAGACGACCGGCAGCACGGACCCCATCGACAGCGGCACGCTCAGGAAGTCGAACCGGCCCGGCTCCGGGTCCTTGAACTCGGGCACCAGAACCGGCGCCAGGATCAGCAGCAGCACCATCGCGGGCACATTGACCAGGAAGACCGAACCCCACCAGAAGTGCTCCAGCATCACCCCGCTGAGCACCGATCCCAGCGCCACCCCGCCCGCCATCGCCCCGGACCAGATGCCGATCGCCTGCCCCCGCTGCCGCTCGTCGCGGAACATGTTCCGCACCAGCCCCATCGTCGAGGGCATCAGCGTCGCCCCGCCGATCCCGAGCAGCGCACGCGCCGCGATCAGCATCTCCGGACTGGTCGCGTACGCCGCCCCCACCGACGCGGTGCTGAACGCCGCCGCCCCGATCATCAGCAGCTTCCGCCGCCCGATCCGGTCCCCGAGCGACCCCATCGTGATCAGCAGACCCGCCAGCGCGAACGCGTACACATCGAAGATCCACAGCTGCTGGGTGGCGCTCGGCGCGAGGTCCCGGTCGATCGACGGGATCGCGAAGAACAGGACGGAGACGTCCATCGAGACGAGCAGGAGGGGGAGGAGCAGAACCACGAACGCGGTCCACTCCCGACGTCCGGCGCGTACGCCGGGGCTGGCGGTGGTGCTCGAAGGCTTCGTCATGACAGGGAATATACGGCTGTTTAAAACAGGCGTCTAGTACGAGTGTGTAAAACGCCCGTACATGTCGCCGGGCAGCGCACAACACACGAGGCGGTCTCCGTTGAACGGAGACCGCCTCGTGTGCTGTCTGTGCGCCGCCAGGGACTCGAACCCCGGACCCGCTGATTAAGAGTCAGCTGCTCTAACCAACTGAGCTAGCGGCGCCTGCTGACTCGAAAATAATACCTGGTCCCGAGGGGTGCTGATGACACGTGCCCGTGGGCCCCCGGGACGGGGGCTACAGGGCGAGCGAGAGCAGGACCGGGGCCGCGCTGCGGTTGAGGGTGTCGGCCGCGGCGCGGAGGCGGTGGGCGTGCTCGACCGGGAGGGAGAGCGCGAGGCAGCCGGCCGACGATCCCGCCGTCAGCGGCACCGCGGCGCAGACGGTGCCCACCGCGTACTCCTGGAGGTCGAGCACCGGCACCGTGGCCGGCTGGGCGTCGAGCTTGGAGAAGAGGACCTTCTCGCTGGTGATGGTCCGGGAGGTCAGGCGGGCTATCTTGTGCCGCGCGAGGTGGTCGCGCCGCCCGTTCTGGTCCAGCTGGGTCAGCAGGCACTTGCCGATGGCCGAGGCGTGGCCCGTGGAGCGGAAGTCGACCCACTCGTTGACCGCGGGGGTGCGCGGGCCGTCGGCGTACTGCGTGACGCGGATCTCGCCGTCCACGTACCGGCTGATGTAGACGGCGGCGCCCACCGAGTCGCGCAGCTGGGCGAGGGTCTGCTGGAGTCTGGCCTCCAGGGCCTGCCGACGGGCGGCACCGGAACCCAGGAGCAGCAGCGAGGCGCCGATGACGTAGGCGCCGTCGGTGATCTGCTCGACGTATCCCTCGCGGCGCAGGGTCAGGAGCAGTGAGGCGAGGTGGCCGGTCGGCAGACCGGTCTCGCGGGCGATCTGGGTGTCCGTGACCCCGTTGCCGTGCTGGGAGACCGCTTCGAGAACGCGCAGGGCGTACTGCACCGAATGGAACGGTGCGGTCGGTTCGGGCTTCAACGCCACGGTGTCCCCCTACCAGGTTGTGACCGCAAGCTCTGCCACCACGATAGCCGCCAAGAGGCCGTTTCGAGGCGGGTGTTGGCGACTGATCGGGGCGCCCCGGGGCCACTGGCTGGGGCGCACCCGTCTGGCATATGCCAGAGTCATCGGCGGGCGGTGGATGCCGAGGTCACAGCACCGCGTTGAGGAATTCGCGCGTGCGTTCGTGCGACGGATCGGTGAAGATTTTTTCCGGCGGGCCCGACTCCACGACGCGTCCCGCGTCGAACATCAGGACCTTCTTCGAGACGTCGCGGGCGAAGTTCATCTCGTGGGTCACACAGACCATCGTGATGTCGGTGTTCCGTGCGATGTCGCCCAGCAGCTCCAGCACCCCGGCCACCAGCTCCGGGTCGAGCGCGGAGGTCACCTCGTCCAGGAGCAGGATCTCCGGCTCCATCGCCAGCGCGCGGGCGATCGCCACCCGCTGCTGCTGGCCGCCGGAGAGCTGCGAGGGGTGCGCGTCCGTCTTCCCGGACAGGCCGACCAGGTCCAGCAGCTCCCGGGCACGGGCCTCCGCCCGGTCCCGGTCCATGCCCAGCACGCTGACCGGCGCCTCCGTGATGTTCTGGAGCACCTTCATGTTGGGGAACAGGTTGAACTGCTGGAAGACCATGCCGATCTTCTTCCGCGCCTCGCGCAGATGCTTCTCCGACGCGGGCTTCAGCGAGCCGTCCGGGGCCCGCATGTGCGAGAGCGGTTCGCCGCCGATCCGGATCACCCCGCCGCTGACCTTCTCCAGCGTCATCAGCAGCCGCAGGATCGTGGTCTTGCCCGAGCCGCTGGGCCCGATCAGGGTGACGTGCTCGCCGCGCTCGACCGTGAAGTCCAGCTCGTCGAGCACCACGTGGTCGCCGTACCGCTTGACGACCTTGTCGAAGTGGATCAGCGGAGGGGCCGGGGCGTCCGGGGCGGGGGCCGCGACGGTGTCCTCGGGGGCCGTGGCCGCGGTCTTCTGCAGGGGGAGGGGCTCAGTGGCCAAGGCGCTTCTCCAGTTTTCTCATCAGCAGCGAGGTGGGGTAGCTCGCGACCAGGAAGACCAGGCCGGCGAGGGTGAACACCTCGGTGTAGGCGAAGTGGTCGCCGCCGTACTTCCGGGCCTCGAAGACCATCTCCTGCACCGTGATCACGGCGAGGAACGGGGTCTCCTTGAACATCGAGATCGCGTAGTTCCCGAGCGCGGGCAGCACCTTGCGCACCGCCTGCGGCAGGATCACCGCCTGCCAGGTCCGCCGGGCCGGCAGCGACAGGGCCCGGCAGGCCTCCCACTGCCCCTGCGGCACCGCGTCGATCCCCGCCCGGTACACCTCCGAGGTGTACGCGGCGTAGTGGATGCCCAGCACCACGATGCCGACGGTCAGCGGCTCCACCGACGTGAACAGCGCCGCCGCGCCGACCAGCTGCACCAGCAGCGGCGTGGAGCGGACGAACTCCGTCACCGCCTTCACCGGCACCGTCACGAACCGGGTCGGGGCCCGCCCGGCGACCGCGATCGCGAGCCCGAGCACCGCGGCGACCAGCGTCCCGAGGACGGTGGCCAGCAGCGTGACCTCGAAGCCGTCGAGGAGCAGCGGCAGCGCGTCGCGCGCCGCGCCCCAGTCGAATCCCTCGTTCACCGGGCACCTCCGGAGGCCGGGGCGGTCACGGCGCTGCGGGACTTCAGCAGGCCGGCCCCGCCGGTGTGCAGGCCGAGCCGCCGCTTGGCCGACCGCTCCAGCAGGTTCATCAGCAGCGTCAGCGCGTACGCCAGCACGAAGTAGCAGACCAGCAGGGTCCCGTAGGCGGCGAGCGTCTCACCGGTACGGCTGCGCAGCTGCTCGATCGCCGTCATCAAGTCGGCCGCCGAGATCAGCCAGAGCAGCGGCGTGCACTTCAGCAGCTGGATCAGCAGATTGGTGAAGGACGGGATCATCTGCACCCACGCCTGGGGCAGGATCACCTTGCGCATCCGGTGCAGCGGCGTCATGTTGAGCGCCACCGCCGCCTCGTACTGCGCGCGCGGTACGGAATTGATCGCGCCGCGCACCACCTCGGCGCCGTACGCCCCGTAGTTGAGCCCGAAGGCGACGACCCCGCAGAGCAGCGGCGTCAGCTCGTACCCCGTCAGCAGCGGCATCGCGTAGTAGAGCCAGAACAGCTGGACGTACAGCGAGGTGCCGCGGAAGAACTCCACGACCACGCGGGAGACGCCGCGCACCACGAGCAGCCCGCTGACCGACATCAGGCCGAGCGCGAAGGCGAGCACCAGGGCCGTCAGGGCGCCCAGGACGGTGGCCTCCAGGGTCACCCACAGGCCCGAGCGCAGTTGGGGCAGATCGTCGGCGAGGGCGGAGAAGAAATCACTCATGCGGTGGGTACCGTCCCCGTCAGCCCTTGCAGAGGTCGGCCGTCTTCAGGGTGGCCGGCGGGAGTTCGGTGGCCCCGAAGCCGTACTCCTGGAGCAGCTGCACATAGCGCGACCTGTCCGCGACGATCTTCTTCAGCTCGCGGTTGAAGGCGTCCCGCAGCTCCTCGTTGCCCTTGCGGAAGACCGCGCCGCCGGGGCTGTACTGCTTGACCCCGTCCAGCTCCGGCAGGAACGCCTCGGTGACCTCGGTCTCCGGGTTGGTCTTCGCCAGCCAGCGCAGCGAGATGCCGGTCAGCAGGAAGGCGTCGACCCGGCCGCCCTTCACCGCGTCGGCTCCGTCCTGCGGCTTCTGGAGCGTCTTGATCTTCCCCTTGGAGATGCCGGCGCCCTCGGCGTACGAACCCTCGACCGCGCCGGCCATGACGCCGACGGTGATCCCGGCGGCCTTCGCGGAGGCCAGGTCGGTGATCTTCCTCGGGTTGCCCTTCTTCACCATCATCGCGGTCGGCGAGATGAACTCCGGCTCGGAGAAAAGGGCGTTGGCGCACCGCTCGGGCGTGATGGCCATGCCGGCGCTGACCACGTCGTACTTCCCGGCCTGGAGCCCCGGGATCAGCCCGTCCCAGTCCGAGAGCGTCGGCTTCAGCTCGTCGACACCGAGCGCCTTGAAGATCTCCCGGTGCAGTGCGGGCGCCTCGCCCTTGAGCTCCTTGCCCTCCATGTAGCCGTACGGCGCCTCGTTGGCGTACGCGACCCGGACATAGCCCTGGTCGCGGAGCGTGTCGAGGGCTCCCTTCCCGTCCGCCGAGCCGGAGTCGGTCTTGCTGCACGCGGTGAGCAGCCCGGGGACGACGAGCAGACCTCCCACGGCGGCCGTTCGATTGAGAAAGCCCCGGCGGGACAGGTTCGGGAAGTCAGCCATGTTCGCAATCTCCTGACGGGGTCGCACAGTCCGGACAGGCTTGGCGCCTGCCCGATCCCGTACGTCTATGCGGGAAACCGGCGCATGTAATCGAACGGTGGCCGGAGGGTGACCTTCCCGTGTCCGAATCCCGGGTGTCCGGTGCCGGGTCACGGACCCGGTGCGTAGCCGAGCGCCGGGTCCACCGGATGCGGCAACTCCTCGCCGTCCGCCCACCGTTCGTACAGCGCGACGAACTGCGCGGCCAGCCGGTCGTGCCGGCCCGCCACCGCTCCGGCCCGGCGAGGCGTCACGAGCAGCCCCGGCACGTCCGCCGGAGCGCCGGCCGCACCGTCGAGCGCCGCCCCCGCGATCCACCGGTCGCGCACCGCGGCGGCCAGTTCGTCCTCGGCCACCGAGGCCGCGCTGCCCACGTTGACGAACACGGCCGACGGCTGCATCAGCCCGAAGAACCGCCGGTCGAACAGGCCGCGGGTGAGCGGGGTCGGCGGCAGGGCGGCGACCACCCGGTCAGCGGCGGCGGCCAGCCGGTCCAGATCGTCCATGCCGTGGATCGTCCGCCGCGCCGTGCGCCCCACCAGCGCCACCTTCACCCCGAGTGCCATCAGCAGCCGTGCCGTCTCGCGCCCGACCGGCCCGGCCCCGACCACCACCGCGCGCGAACCGGCCAGCAGCACCGGCGTACGCCCCCGGCTCTCCCGCCCCGGAGCGGCCGGGGCGCCCGCCGCGCGCCACCCCGCGCCGGCGGTGTCCCGGGCGAAGCCCAGCAGCAGCCCGGCCACGTACTCCGCGACCGGCCGTTCGAAGACGCCCCGCGCCCGGGTCAGCACCGTCCCGCCCGCCGCCAGCTCCGGGCAGACCACCCGGTCCACGTCGGGGCCCGCCACATGCACCCAGGTCGGCCGCCGCCCGGACCCGGGCCAGGCGGCACGCACCGCGTCCGAGCCGGTGTCCCACACCAGCAGCGCGTCGGCCTCCGCGAGCGCAGCCGCCAGCCCCGCCCCGTCGGTGCGCCGGATCCGCACCCGGCCCGTCAGCGCGCCGAGCCGGGGCGGCGGATCGGCGTCCAGGACGAGCAGGACGGGCTGCTCCGGCATCGGGCGGTTCCTCCGGCGTCGGCCGAGACGGACGGTCCCTCCACGCTCGCAGCAGCCCTCCGGCCCGTCAACCGGCCGGGACCCCCACCGACGCGTCCTCCCGCCGGATGCGAGGAATACTGGAACCGAGGCGGGGAACGCGGCCGGAAGGCCACGGTCCGCCCCGTCTCGTCCGGACCGTGCCGCACCGGACAGAAAGGGTGGACATGACGACCGTCGGATTCCTCTACCCGGGCCAGGGCGCGCAGGACGACTTCCCGCGCCTGGAGATCCTCCTCGACAGCACCATCAGACTCGTCGTCCACCGCACCGGATGCCCCGACGACGCCTACCGCGAGGACGCCCTGCGCGCCCTGGGCGCCACCGAACTGCTCCTCCCCGGGATCGAGGAGCTCCAGCGCTCCGGGGTGCAGTCCGTCGTCTGGGCGTGCGACGCCGGGAGCTTCCTGTACGGGCAGCGGGGCGCGCACGACCAGGTGATGGCCGTGGCCCGCGCGGCGGGCGTCCCCGCCTCCAGCACCCCGATCGGCTTCGTCCACGCCGTACGGAAACTGGGCGCCGCCCGGGTCGCGGTCGCCGCCACCTACCCCGAGGACATCGCCGCCGGCTTCACCGCCTTCCTCGGCGAGGCGGGTGTGGAGGTGGTGTCCACGCACGCGGCGGGCGCGGCGTCCGCGGCCGAGGTCGCGGGGTGGGGCCCGGAGCGGGTGGCGGAGCTGGCCGCGGCGGCGGACCGCCCGGAGGCCGACGCGGTCCTGCTGCCGGACACGGCCCTGCACACCGTCGGCTCGCTCCCCGCGCTGGAGGAGGCCCTGGGCAAACCGGTCCTCACGGCCAACCAGGTCGCGGCCCGGGAGGCCCTGCGGCTGGCCGACCGCCCCGCCTGGGCGCCCCGGCTCGGCGCCCTGTTCGCGGGCCGCGAGGCCGCCCCGGCCCCGGTGACCCCCACCCGCCGACGGGCGTACGCGCACACCCGGCGGCCCTGACCCGCGACGGCTCGGCCCGGGGACCGCTCCCGGAACGAGAACCGCTCCCGGAATAAACGGAGTCATCCTCCTGTTGGGCTTCTCCGGACCCGAAGCAACGACGCGAGCACCACCGGAGAGGCCAGGACGTGGACGAGACCCGAGGCGACGAGATCCGTGGCGAGGCGCGGGGGACGGCGCCCGTACCCCTGTCCGTACTGGACCTGGTGACGGTCGGGAAGGGCCGCACCGCGAGCCAGGCCCTGCGCACCGGGGTGGAGATCGCCCAGCTCGCCGAGCGCCGCGGCTACCACCGCTACTGGGTCGCCGAGCACCACTCCATGCCCGGGGTCGCTTCCTCCTCGCCGGCCGTGATCCTCGCCCACACCGCCGCCCGCACCGAGCGCATCCGGCTCGGCTCCGGCGGCGTCATGCTGCCCAACCACGCCCCGCTCGTCATCGCCGAGCAGTTCGGCACGCTGGAGGCCATGGCCCCCGGCCGCATCGACCTCGGCCTCGGGCGCGCGCCCGGCACCGACGGCGCCACGGCCGCCGCCCTGCGCCGCACCGACCGGCTGAACGAGGGCGCGGACGACTTCCCGCAGCAGCTCATGGAGCTGACCCGGTTCCTCGACGACGACTTCCCCGACGGCCACCCCTACGCCCGGATCCACGCGGTCCCCGGCCCCGTCCAGGCCACCGCCGACGGCGGCGTCCAGTCGCCCGCCCGGCCGCCGCTCTGGCTGCTCGGCTCCTCCGGCTTCAGCGCCCGGCTGGCCGGACTGCTCGGGCTGCCCTTCGCGTTCGCCCACCACTTCTCGGCGCAGAACACCGTGCCCGCCCTGGAGCTGTACCGCGAGTCCTTCAAGCCCTCGGCCGTCCTGGACGAGCCGTACGCCCTGATCGGGGTCGCCGCCCTGGCCGCCGAGGACGAGGCCGAGGCCCGCCGCGAGGTGCTGACCGGCGCCCTGTCGATGCTCCGGCTGCGCTCCGGCCGGCCGGGCCTGGTCCCGACGCCCGAGGAGGCGGAGGCGTACGCCTTCTCCCCGATGGAGCGCGAGTTCGTCGACAGCTGGCTCGTCAACATCGTCCACGGCACCCCGGACGAGGTCCGCACCGGCCTCGACGACCTGGTCAAGCGGACCGGCGCCCAGGAGCTGATGATCACCGCCAACGCGCACGGCGGCGAGGCCCGGCTGCGCAGCTACGGGCTGATCGCGGACGCCTACGGGATGCCGGGGGCCTGAGCGCCCACGTCCACGGACGGCCCGGGGGCGGTCACGGGCTGCCCGGGGCCCGGGCCACGGCCCGCGCGCCGATCAGTTCCGTGATGCGCTCCGGGGCGACCGCGCGCGAGTACAGCCAGCCCTGACCGGTGTCGCAGCCGATCCGGCGCAGCCGCTCGGCCTGGCCCGCCGTCTCCACGCACTCCGCGGTGACGGTGAGGCCGAGGCGGTGGGCGAGCTGCACCATCGCCTCGACGATCGTCTCGTCGGCGGGGGTGGGATGCGTGCCGTCCTCGTAGCGGAAGCCCCGGACGAAGGCGCCGTCCAGCTTCAGCGCGGAGACCGGCAGCCGGCTCAGATAGGCGAGGTTGGAGTAGCCGGTGCCGAAGTCGTCGATGGCGATCCGCACCCCCATGTCGCTGAGGGACTGGAGGGCTCGCAGCGGCCGGCCCGCCGATCCCATCACCGCCGACTCGGTCAGCTCCAGTTGGAGCAGTGAGGGGTCCAGACCGGTCTCGGCGAGGATCTCGGCCACATCGGTGACCAGGTCGGAGTCCCAGACCTGGCGTACGGCGACGTTGACGCTGATGAACAGCGGCGGCTCGTCCGGGTGGGCGAGCTGCCAGGCCCTGGCCTGCCGGCAGGCCGAGCGCAGCACCCAGCGGCCCAGCTGCACGATCGAGCCGTCCTCCTCGGCGATCGCGACGAACCGATTCGGCGCGAGCAGACCGAACTGCGGATGGTTCCAGCGCACCAGCGCCTCCACCCCGCGCACCACCCCGTCGGCCATGCCCACCAGCGGCTGGTACTCCACGGTGAACTCCCCGCGCTCCACGGCCGGGCGGAGCGTGGAGGAGAGCGCCTGGCGGGTCATGCGGTGGGCGTTGCGCTCGGGGTCGAACAGGGTCCAGCGGGCCTTGCCGTCGGCCTTCGCCCAGTAGAGCGTGGTGTCGGCGGCCTGCATCAGGCCGGTGGCCGAGGTGCCCGCCACCGGACGCTCCACCACGCCGATCGAGGCGGAGACCGCGAGCCGCTGGCCGGCCAGGTCGAAGGGCTGCTGGAGCGCGCCGAGCAGGGTGCGGGCCAGTTCGGTCAGCTGCGGGGTGCCGGTCGAGTCCTCGACCAGGACGGCGAACTCGTCGCCGCCGAGCCGGGCCACCAGATGCGGTCCGAGGGCCTGCGGTCCGCCCCGGGCCGCGCACTCGGTGAGCCGGGCGGCCACGGCGGCCAGCAGCCGGTCGCCGGTGCGGTGGCCCAGAGTGTCGTTGACCGCCTTGAAGCCGTCCAGATCGAGGTAGCAGAGGCCGATCCGGCCGGACCGGCCGGTGTCGTCCCCGTGCGGACCCGTGGCCAGGACCGCCGAGAGCCGTTCGAAGAACAGCGTCCGGTTGGCCAGCCGGGTCACCGGATCGTGCATCTGGAGGTGGCGCAGGCGGGTGCGCAGTTCGCGCCGCTCGCTGACGTCGGCCACCGACATCAGGACCTGGCCGGGGCCCGCCGGGTCGGGGGGAGCGGCCATCGGCACGACGGTGATCTCGGCCCACAGGGCGCGTCCGTCGGGGTGCTTGAGCCGGCGGGTGCAGCGGAAGCGGGTGCGGCGGCCGTGCAGCACCTCGCGGTACGCGTGCCAGGTGCGGCCGTCCGCGCCGAGGTCGACCAGGTCGGAGGCGGACTGCGCCGTCAGGGCCGCCGCGCCGGTCCCGGCCAGGGCGCCCAGCGCCTCGTTGGCGGTGACGATCAGCCCCTCGTGGTCCACGACGGCCATGGGGAGCGTGGCGACCCGGAAGGCCGCCCGGTAGTCGTGCGCCTCGGCGGCCGTCCCGGCGCACCGCCACGCTTCGTCACGCTCCGTGAGTGTTCGGGGCGGTGGTGTGGGGGTCGTGCCTGCCGGGGGCCTGGGCCCCTCGGAGGTTCCGCTCACCGTTCGCTCCCGCCGTGCAGTTCTGTCCCGGACGCCTCCGGCCGGACCGGCCCGCCGCGCGGAACGCCGTCGTCAGGGGCGCTGACCGCGCGGGAAAGCGAGGTGAAGCATAGAGGCTGGCACCTCGGCCGTTCCAGCGCTCCGGCCCCCGGGGGCCGCCTCCCCGGTGCGCGGCTCCCGGCAGCGCCAATCCGCTTTGCCCATGACTGACTCTTTCTGTCTCGCTCTGTTCTTCCGCGTTGCTCCAGTGATCGATTGTGACTTTACGTGATCATGGGAGGTGCTCCAGTGGCTGACCCGAGTGGGGCAGCCCAACAGGACGTACCTCCCGAACCGCCCCAAGGTGGTGACCAGGCCGCTGGAGTCCGCACCCGCACCGGAGGTAGATGTGCCGCGTCAGCACGGGCCCCGAAGGCTGGAGAGGCCCACTCCGCGCGCGGTCGCCGCCGGGCTGATCTCCCTCCTCGCGGTCGCCGCCACCTCCCTCGTGGCCGGCCCCGCCTCCGCCGCCACCGGCGCGGCCGAGGCATGCGCCCTGCCCCGCACCGACGCCCACCACTCCCTCGGCCTCGACGACTGGAACGGCGCCTACCCGCGCCCCGACCACGCCCTCGACGCGGTCATGGTCTTCCTCTCGTTCCCCGACTCCCGCCCCGTCACCACCCCCGCCGAACTCGCCGCCGACTACTTCCCCGCCACCACCCGCTTCTTCCAGCGCGCCTCGTACGGCACGTTCACCCTGCGCCCGCACCCCCAGCGCCAGTGGATCCGGATGCCCAGGCCCTCGTCCGCGTACGGCATACAGCGCGACTGGGCCGACGACCGGCGCAGCGCCTACCTCCGCGACGCGATCGACGCCGCCGACCGGCGGGTCGACTTCTCCCGGTACGACCTCGTCTATCTCGTGGCGGACCCGGACGCCCCCGGCGTCGACTCCGACGCCACCAAGGTCGTCAACTTCGACCGGCCGCTGCGCGCCGACGGCAAGGACATCCGGCGCGTGGTCACCGTCTTCGAACACCACCCGCCGGACCACAACGTCCTCGCCCACGAGACCGGCCACGTCTTCGACCTGCCCGACCTCTATCACCGTCCCTCGGACGGCAAGGGCGACTGGGACACCTACGTCGGCGACTGGGACGTCATGGGCAGCCAGTTCGGCCTCGCCCCCGACCTCTTCGGCTGGCACAAGTGGAAGCTGGGATGGCTCGACGACCGGCAGGTGGTGTGCGTCCAGAGCAGCCGGGTGCTCACCCTGGAACCGACGGCCGCCGTGCCCGTGCGGGGCGCCTCCATGGGCACCCGGCTCGCCGTGATCCGGACCGGCGAGGGCAGCGCCGTTGGCATCGAGGCCCGCAGTGCCATCGGCAACGACGCCACCACGTGCTCCGAGGGCGTGCTGCTCTACCGGATCCGCAACGAGACCCCCTCCGGCGGCGGCCCGGTCGACGTCCTCGACACCCACCCCGGCACCGACGCCTGCTGGGACCGCTCCGTCTACCCACCGCTCGCCGACGCCCCGCTCCGGGTCGGGGAGACCTACTCGGTGCCCGGCGGGCACACCACGATCGAGGTCGCCGACCGGACGCCGTCGGGCGCCTGGACCGTACGGATCACCACCGGCACCTGAGAGGGCCGGAACGGGCGTCCGGACAACGAAGAAGCCCCCCGCTTCCGCGAGGGGCTTCTTCCGTCGGTGCGCCGCCAGGGACTCGAACCCCGGACCCGCTGATTAAGAGTCAGCTGCTCTAACCAACTGAGCTAGCGGCGCCTGCTGACGTCGTAGACCTTAGCACCCTGATCGGCGGGAGGAAAAATCGACATCCGAGGCGTCGGAGCGGGCACCGCGCGGGCCACCCGGACACAGGCCCAGAGCAGGGCGTCCGGCCCCGGGAGCCAGGGGCTGCGGGTGTCGGGGGCGACCAGCCAGCGGGGGCCGCTGTACGCGGGAGTGCAGGTCAGGGGCGGAACCGTCACCGCGTCCCCGGTCCCGTGGCAGAGCAGCGGAGGCACCCGTGGGGCGCCGTCCTCCGGTCCCCCGACCGTCCGCCCGGAGGGCCCGGACGGGCCGCTGCCCCACTCCTCCCAGTCGAGCAGCGAGGGCAGCCGCTGGGCCGTGCCGGGGCTCGCGAAGAGCAGCATCCGGCCCCGGTGCGAGGCGACCGGACCCGAGCCCGGACCGTCCGCCCACAGATGCTCCAGCATCCGCCGCCCGAACAGCGTCGGCACGTTCACCACGTCGAAGGCGGAACCGCACGGCAGGACGCCCGGCGCCGAGGGGTGCGCCTCCCACTGGGCCAGGGTGCTGCGCGGATACGCGGTGGCCCCGGCCAGCCAGGCGGCACCGGCCGCGGTCACCTGGGCGGTCCGGTTCCCGGCCTGCTCGCGCAGGAGGGCGAAGATGTCGTCACCGCCGCCCCCGGCGGGGGGACGGGGGCCGTCGCCGTGATGCAGGGTCGTTTCGTCAGGCAGCCATGCGGTCATGTGCACAGGTCTACCCGGAGTGATCGCGCGGATTCCGAGAGTTGCCGGAAATCGGGACAGGGTGGGGTGCGGGGGAGTATCTTGCGCGACTGGCATATGCCAGACGACTCGGCGGGACTACCCGGAGTCATCGCCACGGCCCCACGCCGCGCTTTGGGCGCGCGGAGCCCCACCGGTCACACAGGCCGAAGGCCGTGGCGCGGACGTTCCCCGGGACCGGCCGCCCCGGCACGCACGTGCCCCGCACCCGGCCGCCCCGCACACCGCGCCCCGCACACCCCCGGCCGCCCTGTCAGGGCCGGCTCTCGTTCAGCAGGCTGCGGCCGAACTCCACCATCTTCACCGCGTAGTCCTCGGTCCACTCGGCCCGGCGGGCGATCTCCGCCGTCGACAGCCGGTCGAAACGGCGCGGATCGGCCAGCTGGGCCGCCGCGATCGCCTGGAACTCCACGGCCCGGTCCGTCGCCGCGCGGAAGGCCAGCGTCAGCTCGGTGGCCCGGCTCAGCAGCTCCTTGGGGTCCTCCATCGACTCCAGGTCGAAGAAGTGCTCCGGATCGGCCACCGCGGCCGACGGCTCGAAGAGCAGCGGTGCGGGGCGCAGCCTCTGCTGCTCGTTCCGCTCGGGTTGTGCCATGTGCTTCGTCCTCCTCCGGTGGGCCCGACGGCCACCCTCCATTGTCCGCGCGGGCGCAAGGGCGCCCCGGGCCGTCGCGCGGCCCCCGCACTCAACACCCCGCGCGCACCCGGTGTTCCGCCAGATGCGCCGGCACCGCGTGGTTCGCCTCCCAGCCGTCCGGGGCTGTAGCCGTTGGCCGCCTCCGGCGGCGTGCCGGACTCCGTCCGTCAGTCGGGTGGCGATGCGCTCGGCGCCGTACGGGACGGGGGCCGGTGCGGTGGTCACGGTCGCCAGACCACCCGGTGTTCCGCCAGATGCGCCAGCACCGCGTGGTTCGCCTCCCAGCCGTCAGGGAACTTGACCGTGACCCCCAGTTGCACCGGCTCCGTGGACGGATGCTCGTCCAGCAGCTCCGCGACGCCCTCCCGGCAGACCACGATGCACGCGTGCCGGTGCCGGGAGGCCAGCACGCACAGCCGGCCGGTCTCCAGATGGAAGGCGGTGGCGTCCGGGCGCCCGGACAGCGGATGGAGGACCACCGTCACATCGAACTCGCGGCCCTGGAGCCGGTTCGCCGTGTCCACCGCGACACCGGACACCCCCAGCTCGGCGAGGGCCGCCCGCACCGCCGCCGCCTGGTCGCGGTGGGCCGTGCCGACCGCCACCCGGTCCGCCGTCACCGGCGCCGGCACCTCGGAGCGCTCGCTGACCGCGGCCCCGCCCCGGTCCAGCAGCCGGCGCACCACCCCGGCCACCGCCCGGACCGCCTCCGGATCGGTGCGCGGGGTGTGCCGGGCCGGCAGCTCCAGCAGCCCCCAGCCCGACTCCGCCGCCTCGTCCAGCACCCGGTCCGCCGCCGAACCGTCCGACGCCACCCCGAACGACAGCCGTCGGTCCCCGTGGTCCGTACCGCTGCGGAACGGGGTGTACGGGTAGAAGGCGTCCGACACCAGCGGCGCGGCCGAGGCCGGCAGCCGCCAGGACACCGGGAGCCGGTGCTGCGGCAGCTCCGGATTGTGCGCGAGCAGCGTGCTCACCGCACTGGCCGAGGGGTCGTAGCTCAGCCCCGCCCACTGGTCCGCGCCCACGATCGAGAACGGGTCCAGCTGGCCCGGATCACCGACGAACAGCGCACGCTCGAAGAGCCCGGCCACGGCCAGCAGCGCGTCCGAACGCATCTGGTACGCCTCGTCGACGATCGCGTGCCCCCACGGCTCCACGTTCTTCACATGGGCCCACTTCGCCGCCGTCGAGATGACGACGTCGAGCCCCGCCAGATCCGCCGCCTTCGCCGATTTCCGTACGTTGTCCAGGCCGTCCAGCACCGGGTCGTACGGGTCGGAGTCGTTGCTGTGCAGCCGGCCCACCGGTAGCCCCGGGTCCTTCTCCGCCAGCCGCACCACCAGATCGTCGACCTGGGCGTTGGTCTGCGCGACCACCATCAGCGGGCGCCCGGCCGCGGCCAGTTCGCGTGCGGCCCGCACCACCAGCGTCGACTTGCCGGCGCCCGGCGGGGAGTCCACCACGATGCCCCGGGCGCTCCCGTGCAGCGTGTCCTCCAGAATCCGGGCGGTGGCCAGGTCCGCCGCCGCGCCCGGGTCGAATACGGCCGTCACAGCAGGTCCTCCGGGGTCACGGGGTCGGGATGCTCGGCCGCCGTCGCGGCCGTGCCCGGCGGTCCGCCGTGGGTCCACGGCGTCTCCTCCGCGTCCGGCAGCCGCGGCCCGCCGCGCTGGTCGTGCTCGAACAGCGTCCAGGCGATGCGCTCACCGGGCTCGGGGACGGACCCCGGCGCGGGCTCCTTGCCCCGGCCCATCCGGTCCAGGATCCGCAGCACCAGCGCGGGCGCGCCGTCCTCGCCGTCCGCCGGGCCGTACCCCGCGAACTCCGCCGTCTGCGGCTTGCCGTCCAGCGTGCGGTAGACCTTCACGCGCTCGCCCAGCTGCGGCCGCTCGTCGGTGCGCACGGTCACCAGCGGGCGCGGCGAGGGCCGCTTGGACTCGCTGTACGCGCTCTCCACCGCGACCACCTCGCCGAGGAACGCCTCGCCCGCCAGCCGCCGGCCGGCCAGCACCAGCGGATCGTCCAGCGCCTCCTGCGCCTCCAACTGCGCCTGCGCCGTCTCGCGCGCGGCCAGCTTGCGGGCGGCCGTCACCGCGTCGTCCCGGCGCGGCTGCGGCGGCTCACCGGCCCGGACCCGGTCGCGGTGGCCGGTGAACGACCAGCGGTCACGCGTCCAGCGGTCCTCCGCCCCGGCCCCCTCCGGCAGCTCCCGCAGCAGGTCCAGGGCGTGCCACACCGCGTCCCAGGTCGGCCGCATCACCCCGGCCAGCAGCCCCCGGATCTCCCGCTCGGCCGCCGTCAGCTCGGCCAGCCGGGCATCGGCCGCCAGACCGTCCTCGGCCGAGGCCAGCGCGGTGCGCGCCCGGTCGAAGCGCTCGATCGCCGGGGCCAGCAGCCGGTTGTCGAAGTCCGGATCGGTGGCCGGTCCGGCCGGCGGGCAGAGCAACTGGCCCCCGGCGTCCCTGGCCAGCTCGGCCCGGAGCGCGGCCTCGGCCCCCGATTCGCCCGCCGGCGGGTCGATCCAGGCCAGCAGGGCGCCCAGATGCTGGTCCTCCAGCGAGGACTGGCCGCTCGCCCAGTGCCGGTTCAGCAGGTCCGTGGCGGCCAGCAGCAGCGAGGAGCCCGGCACCCGGGCCCGCTCCCCGTAGTGCGTCAGCCAGCGGCCCAGCAGCGGCACCCGGACGGGCGCCGGATACGGGGTGTCCGGATCGTCCTCGGCGGTGCGCCGGAACCGCATCGAGCGACCCAGCAGCCGGACGAACTCGATTCCCGCCCGGCTCGGCACGATCAGCTGCGCCGCGTCCAGGCACAGCTCCGCCTCGACCTTCGTCCGCTTGCCGGTGGCGGGATCGGTCTCGTTCCGTTCGACGGGCTCGACCGCGTCCGCGTACGCCTCGACGGCCGGCAGGACCGCCTCGGCCAGCTCGGCCAGGAAGGAGAAGCGCAGATCCCGGTCGCGCGGCTGGGCCACCGTCAGCAGCCGGGGCGCGTCCCGGTCCGTGCCCACCAGCGCGCCCAGTGGCGCGCCCGCCTCGCCCGCCGTGGTCAGCGGCACCAGCACCAGCGGACGCTCCACCAGATGGCGGTGGCGGACCGTGGCCGTCGGCTGCGCGCGCCCGCTCTCCACGGCCTCCAGCCGGGCCAGGGTGGTGATCAGCGACATGCCGCACCGCCCTCCAGCGCCTCGGCGCGCAGCGCCGCCGCCCGGCGCAGCGCGGCGACCGTCGGGTCGGCCGGATCGCCCTCCTTGCCCGCGGCGGCGGCCAGCACCCCGGCGACCGTGGTCAGCCCGCCCAGCTCGCCGCGGACCCCGCGACCCAGCGCCTCGACCGCTCCCGCCTCCCGGGCCCGGGACCGGCAGTGGAAGGCCAGCTCGCAGGCGGCCAGGCACTCCGGGGCATAGGCCGCCTGGACCGCGTCCACGGCGGTGCACAGCTCCTGGGCCGGGCGCGCGGGGTCGAAGGTGGTGCCCTCGGGGAGGGCGGCGGCGATCTCCTCGATCCGGGTGAGCCGGGTCAGCTGGCGGCGGGTGACCGCCCGCTGCTTGCGGACGTCGACCACGGAGGCGGTGGGCAGATTGGAGAAGTCCTTGGGGCAGACCAGCAGCACCCGGTGGTCCACCCGCGCGCCCCCGGTCGCGTCGGAGACCCGCTCCAGCGCCAGGACGTAGACGGCGGACTGGCGGGCGGCGGCGCCGACCTTCGCGGCGTCTGCCGAGCCGTCGATCATGGGGAAGGACTTGATCTCGACGACCGTCCAGGTGCCGTCGGGATGGACCACCACCGCGTCCGGCTCCAGATAGGCGGGGGAGCCCGCCACCTCCAGGGCCAGCATCGGGTGGTCCAGCAGCGTCCAGCCGCCGGAGCCGGTCGCCTCGCGCAGCGCCAGCGCGGTGCGGGCCGCGCGGCCCTCGGGGCCGGCCGCCGCCAGATCGGGCACCGCCACGTCCCGGGGCGGCTCGCCGGGCACCCCGAAGCGGTCGTGCAGCAGCCGCATCAGCTCCGTACCGCCGTCGGCCTTCACGCGGGCCTCGAAGGCGTTGCCCCGCATGAAGGCGAACTGGGACTGGCCGAAGGGGGCCGGGGAGCCGAGGGCGGTGGCGAGGGCGCCCTTGTCGACGCCCGCCCCGTCCAGCAGGGCGCGTCGCCGGCAGCCGGGGTTGGCGGCCAGGGCGGCCAGCGCGCGGGCGTCCAGCGGACGCGGCGCGACCGCCGGCCCCCTCAGCTCAGCGAGCCGCCGCCGCAGGGTCGCCGCCGGTGGCGCGTCCGGCTCCGGCGGTGACGTCGGCCGGGGCAGCCGGGCCGGTTGCTGCGGTGTCGGCGGGGTCTGCGGAGGAGGTCCGCTGGCCGGGAATTCGCTCACCCGCGGAAGTCTTGCATCCGGCACTGACATCCGGGGTGCCCGCCGGGGCGGAGAGGCGGGCGAATCGAGGTCCCAGCGCCGCCTTGACCCGGTCGGCCAGGCGCATCACGGGCCGGGCCAGCAGCGCGCCGGCCCCCATCACGGCCGCACCGGCCACGGCGTCGAGGAAGTAGTGGTTGGCGGTGCCCATCACGACGACGACGGTGATCACCGGGTAGGCGATCCCGGCGGCGCGCAGCAGCGGGTGTTTGGCGTGGCGCCACAGCAGGATGCCGCACCACAGCGCCCAGCCCACGTGCAGACTCGGCATCGCCGCGTACTGGTTGGTCATGCCGCCCATGCCGCGCGGGGCGCTGGCCTCGGTGCCCCACCAGCCGTACGCGCTGTACTGGGCCATCGTGTCGACGAAGCCGTGCGTGGCGTCCAGCAGCCGCGGCGGGCAGGTCGGCATCAGCGTGAAGCCGATGAGGCCGAGCATCGTGGAGGTCATGAGCCAGGTGCGGGCCCGGCGGTAGACGGCGGAGTGGCGCCGGAAGAGCCAGACGAGCACGGCCGGGGTGACCACGTAGTGCAGGGAGGCGTAGGCGAAGTCGGCCGGTATGCCTATGGAGGCGTGGGCGGTGAACAGCCGGTTGAGCGGATGCTCGGCGTTGAGGTGGAGGGCCTTCTCCAGGTCCAGGATCCGCAGCCCGTGGTCGACGGCCGTGGACACGTCGCCGCGGACCAGGAGCCGGCCGCCGGAATAGCACGCGTACACCAGGGCCAGGAGCGGAAGCTCGGTCCACCAGCGGGGCCTGGGGCGCTGCTCGGGCGCGGTGGTGGCAAGCGGCATCCGGAAGCTCTCCATCATGTGTTCATGCGGCCGACGACGGGCGTTCAACCGTACGGTGCGCGTCGGCCGTGAATCCCCCGGGGGTGCGGTGGGCACCCGTCAGCTGCTCATTCTGTCTGTGGTCACAGGGACGCCGCGGCGGCCCCGCGGGTTGCCCCGCGCACGGGTGCGCGATGATGGGAAATCCGGACGTTCCGTTCCCCCGCTCCGCCCGTTCCCTCCCGGACGGACGCGTCCCCGTCGACGTCCAAGATCTCAGACATCCGCACCTCAGGTCTCAGTTTTCCAGGGAGAACCGTCACATGGCACCGCGCATCCTGCTGGCCCGGCACGGCCGGACGGAATGGTCCGTCCGCGGCAATCACACCGGCAGGACGGACATTCCGCTGCTCGACTCGGGGCGTGAGGGGGCCAAGCTGCTCGGTGAGCGACTTCACAGCGGACCGTGGGCGGACCTGCCCGGCCTGGAGGTCCGCACCAGCCCGCTCGTCCGGGCCTCGGAGACGTGCGCCATCGCGGGGTTCGGCGGGCGGGCCGAACCGTGGGACGCGCTGCTGGAATGGGACTACGGCGCGTACGAGGGGATGACGCCGGCCGAGATCAAGGCGATCCGGCCGGACTGGTTCATCTGGCGCGACGGGGTGCCGGACGGGGAGACCCTGGCCGAGGTCTCGGGCCGTGCCGACGAGGTCGTGGAGTGGGCGCGTTCGGCCGACCGCGACGTCCTGGTCTTCGGCCACGGCCACATCCTGCGGGTGCTGGGTGCGCGCTGGCTGGGCGAGGACGCCTCCTTCGCGGCCCGTATCCGGCTGGACCCGACCTCGCTCTCCGTCCTGGGCTGGGCGTACGGCGCCCCGGCGATCGAGCGCTGGAACGACACCGGTCACCTGGAGCGGTGACGCCCGCGGGCGTTACGCGTAGGCCCGTGCCGTCGCGTGGCGGTCCAGGAAGTCCTTGACGTCCACCGAGCCGCGGACCCGGGGCCGCAGCACCGACGCCGCGTTCGCCAGCATCGTGCGGATCCGGGAGGACTGGACCTGGTCGAGCAGGTCCAGCACCCGGTGCCCGGTCGCGGCGGCCTCCTCGGTGAGACCGGCGCGGGCCAGGTCCATGGTCAGCTCCGTCCGGTAGAGGGCCAGGTTCCGGGTGAAGTGCGGGTCCTGGAGCCGGGTGGCCCGGCGCGCGTGCCGGGCGGCCCGCGCCCACTCGCCCAGCGCCGACCAGCACTGCGCCTCCAGCATCTCCAGCTCCGCCTCGCGGAAGAACGTCATCCACTCCGGGTCCGAGGCCGCCGGTCCCTTGGCGAACGCGGTGTGCGCCCGGCCGAGCGCCCGTTCGCAGCCGGTACGGTCCCCGAGCCCGGCCCGGCCCCCCGCCTCGCGCAGCGCGAGCAGCGCCTCCAGCCGGGGCGAGCCCAGCGGCCGGGCGGCGCGCTGTCCGGCCTCGGCCGCGCGGACGGCCTCGCGCGGCCGGCCGGTGTCGCGGGCCAGGAAGGAGGTGTTGCAGAAGGCGTGCGCCTCCAGCGCCGCGTCCCCGGCCACCCGCGCGGTGGCCAGCGCCTCCGCGTAGTGCGAGCGGGCGTCCGCGAACCGGCCCGAGTCATGCGCCAGCCAGCCCACGGAGATCGCCAGCTCGCCGGCGCCGGCGTGCAGCCGGTCCGCGGTGGAGCGGCGGGCGGCGGTGCCGGAGTCGAGCAGGGCGTACGCCGTCCGCAGGGGCTGCGAGGCCCGCCGGTAGAGGCCGTCGCCGCCGTGCCGGTCGTCGAGCAGCCGGATCTGGCGCACCGCCTTCTCGACGGCGTTCACCTCCGCGTCGCCGACCCGGCGTTGCAGGGGCAGGGAGACGGCGGGGCCGCCGAGGCCCAGGCCCAGGGAGGCGGCCACCGTGGTGCCGCCCGTCATGAATGCGCGACGCAGCACGTCGCTCTCCTCGTCGGTGTCGCTGCCGAGCACGAGCAGCGGGGAAGTCGGGGACGGCGGGGATTCCGCCGCGGGCCTGGCCGCTCTGCCGCGTACCGATTCACGCGGGGAGAAGCCGAGGTCCGCGAGGCTCGCCCCGGGGAACATGTGGAGGAAGACGCGTTCGTACGCGTAGTTGGGACAGCGGATCTCGCCGGACTCCACGCGCCCGATGTAACGGGCGTCGCACGCGACCTGCTCGCCGATCTCGCGGGCGGACCTGCGTACCGCGGCAGCGAACTCCCCGGCGGACCGCTGTCCGCGCAGTCGCCGGAAGGCGAGGTTGGGAACTGCCCCTGTCGACGCCATGGCGGGGCCCTCTCTGGTGCGAGCCGGAAGCCTGTTGCCGGGTGTCCCGGCGGAGCAAGAACGTACCGGCCGCGACGCGGCACACACCCTGGCCTTTCGCCGCAAACCGGGTATCTCGCCCATGATCCGCCATGAACTGCCACCCTTTGCGGCGGTGCTGCACCGTAGCCCTTGACGCGCTCCGCGCGTTGGTCCATGCGGTGGCGGAGTCCGGCTCCGTCCGGCGATGAGAGGAGAGGTCCCTTGTTGCATCCCGGCACGGCGGCCGGCGCGCGGACGACCGCGACGACGGCCGCGACCGCGACGCGTGGCACGGAGGTGCCCGCCGCCGGGGACGCGCCCCCGGTGCCCGAACCCTGCGATCTGGTCACGGTCCCCGCCCGGCAGGGCCTGGAGGCGGTCGACATCCTGCGCCGCGGCGCGGACCAGGAGGCCGTCGGCCCGGTCATCCACGACGGCGCCTGCGCCACGGTCGGCTTCCTGGTGCCGCCCGGCACCGCCCAGGGCTGGGACGTGCCGGGCAGCGCCTGCACCCGGACCGACGGCCGGGGGCTGCGCCTCCCCGCCGAACCCCCGGCCGCCGGGAGCGGCTGGCTGCTGCCGCCCGCCGAGGACACCCCCGTCACCGATCCGGCCGTGCTCAGGGCCGCGCTCGACCAGGCCGCCCGGCTCATCGAGGCGGCCGACAACTGCCGCTGAGCGCCCGTCCCCCGGGCGCCGTCCATAATGGGAGGACGGCACGGGGCAGGGACGAGGGACAGTGGCACGCAGAGGAGCGTCCGGCGGTACGGGCGACCGCACGCGGCGGGCGGACCGGGGGACCGGCCGGGCGGCGCGCGGCTCCGGCGCCGCCGACACCGTCACCGAACCGGTCGGCGGCGGGCTCGCGGCCCTCGTGCCCGACCGGGAGCGCCCCCGGGCCCGGACGCTGACGATCGACGGCGCCCCGCAGTCCCATGTGGACCTCGACGACCCGGCGTACCTCTCGTTCGCCTACCAGCGCCGGATCGGCCACGTCGCGGATCTGGCGGCCCCCGCCGGACAGCCGCTGCACGTGGTGCACCTGGGCGGCGGGGCCTTCACCCTGGCCCGCTACATCGCCGCCACCCGGCCCCGCTCCACCCAGCAGGTCATCGAGGTGGACGAGGCGCTCGTCGCCCTGGTCCGCCGGGAACTGCCGCTGGACCCGCAGGCCAGGATCCGGGTCCGCGCCACCGACGCCCGCGCCGGGCTCGGGAGGATCCAGGACGGCTGGGCCGATCTCGTCATCGCCGACGTCTTCAGCGGCGCCCGCACCCCCGCCCACCTCACCAGCACGGAATTCCTCACCGAGGTCCGCCGCGTCCTGAAGCCCGGCGGGAGTTACGCGGCCAACCTCGCCGACGGCCCGCCGCTCGCCCATCTGCGCGGCCAGATCGCCACCGCCGCCGCCCTCTTCCCCGAACTGGCCCTCGCCGCCGACCCGGCGGTCCTGCGCGGCCGCCGCTTCGGCAACGCCGTCCTGCTGGCCTCGGACACCGCGCCGAGGACCGCCGAGCTGACCCGCAGGGTGGCGACCGATCCGCATCCGGGGCGCGTGCTCCACGGCCGGGAGCTGGTCGACTTCACCGGCGGAGCGGGCCCGGTGCACGACGCCGCGGCCAAGGCGTCGCCCGCCCCGCCCCCCGGCGCCTTCGACTGAGCGGACCGCGCCGCACGGTCAGGAGGCCACCACGTCGACCTGCGGCGGATGGTCGTGCCAGGTGCAGTACACCGACACCGTCGTCCCGTCGACCTTGGCGAAGTTCACCCGGATCCAGGTGGTGTTGGTCCACACCTGCACCGACCAGCCCTGCTCCGGGGTGGCGGAGACCAGCTTCGCCGAGTCCGCGCGGAACTCGAAGACGATCCGGCCGCCGTCCGTGGCGTAACTGCGCGCCGTTCCCGAGGAGGTGGGCGCCGGCTTCGGGGAGCCGGCCGGGGTGTGCGAGGGCGCCCGGGACGGGGCCGCCGACGGCGTCGGCGTGGCCGCGGGGGAGGTGCGCGCGGGCGAAGGGGTCGGACGCGGACGGTGTGTGGAGGAGGCCGTCGTGGTCGCGGCGTCCCGGTCGTCCGTCGTGATCGGCACCGCGCGCGGCGGGTCGTACGCCGTCCCCGCCATGACGGAGTGCACGCCCCACCACGACAGCGTGACCGCGGCGCCGGTGGCGAGCGACCACGCGAGCGTGTGTACCAGTCCTCGTTGCATCGGGGCACATCCTGCACCACGCGTCCCGGCGGTGTCCCCCTCGCCCGCCCCCGCCCCCTCCCCGGCCGGACCGTCTCCGGAACGGACCCGAATGGCGTACGGTGCCGCCCATGCCCAGTGTGCTCGTGGTCGAGGACGACCAGTTCGTACGTTCCGCCCTCATCCGGCACCTGACGGAGGCCGGGCACACCGTGCGCAGCGTGGGCACCGCGCTCGAAGCGCTGCGCGAGGTCGCCCACTTCCGGTTCGACGTGGTCATCCTCGACCTCGGACTGCCCGACCTCGACGGCGCCGAGGCGCTGAAGATGCTGCGCGGCATCACGGACGTCCCGGTCATCATCGCGACCGCCCGCGACGACGAGAGCGAGATCGTCCGGCTGCTCAACGACGGCGCCGACGACTATCTGACCAAGCCGTTCTCCGTGGAGCACCTGTCCGCGCGGATGGCCGCCGTGCTGCGCCGCTCCCGGGGCACCGGCGGACGGACCCCGCCGCCCCGCCTCATCCAGGTCGGCGGGCTCTCCATCGACCCGCTGCGCCGCAGCGCCGAACTCGACGGCACCGCCCTCGACCTGACCCGGCGCGAGTTCGACCTGCTCGCCTTCCTGGCGGGCCGGCCCGGTGTCGTCGTCGCCCGCAAGGAACTGCTCGCCGAGGTCTGGCAGCAGTCCTACGGGGACGACCAGACCATCGACGTCCACCTCTCCTGGCTGCGCCGGAAGCTGGGCGAGACGGCGGCCCGGCCCCGCTATCTGCACACCCTGCGCGGCGTCGGCGTGAAGCTCCAGCCGCCCGCCGCTCCGGAGCCGTCCGCATGAGATGGGCCCTGGTCAAGGTCTGCCTGGCCGTCACCGCGATGGTCGTGGTGGCCTTCGCCGTCCCGCTCGGCCTGGTCGTCAAGGAGATGGCTCGCGACCGGGCCTTCTCCGACGCCGAACGGCAGGCCGCCACGATCGCCCCCACGCTCTCCATCACCACCGACCGCGACAAGCTGGAGAAGGCCGTCCTCACCACCGAGCCGGGCGCCGAGGGCCGGATGGCCGTCCACGTCCCCGCCTCCGGCGAGGCCGGGAGCACCGCCGTGGAGATCGGCACCCGCCGCGCGACCCGCGAAGACCTGGAGACCGTACGGAAGTCGGGGCGCGCCGCCATCACCGAGGTCACCGACGGCTCCGCGCTGCTCCAGCCGACCTCGCTGGGCTCGCGCGGCACGGTCGTCGTCGAGGTCTTCGTCCCGGACGGCGAGGTCTCCCACGGCGTCACCACGGCCTGGCTGATGCTCGCGGCCGTCGGCATCGCGCTGATCGTCGGCTCGGTCGCGGTGGCCGACCGGCTCGGGGTGCGCATGGTGGAACCGGCCCGGCGGCTGGCGGACGCCGCCCAGGACCTGGGGGAGGGGCGGCTCGGCACCCGGGTCCCCGAGGAGGGGCCCACCGAACTGCGGTCCGCCGCGACCGCGTTCAACTCCATGGCCGACCAGGTCGTCCAGCTCCTGGCCAACGAGCGGGAACTGGCCGCAGACCTCTCGCACCGGCTCCGCACCCCGCTCACCGTGCTGCGCCTCAACGCCGCCTCGCTCGGCGAGGGCCCGGCGGCCGAGCAGACCCGGGCCGCCGTCGAGCAGCTGGAGCGGGAGGTCGACACCATCATCCGGACCGCCCGCGAGCAACGCCCGCACACCCAGGGGCAGTCCGGCGGCCCGGGAGCGGGCTGCGACGCCTCCGAGGTGATCCGCGAACGGATGGCCTTCTGGTCGGCGCTGGCCGAGGACGAGGGCCGGGAGGTGCGGCTCGCGGGGGTGGACCGGACGGTACGCATCCCGGTGGCCCGCCCCGAACTGGCGGCCGCGCTCGACGCCCTGCTCGGCAACGTCTTCCGGCACACCCCCGAGGGCACCGCCTTCGCCGTCGACGTCCACCACAGCGGGGACGCGGTGCTCGTGCTCGTCTCGGACGCCGGCGGCGGCATCGCGGACCCGAAGGCGGCGCTGGCGCGCGGCAGCAGCGGCGGGGGAGCGCGGGGCGCGGTCGGCTCCACCGGACTCGGTCTGGACATCGTGCGCCGGGTCGCCGAGTCCACCGGCGGCGATGTGCGGATCGGGCGCTCGGTGCTGGGCGGTGCGGAGGTCCGGGTCTGGATCGGGCTCGGCCCGCAGGGGCCGCAGGGGCGGGGGAGCGGCCACCGGGTGGGACGGCAGCGGCGCGGGGTGCTGCGCCGACGCCCCCGCCCGCGCTCCGGCGCGGGCCCCCGCCTCTGACCGGTGCCCGGTCGCCTTTCCGCGCGCTGGTCTCCGACCGGGGCCCGGCCGCTTCTCCGTGCCGCCCCCTCTGACCGGCGCCCGGTCGCCTTTCCGCGTGCCCGTATCCGACCGGGGCCCAGGAGCGCGGCACAGGCCCGTCCGGCCGGCCGCGTGGTCCGCCGGCCGCCCTGCGCGCCCGGTTCTTAACCCGTGCCGATGTGTTCCTTAAGCCCGGCCTAAGAACGCCAACAGCCGCCCGGATGGCGCGCTTTGCCGGAATCGGGGCCGCTAGCGTGCTTCCGGATCCCCCACTTCCGTATGACGAGGCAGGAACGCGATGGGCACCCGTACGCACCGGCGCACCGTGCGCACCCGGACGAAGGCGATCGGCGCGGTCGTCGCCGCGGCCGTGATCGGCGGCACCGTCTTCGCCCTCACCGGCACGGCCCAGGCCGCCGCCGTCGGTGCCGCGTACACCCGGACCAGCGGCTGGACCGGCGGATACACCGGGCAGTACGTCGTCACCAACGACACGGACAGCGCCCGCTCCGACTGGACCCTGGAGTTCGACCTGCCGGCCGGCACCCGGATCAGCTCGCTGTGGAACGGCGAACACACCGTCAGCGGTCAGCACGTCACGGTGAGGCCCGCGAGCTGGGACACGGGGCTGGCGCCGGGCAGGTCCGTGACCATCGGCTTCGTCACCACCTCCGACACCACGGCCGCCGACCCCACCGGCTGCCTGATCGACGGCGCCGCCTGCTCCGTCGACACCGGTGCCACCCCCGAACCCAGCGGCCGTCCCAGCGAGACCGCCACCCCCACCCCGACGGCCTCCGCGACCCCCACCGCCACCCCGACCGGGAAGCCCACCGCGAGCCCCACCCCGACTCCCACCCCCACCCCCACGAAGACCGAGGGCGGCGGCACGGCGGGCACCGCGCGCTTCGCCCCGTACGTGGACACCTCGCTCTACCCCGCGTACGACCTGCTCGACACCGCGGCCAGCACGGGGGTGAAGCAGTTCACCCTGGCCTTCATCACCTCCGGCGGGGGCTGCGCCCCGCTCTGGGGCGGGGTCACCGGACTCGGTGACGACCACGTCGCCTCCCAGATCGGCGCGCTGCGCGCGGCCGGCGGGGACGTCCGGGTCTCCTTCGGCGGCGCCGCCGGCTCCGAACTGGCCCTGCGCTGCTCCTCGGCCGCCGACCTGGCCGCCGCGTACGGCACGGTCGTCGACACCTACGAGCTCACCAAGGTCGACTTCGACATCGAGGGCGGGGCGCTCCCCGACACCGCCGCCAACACCCGCCGCGCCCAGGCGATCGCCCAGCTCCAGAAGTCCCACCCCGGTCTGGACGTCTCCTTCACCCTGCCGGTGATGCCCGAGGGGCTGACGCAGCCCGGCGTCGACCTGATCGCCGACGCGAAGAGGAACGGTGTCGACGTCGGGGCGGTCAACGTGATGGCGATGGACTACGGCGCCTCGTACAGCGGCGACATGGGCACGTACGCCGTCCAGGCCGCGACCGCCACCCAGGCCCAGATCAAGGGCGTGCTCGGCCTCTCCGACGCGGAGGCGTGGAAGACCGTCGCCGTCACCCCGATGATCGGGGTGAACGACGTCGCCACCGAGGTCTTCACGGTCGAGGACGCCACCCAACTGGCCGCCTTCGCCCGGGAGAAGGGCCTCGCGTGGCTCGCCATGTGGTCCGGCACCCGGGACAAGGCGTGCCCCGGCGGCCCGAAGCCGACCGCGGACGCCTCGTGCAGTTCGATCGCCCAGGAGCCGCTGGCCTTCACCAAGGCGCTCGGCGCCTACCGGTAACGCCCGCGAAGAGCGCCCGCAGCCGGGCTCTCACCCGAAGCCATCCCTCCCCGCGCATCCCGGCCGGCCCCCCACCCCCCACCGCCCCGGCCGGGGTGCGCCCCCCTTCCGCCCCGGCCGGGGGAACCGCCCTTCCCCCGGCCGGGGTGCGTCACCCCCCTTCCCCCGTCGCTCAGTCGAGGGCCGGGACCGGGACGTCCATCCGGTTCACCGCCGAGAGGACCGCGGCCACCGAGGCCGCCACCGCCGAGTCGGCCCGTCCCGCGCCCCAGCGCACCGTGCCGCCCGAGCGGCACTCCGCGTACGCCGTGACCGTCCCCGGGGCCGAGCCGCCCTCCGCGCCGTGCTCCGAGAAGTCGAGGACCGCGACCGGCACCCCCGCCGCCTCCAGGGCGTGGGTGAACGCCGAGACCGGGCCGCCGCCCGTCCCCTCGTAGTCGCCCTCGCGTCCGTCCACCCGCAGCGAGCAGACGAACCGGCACTCACCGGACCCGGTCGTCTCCGCCGACCACGAGGTCAGCGTGACCCGCTCGTCCCCGCCCGGCGCCAGATACGTGGCCTCGAACAGCTCCCACAGGTCCTGGGCGCTCGCCTCCCGGCCGCTGTCGTCCGTCGCCCGCTGCACCGTGCGAGAGAAGTCCGCGCGCATCCGCTCGGGCAGGTCCACCCCGTGCCCGGCGCGCAGCAGATGGGCGATGCCGCCCTTGCCGGACTGGCTGTTGACCCGGATGACCGCCTCGTACGTACGCCCCACGTCCGCCGGGTCGATCGGCAGGTACGGCACCTCCCACCGCTCCTGGCCGGTCCGCTCCCGGTGGGCGAAGCCCTTGCTGATCGCGTCCTGGTGGGTGCCGGAGAACGCGGTGTGGACCAGATCGCCGCCGTACGGATGGCGCGGCGGCACCGCCAGCCGGTTGCAGTGCTCGACGGTGCGGCGGATCTCGTCGATGTCCGAGAAGTCGACCATCGGGTCCACGCCCTGCGCGTGGAGGTTGAGGGCCAGCGTGACCAGGTCCACGTTGCCGGTGCGCTCCCCGTTGCCGAACAGGCAGCCCTCCACCCGCTGCGCGCCCGCCAGCACGGCCAGTTCCGCGCAGGCCACCCCGGTGCCCCGGTCGTTGTGCGGGTGCACGGAGAGGATCACCGAGTCGCGGCGGTCCAGATGGCGGTGCATGTACTCGATCTGGTCCGCGTAGACGTTCGGCGTCGCGATCTCCACCGTGGCGGGCAGGTTGTGGATGACCGGCCGGTCCGGAGAGGCGTCCCACAGCCGGGTGAGGCTGTCGCACAGCTCCAGGATGTAGTCCGGCTCGGTCAGGACGAAGACCTCCGGCGAGAACTCGAAGCGGAGGTCCGCCCCGGGCCGCGCCGCCGCCAGCCGGTCCATCAGCCGGGCCGCGTCCAGCACCATGGAGTGCAGCTCCGCCCGGCCGCGCCCGAGGACGACATCGCGCCAGACCGGGGCGGTCGGGATGTAGAGGTGGACGACGGCCCGGTCCAGGCCCTCCACGGAGGCGAAGGTCCGCTCGATCAGATCGGCCTTGGCCGGGGTGAACACCACCGGGGTCACGTCGTCCGGTACGGCCCCGCCCGTCGCCAGATGGCGGACGAAGTCGAAGTCGGTGCGGCTCGCGGACGGGTAGCCGACCTCGATCTCCTTGTAGCCCATCGCCACCAGCAGATCGAACATCCGGCGCTTGCGCGGGGTGTCCATCGGTTCGGCGAGGGCCTGGTTGCCGTCGCGCAGGTCGACCGGCACCCAGAGCGGGGCCTGTTCGGTACGGGCCTGCGGCCAGCTCCGGGCGGTCAGCGGGATGTCCACCCGGTCGAAGGCGGAGCGGTAGCGGTGGGAGGGCATCGAGCTGGAGCGCTGCGGATTCCAGCGCGGGGCGTCCTCGGGCACCGGGCCGCGCGGGGTGCAGAGGGTGGGGAAGGCGAACATCGGGGACGCGCCGGCCGGGGGCTCGGGCGTGGACTGCTGCGGGAACTCGGGCATGAACACGGTCTCTTCTCGCATCGCCGGACGCGACCGGCACAGCACGGCACCCCGCGGCGGGGTGCCGATCGCTTCAGGCCCCGCCGCGGCAGCCGAGGAGAAGGAGACCGCGGTACGTCACGATCGGTACACTAGCCAGAAACCAAGTCCTCAGACAACCTGACAGGTGAACACGCGTGTCCCCGCTCGGCCCCCTCCACCCCAGCCCCCTGGTCGACCAGGCGACGCGCCATCTGCGCGCCCAGATCACCGAGGGCCACTGGCCGGTCGGCACGAAGATCCCCGGCGAGACCACCCTCGCCCGGACCCTGGGCGTCGGCCGCTCCACCGTGCGCGAGGCCGTGCGGACGCTCTCCGCGCTCGGACTGCTCCGCGCCCGCCAGGGCTCCGGCGTCTTCGTCATCGCCGACGAGGCCGCCGAGGCGTGGCCGCTGCGGCTGCGCCGCGCCGCCGTCACCGACGTCTACGAGGTCCGGATGCTCATCGAGGTCCAGGCCGCCCGGCTCGCCGCCCGCCGCCGCACCGACGAGGACCTGACCGCCCTGGACGCGGCGCTCACCGCCCGGCGGGCCGCCGGCTCCGGCCCCGACGCCGCGTTCGTCGACGCCGACATCGCCCTGCACCGCACGGTCGTGGCCGCCGCCCACAACCCCGTACTCACCGATCTCTTCGGCGAGTTCGCCCCCGCCCTGCGCCAGGGGCTGATCGACCTCGTCGAGCTGCTCGGACTGCGCCGCGCCGACCCGCACCACGGCGAGGCCGAGCACCACGCCCTGGTCAGGGCGGTCGTCGCGGGCGACGCCGAAGCGGCGGGCCGGGCCGCGCAGGCGGAACTGGAACGGACCCTGGCCCGCCTGCGCACCGCCTGACCTCAGGCCGCGCCCGTCGCCTCCGCCGCCCCCGAGGCCCGCCACTCCTGCGCGTACTCGTCGAAGATGGTCCGCAACTGGTGGCCGATCTTCAGATAGTCGAGATCGTCCAGATTGGCCAGGGAGACCCGGACCGACCACTCCGGTCCGTCGAAGCCGCCGCCGTTGAGCAGCACCACGGAGGTCTGCTCGGCCAGCCGGAACAGCGGGTCCACGGGCTCGTAGTTCTGCTCCAGATAGTCGGCGAACTCCTTGCCCAGGGTGCGTTCGGCCTCCGCGAGCAGATCCAGCTCGATGTAGTACGCCGCGCGCTTGGGGTCCTCCGAGATCTTCATGTGGGCGCCTTCCAGCAGCAGTTCGAGCCGCTGCCGCACAATGGCCCGGATCCGGGCCTTGTACTCCTGGCCCTCGTCCAGCATGTCGAAGAGCGAGAAGAGCACCATCATCACCTGCTGCGGAAGCGACAGCCCCGCCGTGTGGTTCAGCGCCACCTGCCGGGAGTCCGCCAGCAGCCGGTCGATGAACCGCATCCGCTCCGGTTCCAGGGTCAGCGAGCCGTACCGCTTGGCCAGCCGGGCCTTCTCCGCGGGGTCCTGCGCGGCCAGCGCGTCGTCGATGACGTTGTCGTCGTGCAGCCCGATGACCCCGAGCCGCCAGCCGGTCGCGCCGTAGTGCTTGGAGTACGAGTACACCAGCAGGGAATTGCGCGGGAGATCGGCGGCCAGCGAGCGGAAGCCCTCCACGAACGTCCCGTAGACGTCGTCCGTCACCACGATCAGGTTCGGGTTGTCCTTCTCCACGATCCCGACGATCTGCTCGGCGACCCGCGGGGCCAGCGCCAGCGACGGCGGATTGCTCGGATTGACGCAGCACACCATCCGCACCGAGGGATCGGCCAGCTTGGCGACCTCCTCGGGCGGGTAGCGCCACTGCCGCACCCCGGTCTCGGTGAACAGGTTCGCCTCCACGTGGACCACGTCGAAGCCGTACGTGTCCAGCTCCGGGATCTCCAGATACGGGGTGAACACCGGCACCATCAGGGCGATCCGGTCGCCCTTCTTCAGGATTCCGTTCTTCAGCAGCGAATCGAAGATGTAGCACATCGCGGCGGTGCCGCCCTCGGTCGCGAACAGGCTCAGCTTCTGCCCCTCCGGCGGCCGGTGGTCGAACATCTCGTCGGCCAGATAGCCGCGCACGATCTGCTCGGCGTGCGGCAGGATGCGCCCCGGCACCGGGTAGTTGTCCCCGATCGAGGAGTCCGCCAGCTCGTGGACGAAGGCATCGGGCTCGAAGCCGAAGCGCTTGACCGCCAGATCGAGGCACGCCGTCAGCAGCTCGATCCCCGGCAGCTCCGGATGCGTCCGCGCGAACCGGGCGAACCGCTCCGCGCACCCGGCCTCCTCCGGCATCCCGCCGAGGTTGTCCGCCGTCCAGACCCGGCGGGACTCCTCGATCGCGAAGTAGCCCAGCGCGTGGTACGCCTCGCGGGGGCCGGTGGCGACCCAGTTCGGGTTGCCGCGCCCCGCGTTGAGCATGACCCGGGTCGTCTTCCCCTTCTGACCGGGCTTGTCGCTCTGCGCCGACTGGGCGATGCTGATGAACTTGTCCTTCAGCTCGAACGGGCTGAGCTGGGCGAACGAGCGGATCTCGGCACGGCTGAGAGTGGCCTTGGGCATGACTGCGCTCCCGGTTCAGTGGTTGAGGATGACGATGACGGCGCCCCACACGGTCAGCAGCACATTGCCGACGGCGTACGGGATGGTGTAGCCGAGCGTGGGGATCTGGGACTTCGAGGTCTCGTTGATGGCCCCGATCGCGGCCGTGGTGGTCTGACCCCCGGCCAGCACGCCCATGAGGATGGGGAACCTGATCTTCTGCACGTAGTGGCCGACCAGGAAGCCCACGATCAGCGGGACGACGGTGGCGACCGCGCCCAGGAGCAGCAGCCCCCAGCCCGCCGACGACAGCCCGCTGGTGAAGCTCGGACCGGCGTTGATGCCGACCACCGCGACGAAGACGCACAGGCCCAGCGTGTCCATGAACCACTGGGCGCCCGGCGGAACGTTCCCGTACGTGGGGTACTTGCCCCGGATCCAGCCGAAGACCAGACCCATGATCAGCCCGCCGCCCGAGGTGGACAGCGAGATCGGGACCCCGCCCGCGGTCAGCGCCGGAATGCCGATGCAGCCGCCGAGGAAGATGCCGAGCCCGACCCAGACCATGTCCGTCGCGAAGCTCGTCGGCACCGGCTTGCCGAGCTCCCGCCCGGCCGGGCCGACCAGCCGCTCCGGACCGGAGAGCACCAGCGTGTCGCCGCGCTCCACCGGGGTGGAGAGCCGGAAGGGGAACTCCGCCCCGGCCCGGTAGATCTTCTCGATGTAGACCCCGGCCATGAAGGGCTCGCGGCGCAGCTCCTCCACGCTCCGCCCCAGCACGGCCTTCTCGGACGCCACCACGTGCAGGGTCTCGGTGCGGTACCCGAGCAGGGTCACGTCGTCCGCCTCCGGGCCCACGTGCGTACGGGCGTCGAAGTCCACCAGGTCGTGGCGCAGGGCGCTGACCGCCACCGTGTCGCCCTCGCGCAGCACCAGCGACTGGTCCTGCGGCAGGACGCCGCCCTCGCGCCGGACGCCGGTGATGTAGATCCGGCGGCCGAGCGCCCGCTGCTGGGCCTCGAAGTCAGAGATGCTGCGGCCGGCGAGATCGGGGCGCTCCACGGTGTACGCGCGCAGCACGGTCTCGTAGTAGCCCTCGCCCTCGTCCGGGTTCTCGTCCGGGGCGTCCAGTTCGGCGGCCAGCTCCGCGCTCTCCTTGGCCAGGTCCCTGCGGTAGAGCCGGGGCAGGACGTTGGCCAGGAGCATCGCGCACAGGATGGTGCCGAGCGGATAGGTGACCGCGTAGCCGACGGCGACCAGGTTCTGTTCGGACTTCACCTGGGAGGAGGAGAGTCCGGGCAGGGTGCCGATGGCGTCCTGGGCGACGCCGATGGCGGCCGACTGGGTGAGCGCGCCGCTCATCAGCCCGGCGCCGAGCCCGGGGCCGTAGCCGAGCACCACGGCGAACAGCCAGGAGATCAGCAGTCCGGTCACACAGACCACGACCGCGTTGACGACCTGCGGCAGCCCGTCCTTGCGCAGCCCGCGGAAGAACTGCGGGCCGACCCGGTAGCCGAGCGCGAACAGGAACATGATGAAGAACAGGTTCTTCACCGTGCCGTCGATCTGGACCCCGAACTGCGCGCCGAGCACCAGCCCGGCGACCAGACAGCCGGTCACCGCACCCAGGGCGATGGCCTTGTAGCGGACCTTGCCCAGCAGGAAGCCGAGCGCGACGACGAGGAAGACGAGCAGTTCGGGGTGGGGGTCGAAGACGTTGCGGTTCAGGAAATCGATCATTCAGTTCCCCAGGACGCCGACGAGGATGGGACCGGTGAGCGGCAGCAGGAAGTTGGAGAGCGCGTAGGTGATCGTGTAGCCGAGCAGCGGGACGGAGCTCTGGGCCACCTGGGTGATGGAGGTGATGGCCGGGGTCGAGCACTGCTGGCCGGCGATCGCGCCGATGAGCAGCGGTTTCTCGATGTGCAGCAGTTTGAGCCCGACGAACAGGGAGATGGTCGCGGGCACCAGGACCATGGCGATCCCGGCGAACGGCAGCAGCGCCCCGTACTCCTTGAGCAGCGGCCATGCCTGCGGTCCCGCGGTCAGTCCGGTGCAGGCGATGAAGACGGCGAGCCCCAGGTCCTTGAGGGTGTTGGCGGCCTGCGGGGGGAAGGCTCCGAAGGTCTGCCTGCGGGAGCGGAACCAGCCGAAGAGCAGCCCGGAGACCAGGCAGCCGCCGCCGGTGCCGAGCGACATCGGGATGTCGCCGATGCGGACGACGATCTGGCCGAGCAGGGAGCCCGCCACGATGCCCGCACCCAGGTAGATGAAGTCCGTCGCGTCGTTCTTGACCACCGCGCCGATCCTCGACACCAGCCGGTTCAGCCCCGAGCGGGCGCCGACCAGGGTGAGGACGTCGCCGCGCTGGAGCGTGGTCTCGGCCGAGGCGGGCAGATGCTGGTCGTTGCGCAGGACATCGGTGATGTACACCCCGTCCTGGCGGAATTCGGGATGGGCCTGCTCCAACTGGGCGATGCTGGAGCCCGCCGTGGCCTTCTCGGTGACCGCGACCTGGCTGGTGGCGAGGGGGGTGTCGAGCCCCGGGACCGCCGGGGTCTCCGGCCCGATCTCCCGGCCGGCCTCGATGATCCCGGCCCGCCGGCCGACCAGCTGGACCAGATCGCTCAGGGTCAGTTCCAGATCCGGGGCGGGATCCATCAGCACGCTGCCGCGTTTGACGGCCTCCACGGTGACGGTGCCGCCCAGCGAGGACTCCAGCTCCCCGATGGTGCGGCCGTCGGCGAGGGTGACGAGGAAGGTGCGGCCGACCGTGCCGGGCAGCGCCTCGCGCTCGTCGGACTCCAGCCCGTGGACGCCGCCGCGCATCTTCTCCCAGAGTTCGCGCGAGGCGTCCCGGAGGTTGATGCGCATCAGCATCGGCATGATCTGGCTGGTGTAGAGCACGATGGTGATCAGGCCGAAGAGGTAGCAGACCGTGTACGCGGTGGCCACGTGCCCCTGGTACTGGGTGATCTGGGCCGAGGTCAGCCCGTCGAGCTTGCCGATGGCCTCGGTGGCCGTACCGACCACGGCGGATTCGGTGGCGGCCCCGGCCAGGATGCCGGAGGCGGTGCCCACGTCGAGGTCGAAGGCCTTGGCCAGACCGAAGGCGATGCCCAGCACGCAGACCAGCTCGATCAGGCAGAGCGCGAAGAACCGCAGGCTCTTGCGGTTCAGGTTGGCGAAGAACTGGGGCCCGGCCAGATAGCCGAGCGAGAAGATGAACAGGGCGAAGAAGACCGTCTTGACGTCGTCGTTGACGCTGACGTGCCGGGTGCCGATCAGCAGCGAGACGATCAGCGTGCCGCAGATCCCGCCGAGCGTGATCGGACCGACGCGGATCTTTCCGACCAGGTAGCCGAGCGACAGGCAGAGGAAGAGGGCGAGTTCGGGATGATCGCGGACCACTCCCATCCGGCCTCACCCGCCCCTGGTGTCATACGTGATCATCGGGTGCATAAGGGAGAAATTAACAGCGGGTGAGCTGGACGGCATGTCCGTTCCACACTGCCGGAACCTGAGGCTCCGGATGCGCCGATGGGGTGACGATCCGGTCAGCGGGCGACCGGCCCTTCCGGCCACCGTCCGGCGCTCGGCTTCGGGGAAAGAACGCGAAAGGGCATCCGGGCGGGCCCGGGGCGCCGGGTCCCGTTCACCTTCCGGCGGGGGGATCGGGGGTTACGGCAGCCGTTCGGCGGTCGCGGCGGAAATCCGGCGCGATCGCGGCGCCCCGCCCGAGCCGTCCGCAAGATCCACTCCCAACACCGCCTCCACCTGCGGTTATTCAGGAATCTCCAGCTCCGCTTGAGGGTGTGGGGCGCTTTGGCAAGCCTTCGGCCGGACACGGTCTCGTGACTTGCAGGACACGCTCGCGCAACGGAAGCGTCTTCAACTCTTGACACCCACCCCCCCGAGGCAGCAACCTTCCGACATCGACGCATGGGAGCGCTCCCACATCGCTCCGGGTTTTCCCCGGGCGAACAGCACTGCCCGTGTCTTCCCCCCCGACCCCACGGCACCCGCACCCACCAGCGGGAACGCCACGCAGTGAGCCAGTCCCACCTTGGACCAAGGAGTAGTGGAATGCGTATCACCCGCACCGTCGCCGGACGGAGCCGCAGAGTCGCGGTTCTGACCACCACGGGCCTGACAGCGGCAGCCCTGCTGCTGACGGGCTGCGGCAGCGACTCGGACGACTCGGACAGTGCCGGCGGCGAAGCTGGCGGGAAGATCACGCTGACCGTCGCCGACTTCGGGCAGTTCGGCTACAAGGAGGCCGGGCTCTTCGAGAAGTACCACGAGCTGAACCCGAACATCACGGTCAAGGAAACGACCGCGGCGGACGAGAAGGTCTACTACCCCAAGCTGCTCCAGCAGCTGAACTCGGGCAGCGGCCTGGCGGACGTCCAGGGCATCGAGGTCGGCCGCATCAAGGAGCTCGTCGACACCAAGGCCGACAAGTTCGCCGACCTGAGCAAGGTCATCGACGTCAACGAGTGGGTGTCCTGGAAGGAGAAGCAGGCCACCACGCCCGACGGCAAGGTGATCGGCGCGGGCACCGACATCGGTCCGATGTCCCTCTGCTACAACACCGACCTGTTCAAGAAGGCCGGTCTGCCGACCGACCGCAAGGAGGTCGCCGCCAAGGTCGCCGGGGGTTGGGAGGACTACCTCAAGCTCGGTGAGGAGTACAAGAAGAAGGCGCCCTCCGGCACGTTCTTCATGGACTCCGCCAGCGCCATGTACAACGCCGTGGTCAGCTCCAACGCGAAGCAGTACTACGACGAGAGCGGCAAGCCGATCTACAAGGACAGCCCCAGCGTCCAGCAGGGCTGGAACCTGGCGGCCGAGGCCGCGGACAAGAAGCTGACCCAGGGCCTCGCGCAGTTCAACGACCCGTGGAAGGCCGCCCTCCGCAAGGGCACCATCGCCACCGTCGCCTGCCCCGCGTGGATGGCCGGCCAGATCTCGGTGAACGCCGGCGAGGGCAACAAGGGCAAGTGGGACATCACCACCGCCCCCGGTGAGACCGCGGCCAACTGGGGCGGCTCCTTCCTCGGCGTCCCGACCGCCGGCAAGCACGTCGAGGAGGCCACCAAGCTCGTCAAGTGGCTGACCGCCCCCGAGCAGCAGGCCGCCGTCTTCAAGGCGATCGGCAGCTTCCCGTCCAACAAGGGCGCGTACGACCTGCCCGACGTGAAGAACGCGACGCTCCCGTACTTCAACGACGCCCCGATCGGCCAGATCTACGCCGATGAGGCCAAGTCCATCCCCGAGACGATCCTCGGCCCGAAGGACGGGATCATCAAGGACACCATCTCCACCCAGATCAACAACATGGAGCAGCGCGGCACCAAGCCGGACGACGCCTGGAAGGCGGCGACCGAGTCGATCGACAAGGCGATCGGCTGACGTTCCGCAAGCGCGGGCGGCCCCCGGGCCGCCCGCACCTGCGTGTCCCACTCCAGGGGCACTGGGCTCCGCGGCCCGGCCGCGCGGAGGGCTTGGACGGGGCGGCCGGACGGACTCCGGCCGCCCCGTGCAAGCCCACCGCCCGCGCTCGTCGCCGACGGCCAGGCCCCGTACCCGGGTAACCAAGCAATCCAGGGAAGGACTCCCGCTCGTGGCCACCTCGACTCCCACCCGGGACGCGTACACCCCGCCACCCCGCCGCTCCCAGAAGCCCGTGGACAGCCGCCGGCAGACGTGGCGGAGCCGGCTCTGGCGATTCGACGACAAGGCGTCGCCGTACGCCTACATAGCCCCGTTCTTCCTCATCTTCGGCGCCTTCGGGCTCTACCCGCTGCTCTACACCGGGTGGATCGCGCTGCACCGCGTCGAGATGACCGGCATGGACCAGATGGAATGGGTCGGCTGGGGCAACTTCGACAAGATCCTGCACGACTCGGAGTTCTGGACGGCGGTCAGCAACACCTTCCTGATCGGTGTGATGTCCACGGTCCCGCAGCTCCTCGTCGCGCTCGGCCTGGCCCACCTGCTGAACTACAAGCTCCGCGCCAGCACCTTCTGGCGGACGGTCATCCTCACCCCGTACGCCACCTCCGTCGCCTCCGCGGCCCTGGTCTTCGCGCTCGTCTTCCGCGCCGACGGCGGTCTGCTGAACTGGGCGCTGGAGTTCGTCGGCCTCGGCCACACCAACTGGGCCAACGGGGCCTGGACCTCCAAGATCGCCATCTCCGTCATCGTCATCTGGCGCTGGACCGGGTACAACACCCTGATCTACCTGGCGGCGATGCAGGCCGTGCCGTCCGATCTGTACGAGGCCGCCTCGCTCGACGGCGCCAGCCGCTGGCAGCAGTTCCGCAAGGTGACCATCCCCTCGCTGCGGCCCACGATCCTCTTCACGATCGTCATCTCGACCATCGGCTCCATGCAGCTGTTCGGTGAGCCCCTCCTGCTGGAGGGCGGCACCATCGGCGCCAGCGGCGGAACCGAGCACCAGTACGAGACGCTCAGCGTCTACCTCTACAACTACGGCTGGAACCTGGGTCATCTCGGTCCGGCCGCCGCCGTGGCCTGGGCGATGCTCGCCCTCCTGCTGATCATCGCCGGGATCAACTGGCTCATCGGCCGCTTCGTACGCAAGTCCGCGGTCTGACCGGGAGCGATATCCATGACCCTCACCAGCCCTTCCCCAGTCAAGGGACCCGCCGTCCCGTCGCGCACCGCACACCGCGCGCCCAAGCGCCGCAGCCGCTTCAAGCCCGGTGCCGGGCAGCAGCTGAAGGGCGGCCCCTTCGCCTACATCGCGCTGATCGTCGTCGGCATCGGCTCGCTGCTGCCGCTGTACTGGACGCTGGTCGCCGCGTCCCACACCCAGGACGACGTCCTGGCCTCCACCCCGCCCTTCCTGCCGGGCGGACGGCTCCTGGACAACCTCCAGGCCGCCTGGGACCAGGCCCACCTGGGCAAGGCGATCGTCAACAGCTTCATCGTCTCCGCCTGCATCACGGTGGCGACCCTCTTCTTCTGCACCCTGGCCGGCTACGCCTTCGCCAAGATGCGCTTCCGCGGCCGCGGCGCGCTGATGACCGGCGTCATCGCGACGCTGACCATTCCGCCGCAGCTCAGCGTCGTCCCGCTCTTCATGCTCATGAGCGATCTGGGCTGGAGCGGCAGCCTGGAGTCGGTGATCTTCCCGACCCTGGTCAGCGCGTTCGGCGTGTTCTTCATGAGGCAGTACCTCAGTGAGGCGCTTCCGTACGAGCTGATCGAGGCGGCCAAGATCGACGGCGCCAACAACTTCCGCATCGTGCTCAGCGTGGTGCTGCCGGTGGCCCGTCCCGCGATGATGGTGCTCGGCATGCTCACCTTCGTCCAGGCGTGGAACGACTTCTTCTGGCCCTTCCTCTCGCTGAACGCGGAGAACCCCACGCTCCAGGTGGCCCTCGGCCAGCTGAGCGCGTCCTACACCCCCGACCAGAGCATCGTGATGGCCGGCGCCCTGATCAGCACGCTGCCCCTGCTCATCGTCTTCGTGATCTTCGGCAAGCAGATCGTCGGCGGGATCATGTCCGGCGCCGTCAAGGGCTGAGCCCCGCACCCGCCGCCCCGTCCCGGTCACTCCGTACGGCCCCGCCCGCACCGCGGGCCGTACGGGCTCCGGAGTTCCACCTCCATGCCCCTGTCCGTCCATTCCTGGGAGCGCTCCCGCATGACTGCCGTACGACCTGACATCGCCCCGAAGCAAGCGCCCGAGGCCACCAGATTCCCGACGGGCTTCGTCTGGGGGGCGGCCACCGCCGCCTACCAGGTCGAGGGCGCCGCCGCCGAGGACGGACGCACGCCCTCCATCTGGGACACCTTCAGCCGCACCCCGGGCAAGGTCCGCAACGGGGACACCGGCGACATCGCCGCCGACCACTACCACCGCTTCCGCGACGACGTGGCGCTGATGAAGCAGCTGGGGCTGAAGGCGTACCGCTTCTCCGTCTCCTGGTCGCGGGTCCAGCCCACCGGCCGGGGCCCCGCCGTCGAACGCGGCCTGGACTTCTACCGCAAGCTGGTCGACGAACTGCTGGAGGCGGGCATCGCCCCCGTCGCCACCCTCTACCACTGGGACCTGCCCCAGGAGCTGGAGGACGCCGGCGGCTGGCCGGAGCGGGGGACCGCCGACCGGTTCGCCGACTACGCCGCGATCATGGCGGGCGCCCTCGGCGACCGGGTGCAGACCTGGACCACCCTGAACGAGCCGTGGTGCTCGGCCTTCCTCGGCTACGGCTCGGGCGTGCACGCCCCCGGCCGCACCGAGCCCGCCTCCGCCCTGCGGGCGGCCCATCACCTCAACCTCGCCCATGGCCGGGCGATCGAGGTTCTGCGCGGACAACTCCCCGCTGGTGCGCAGACCTCGGTCACCCTCAACCTCCACCAGGTCCGCCCGCTGACCGCGAGCCCGGCCGACGCCGAGGCGGCCCGCCGGATCGACGCCGTCGGCAACCGGGTCTTCACCGGCCCGATGCTCAAGGGCGCCTACCCGGAGGACCTGCTCGCCGACACCGCGCACCTGGTGGACTGGTCCTCGCTGGTCCGCGACGGCGACCTGGCGACGATCTCCAACCCGGTCGACGTCCTCGGCGTCAACTACTACACCCCGACGCTGGTCTCCCTCCCGGAGAAGGGCGAGACGGGCTCTGGCAACGATGTCCACGGCGCCAGCGCCTTCTCCCCGTGGCCCGGGTCCGAGCACGTCGCCTTCCACCTCGCCGAGGGGAAGGAGCGGACCGCGATGAACTGGTCGATCGACCCCAACGGCCTGCACAGCCTGCTGATGGACATCACCCGCGACCACCCCGGCCTGCCGCTGATGGTCACGGAGAACGGCGCCGCCTTCGACGACTACGTCTCGCCCGAGGGCCGGGTGGAGGACCCCGAGCGCATCGCCTACCTCCACGGCCACCTGGACGCCGTGCAGCGCGCGGTCGCCGACGGCGCGGACGTGCGCGGCTACTTCCTCTGGTCGCTGATGGACAACTTCGAGTGGGCGTACGGCTATTCGAAGCGCTTCGGCACCGTGTACGTGGACTACGCCTCGCAGCGCCGCATCCCCAAGGCGAGCGCCCACTGGTACTCCGACGTGATCCGCCGCCACGCCCTGCCGCCGCTGGACAGCGCCTCCTGACCCACCCCGCGCACCTTCCACGCCACCTCTGGGACCCGGCCGAGTGCCGGGTCCCAGTCGTGTCCGGGCGAGGTCACCGCCCGTCCACCCCCGGGACCTGCGGGGCGCCCCGGCCACGCGCGTAGAGTGGGAGCGCTCCCATCACGCGGACCCGGGAGTGGCGGGCCGGTCCCGTCGAGTGTCAAGGGATCCCACACCAGGACTTGGTTTGGTTATCCGACTGTGAGAAATTGACCGCGAACGGGAGGCAGCCATGACGGCAGCGCGAGTACGGAGCGGGGGCCGGCCCACGCTCGAAGAGGTCGCGGCACGGGCGGGGGTGGGGCGCGGAACCGCCTCGCGGGTCATCAACGGCTCGCCGCGCGTCAGCGCGCACACCCGGCAGGCCGTCGAGGCGGCCGTCGCCGAGCTGGGGTACGTGCCCAACCGCGCGGCCAGGGCCCTGGCCGGCAACCGGACGGACGCCGTCGCGCTCGTCGTCCCCGAGTCGGAGAGCCGCTTCTTCGCGGAGCCGTACTTCTCCGACATCGTCCGCGGGGTGGGCGCCGCCCTCGCCGACACCGAGATGCAGCTCCTGCTCACCCTCGTCGGCAGCGACCGCGAGCGCCGCCGGCTCGCCCAGTACCTCACCGCCCACCGCGTGGACGGCGTCCTCCTGGTCTCCGTCCACGCCGACGACCCGCTGCCCGACCTCCTCGAACAACTCGGCATGCCCGCCGTGATGAACGGCCGCCGCTCCGCCGCCGAATCCCTCCCCTCCGTCGACTCCGACAACTTCGAGGGCGCCCGCGGAGCCGTCGAGCACCTCGTCTCCCGGGGCCGCCGCTCCATCGCCACCATCACCGGCCGCCTCGACGTCTACGCCTCCCAGCGCCGCCTCGACGGCTACCGCAGGGCGCTCGCGGACGCTGGCCTCGAACCCGACGAACGCCTCATCGCCCCCGCCGACTTCTCCGAGGAGGGCGGCGTCCACGCCATGCGCGAACTCCTCGCCCGCCGCCCCGACGTCGACGCCGTCTTCGCCGCCTCCGACCTCATGGCCGCCGGCGCCCGCCAGGTCCTGCGCGAGGCCGGCCGCCGCATCCCCGACGACGTCGCCCTCATCGGCTTCGACGACTCGGCCGTCGCCCGCCACATGGACCCCGCCCTCACCAGCGTCCGCCAGCCCATCGAAGAAATGGGCCGCACCATGACCCGCGTCCTCCTCGACCGGATCAGCGGCGAGGGCGCGGACCACCCGCAGATCGTGCTGCCTACGGAACTGGTGGTGCGGGACTCGTCGTGAGGGGGGAGGTCACATTCTCCTGGTCGACCCACGTTCGCCCTGCGTCCGCTGACGACCGGGGTGCCGGTGCCCAGGAGATCGCGGCGCAGCTCCACGCGTGGTGGCTCGACTGGCGCCCGGCCCGCCCCGCCGCGTAGATCACGGCGGAACTGCGCCGCCGCGCCGACCGGGAGGTGGCCCCCGGGCACACCGGAGTGCCGCCCGAGGCGTTCTCCCGGTCCGTGACGGACCTCCGGGCAGCGGACGGCCCCGCACCGGACCCCGCAGCGCACGCCCCCGCCGCAGACGACCATCCTCCGTGCGGGACCTGGGCGAACACGACACCCGCCGCCACTCCACGGACCGGCTGGTCGACACCGCCCGGTCACGGGCCTTCGGCGGGGCGCGCCTGGCGGTCGGGTGCTGAGCGCCAGGCCGCCCGCTTCGCTGTACCGAATTCCGTACATATGCGGCACTGTTTTGAGTACGCTTCCGTGAGGTTCGGTGACATGTACGGGAGGACCCGTGACCATCAACGCAAGCGAGGCGCGGAAGGATTTCTTCGGTCTGATCCGGCGCGTCACCGAGGACCACGCCCCGGAACGTGTCACGTCGAAAGCGGGCACCGTCGTGATCATGTCCGAGGAGGACTACAACGCCTGGGAGGAGACGATGTATCTGATGCGCTCCCCCCGTAACGCTGCCCGCCTCATGCGCTCCATCGAGCAGATGGACGCCGGACGCGGCACCGTACGAGACCTGATCGACACGGAGGACGTGTGAAGACGTCGTTCTCCGACGACGGGTGGGAGGACTGCACCCACTGGGCCGACACCGACCGCAAGACGCTCCGCAGGGTCAATGACCTCATCAAGGAGATCAAGCGGACCCCTTTCGAGGGCAGGGGCAAGCCCGAGCCACTGAAAGGAAACCTGTCCGGCTGGTGGTCCCGCCGCATCACGCAGGAACACCGCCTGGTCTACCGCGTCACCGACTCCGCGGGCCTGGAGATCATCCAGGCCCGCGACCACTACTGACCGGCCCCCGGGCCCGACGTGAGCAGCTTGGTGATCTCCTCGGCCGCCTCCGGGCCGAGCTCGCCCCAGCCGTCCTTGTAGCCGTAGACGCTCGCAAGGTCGCGGGCCTCGTAGTCGCCGTTCATGATTTCTATGTCGCCGGTGGTGATGAGGGCGGGGTGGGGGACGCCGACGGCGGCGGAGACCTTGAGGAGTTCCTTGCGCAGGGTGCGGAGGTAGACGGCGGCGCGGAGGGACTTGGAGGGGGCGTCGATGCCGCGGGCCAGCCAGGGGTCCTGGGTGGCGATGCCGGTGGGGCACTTGTCGGTGTGGCACTTCTGGGCCTGGATGCAGCCGATGGAGAGCATGGCCTCGCGGGCGACGTTGATCATGTCGACGCCGAGGGCGAAGGCGACGACGGCGTTCTCGGGGAGGCCGAGCTTGCCGGAGCCGATGAAGGTGATGTCGTCGGTGAGGCCGCGTTCGGCGAAGGTGCCGTAGACGCGGGAGAAGCCCATGCGGAAGGGGAGGGAGACCGAGTCGGAGAAGATCAGGGGCGCGGCCCCGGTGCCGCCCTCGCCGCCGTCCACGGTGATGAAGTCGACGCCGCGGTCGCCGCGCGCCATGAGGGTCGCCAGCTCCTCCCAGAAGGCCATGTCGCCGACGGCGCTCTTGATGCCGACCGGCAGACCGGTCTCCTCGGCGAGCAGTTCGACGAAGTCGAGCATCGAGTCGACGTCGTGGAAGGCGGTGTGCCGGGAGGGGGAGGCGCAGTCCCTGCCCGCGGGGATACCGCGGATCTCCGCGATCTCGGGGGTCACCTTCGCCGCCGGGAGCAGCCCGCCCAGGCCCGGCTTGGCGCCCTGCGAGAGCTTGATCTCGATCGCCCGGACCGGCGCGCCCGCCACGACCTTCTTCAGCCGGTCGAGGCTGAAGGCGCCGTCCTCGTCGCGGCAGCCGAAGTAGGAGGTGCCGATCTGGAGGACGAGGTCGCCGCCGCCCCGGTGGTACGGGGAGAGACCGCCCTCACCGGTGTTCTGGAGGGCGCCGGCCAGCGCCGCGCCCTTGTTCAGCGCGGTGACGGCCGCGCCCGACAGCGAGCCGAAGCTCATCGCGGAGATGTTCACCACGCTCGCCGGGCGGAACGCCTTGGCACGCCCGCGCGGGCCGCCCAGCACCTTGGCCGAGGGCAGCGGGGCCTGCGGGTCGTGGAGGTCGGGCAGCGGCCCGGCGAACGTGCGCTGCTTCACGTACGCGTGCCCCTGCACATGCTCCACGTCCACGTCCGTGCCGAAGCCGAAGTAGTTGTTCTCCTCCTTCGCGGAGGCGTAGATCCAGGTGCGCTGGTCGCGGCTGAAGGGGCGCTCCTCCTCGTTGGAGGTCACGACGTACTGCCGCAGCTCCGGGCCGATCGTCTCCAGCAGATACCGGGCGTGGCCGATCACCGGGAAGTTCCTGAGCAGCGCGTGCTTCTTCTGTACGAGGTCGCGGGCTGCCACCAGCGCCAGTGCCGCCGCCGCGGCCGTGCCGATAGTCCGGGCGCGCATGAACGTTCCTCTCGTCGACTGCGTGACAGCCCGACCATAGAGAAGGGCCGGTCCGCCTGAGCGGACCGGCCCTTCTTCATTCAGGGTGAGTAACGGGACTCGAACCCGCGACATCCTGGACCACAACCAGGTGCTCTACCATCTGAGCTATACCCACCATGTCCGGGCGTTTCCGACCGGCCGAGAAAAAGTGTACAGGGTCCGGGAGGGTGCTCGCGCCCCCGTTTCCCGCGCGCGGGTCCCGGCCCCCGGAAGGGCCGTGACCAGCGGCTTCGGAAGGACCTACGCCGAGGGTCCGGAGAGCCGCGCGGCAAGGGCCTTCGCGCGCTCCGAGTCCGGGCCCGGCTGCGGCACGAACACGGCCTCGCGGTAGTAGCGCAGCTCCGTGATGGAGTCGCGGATGTCCGCGAGGGCCCGGTGGTTGCCGTTCTTCTCCGGGCTGTTGAAGTACGCCCTCGGGAACCAGCGGCGGGCCAGCTCCTTGATCGAGGAGACATCGACGATCCGGTAGTGGAGGTAGCCCTCCAGCGACGGCATGTCACGGGCGAGGAAACCGCGGTCGGTGCCCACCGAGTTCCCGCAGAGCGGAGCCTTGCCGGGCTCCTTCACGTGCTCGCGGATGTAGGCCATGACCGTCTCCTCGGCGTCGGCCAGGGTGGTGCCCCCGGCGAGCTCGTCGAGCAGACCCGAGGTGGTGTGCATCTGCCGCACCACCTCGGGCATGGTCTCCAGCGCCGCGTCCGGCGGGCGGATCACGATGTCCACCCCTTCGCCGAGCACGTTCAACTCCGAGTCGGTGACCAGGGCGGCCACCTCGATGAGTGCGTCTTCCGTCAACGAGAGCCCGGTCATCTCGCAGTCGATCCACACCATGCGGTCGTTCATGCGCCCCACCCTACGGGGCGCTCCGCTGTCCCGGGAGGGCCGGGCGGCCGACGGCGAACGCGTCGGGGCCCGGTTTCCCGTGCTCCCCGCGCACCCCGTCCGCACCCGCCGCCGAGGCGCCCGGCGGGCCCGGCGGACCGGCCGCCGCAGCGCCCGGGAGGACCGGTGCGCCACGACGGCCCGCCGAGGTCCCCTGCGCGGGCACCAGCGGCTCGGCCGGGGCGGCGACCGCCTCCGCACCGCCCTGCGGACGGCGGGCCCGGTAGGCGGCCCGGTACGCGGCGGGGGAGGAGCCCAGCTGGCGCCGGAAGTGCCCGCGCAGCGCGACCGGCGAGCGGAAGCCGCAGCGGCCCGCGACCTCGTCGACCGAGTAGTCGGACGTCTCCAGCAGCCGCTGCGCCTGGAGCACCCGCTGGGTGATCAGCCACTGCAGCGGGGCGCTCCCGGTGAGCGAACGGAACCTCCGGTCGAAGGTCCGCCGGCTCATGTACGCACGCGCGGCCAGCGTCTCCACGTCGAACTGCTCGTGCAGATGCTCCAGGGCCCAGGCCACGACCTCGGCGAGCGGGTCGGACCCGATCTCCTCGGGTAAAGACCTGTCGAGGTAGCGCTCCTGACCGCCACTGCGCCGGGGCGGCACGACGAGCCGGCGGGCCAGCGCCCCGGCGGCCTCCGTGCCGTGGTCCGAGCGGACTATGTGCAGGCAGAGATCGATCCCGGCCGCCGTTCCGGCGGAGGTGAGCACGTCGCCGTCGTCGACGAACAGCTCGCGCGGGTCGACGTGCACCGACGGATAGCGCTTGGCCAGCGTCGGCGCGTACATCCAGTGCGTCGTCGCCGGGCGGCCGTCCAGCAGGCCGGCGGCGGCGAGGACGAAGGCCCCCGTGCACAGACCGACGATGCGGGCGCCCTCCTCGTGGGCGCGGCGCAGGGCGTCGAGCGCCTCCACGGGCGGCGGCGAGGTGATCGAGCGCCAGGCGGGCACCACGACGGTGCCGGCCCTGCTGATCGCCTCCAGCCCGTAGGGCGCGGTGAGTTCGAGACCGCCCGTGGTGCGCAGCGGTCCTTCTTCGCCGCTGCACACGAGCAACCGGTAGCGCGGAACTCCCGCGTCCTGGCGGTCGATCCCGAACACGGAGAGCGGGATGGAGCTCTCGAAGATGGGGCCACCGCTGAACAGCAGCACGGCGACCACCTCGCGGCGCCTGCGCCCGCTCAGCTTCCGTACGGCCTCCGTTGCGGTGGCGGAGTCCTGACTCATGACGCTAAGCCCCCCTCGGTGTTCGCGTCTTCCTGGTCCTTACGGGCCTGTCGCACCTGCACATGTCCCCTCGGTCGTGCACGAGTCCCCGGCTTCGACACCCAAGATCGAATCTACTGCGTCCCGTGGTGCCGTCGTGACAAGTTCACCAACCGGCTTTATGTCGACAAGGCCACCTGGCGGGAAGCATTCGATCACGAAGCGTTTCACTCGTGAGTCGCGCAGGGAAGTGCGCCTGGCGTTCATGGCCCGTCCCCATGGGGTGGAAGCGTACCGCTCGGTCTCTTCCTGCCTGCTGGCAAGGCGGTTGATCGGCCATTTCGACAAGGGGTGCACCCCCACCAGAAGTTGGCTGAAAACATACGGTCGCGTGTGCGGAAATCAGTCGTTCTACCGGCGCACGACCCCCGGGAGACGTCACCCCGGTGCGCCCCCTCGATCGGGTGGTTCCGGCTGTCGGGGACGGGAGGGACGGCGGGCGCGGGCCGGGCGGATGCGGCGGGGTTCGGCGCGGGTGGTTCCGAGGGGCGCTCCGGTGTCTCCGGAACGCCGGCGGGCGACGGTTCCCGGGAAGGCCCCGGAGGCGGCGTTCAGGGGCGCGTGACGTCCGTGTACCGCGCATCCGGCATTGCCAATACAGGGCGGTCTCGGGCATGCTCCGTGAAACGTCGCACGCGCTTTGCGCGGGTCTGGGCAGTGAGTGAGTGGCGCCGTACCCTTGGGGTAAGGGGTTGGGAAGATGATTCCCGGACACCACAACACCGCCCGCTGACAGTTCCCACGTCGCTCTCCTCACGAGGACTCTCTTCGCCGAGACACCGATGGCCGGTCACGAATTCCCCGAACCCGCGGACCGCAAGCAGGTAGCCGACCCCCGGTCGGACCAGCAGGCGGCCGAAGAAGCGCGCCCTTCCTGCGATCCCGCCTTCCGGCACGGTGTCGTCGTCGGTTTCGACGGCTCGACCTCCAGTGAGCGGGCCCTCGCGTACGCCATCGGCATGGCCCGGCGAACGGGCTCCGGGCTGATCATCGTCCACGTCGCCAACCGGCTGCCGACCACGGTCTGGGCCGGCTGCGAGCCTCCCGTCTTCGTCGACGTGCCCGACCACCGCACCGAGGTCCTCGGCCTGGAGCTCGCGTGCGCGGACTACCTCGCCGAGGTGCCGTGGGTGCTCGTCGAGCGCGGCGGCGACATCTGCCACGAGCTGGAGGAGGTCGGCCGGGAGTACTCGGCCGACGCGATCGTCGTCGGCTCCACGCACGGGATCGTCGGCCGGATCTTCGGTTCGGTCGCGGGGCGGCTCGCCCGCCGGGCGCAGCGCCCGGTCGTCGTCATCCCGTAGCCCGGCCCCGCGGTCCCGTCCCGGGGCCCTGGTCCACCCGGACCCGCACCCGAAGCCCTCCGGGCCCCTCTCCGCCCCTTCCCGGCCGCCTCCGGCCGGCGCCTTCGCGTGCCCCCTGCCGGGGCCGCTCGGGCGCGCGAAACGCGGCCGTGACCGGTCTGCTTCGAGGGTGTTCTGATCAGCCAATGATCGCGCCCGGCCGACGGCCGGTCTTTTTCCATCCGTTGAGGACGACGTGGCGTCAACTCGTCTACGGAAACAGGGAACGGGGTGCGTCTACCGGCCCGTACATGTGGATTGTGCGCTTATGAAGTGCGCATAAACGCCACGGGAGACGGGCCGGGTGTGCGCCGGGCGCGTATACGGGAGCGCCCCGCACCCGGTGGACCGTGGGTGCGGGGCGCTCCCGCCGTACGCCCCCCGGAAAGGAGAGCGGGGGAAGGGCTACTCGACGGTGACGGACTTCGCGAGGTTGCGCGGCTTGTCGATGTCGCGGCCCATGGCCAGGGCCGTGTGGTACGCGAAGAGCTGGAGCGGGATGCCCATGAGGATCGGGTCCAGCTCGTTCTCGTTCTTCGGTACGACGATGGTGTGGTCGGCCTTCTCCTGCGGCTGGTGCGCGACGGCGAGGATGCGGCCGCTGCGGGCCTTGATCTCCTCCATCGCGGCGCGGTTCTTCTCCAGCAGGTCGTCGTCCGGCACGATCGCCACGGTCGGCATCGCGGGCTCGATCAGGGCGAGCGGGCCGTGCTTCAGCTCGGAGGCGGGGTAGGCCTCGGCGTGGATGTACGAGACCTCCTTGAGCTTCAGCGAGGCCTCGCGGGCCACGGGGTAGCCGCGCACCCGGCCGATGAACATCATCGACTTGGCGTCCGCGTACTCGGCGGCCAGCTTCTTGATCTCGTCCTCGCCCTCCAGGATCTCGCTGATCTGGGCGGGCAGCCGGCGCAGGCCCTCGATGATCCGCTTGCCGTCCGCGACCGAGAGGTCCCGGATCCGGCCCAGGTGCAGGGCGAGCAGCGCGAAGGCGACCACGGTGTTGGTGAAGCACTTGGTGGAGACCACGCAGACCTCGGGGCCGGCGTGCACGTACGTACCGCCGTCGGCCTCCCGGGCGATCGCGGAGCCGACCACGTTGACCACGCCGAGGACCCGCGCGCCCTTGCGCTTCAGCTCCTGGACGGCGGCCAGCACGTCGTACGTCTCACCGGACTGCGAGACCGCGACGTACAGGGTGTCGGGGTCGACCACCGGGTTGCGGTAGCGGAACTCGGAGGCGGGCTCGGCGTCCGCGGGGATGCGGGCCAGCTCCTCGATCAGCTGGGCGCCGATCTGACCGGCGTGGTACGAGGTGCCGCAGCCGAGGATCTTGATCCGGCGGACCCCGCGCGCCTCGCGGGCGTCCAGGTTGAGGCCGCCCAGGTGCACGGTGGCGAACCGGTCGTCGATCCGGCCCCGCAGCACCCGGTCGACGGCGTCGGCCTGCTCGGAGATCTCCTTGTGCATGTACGTGTCGTGGCCGCCCATGTCGTACGACTCGGCCTCCCACTCCACGGTGGTCGGCGTGGCCGTCGTGGTCGAGCCCTCCGTCGTGTACGTACGGAAGTCGTCGGCCTTCAGGGTGGCCATCTCGCCGTCGTCCAGGGTGACCACCTGGCGGGTGTGGGCGACCAGCGCGGCGACGTCCGAGGCGACGAACATCTCCTTCTCGCCGATGCCGAGGACGACCGGGGAGCCGTTGCGGGCGACGACGATGCGGTCGTTGAAGTCGGCGTGCATCACGGCGATGCCGTACGTGCCCTCGACCGAGCGCAGGGCCTCGCGGACCTTGCCCTCCAGGGTGTCCGCCTGCGAGCGGGCGATCAGGTGGACCAGGACCTCGGTGTCGGTCTCGGAGAGGAAGACGACGCCCTCGGCGGTCAGCCGGGTGCGCAGCTCGGAGGCGTTGTCGATGATGCCGTTGTGGACGACGGCGACCTTGTTGTCGGCGTCCAGGTGGGGGTGGGCGTTCTCGTCGCTCGGCGCGCCGTGGGTGGCCCAGCGGGTGTGGGCGATGCCGGTGGTGCCGGCGAAGCGCTTGGGGACGCGGGCCTCCAGATCGCGGACCCGGCCCTTGGCCTTGACCATCTTCAGCGCGGCGGGCTTGCCGGCCGCCGGCTTCCCGGTGATCACGATGCCGGCGGAGTCGTAGCCGCGGTACTCCAGCCGCTGCAGCCCCTCCAGCAGCAGCGGAGCGACATCACGCTTTCCGATGTAACCGACGATTCCGCACATGAGGTCTCTGCCCTCCATCGACGTACAGGTAATGACTGAATGAGCGCGTGGGTGACCGGTCAGCCGTAGACGATGCGGCGCAGCTGGCGGAGCGAGAGCTCCGGCGGCGCGACCGCGCGGTGCGGCAGCTCGGCCGAGATCCGTTCGAAGATCTCCGTGTTGACCAGTCCGCCGGACTGGAGCTCGCGATGGCGGCGGCGGACGAACGCGTCGGTCGTCTCGTCGAAGTAGGCCAGCACGTCGAGGACCACCCGGGCGGCTTCGCCGCGCTGAAGCGCGGTGCTGCGCACCAGGTGGTCGATGAGGTCGTCATGGGACGAACGGCGTTCAAGCACTCGTCGATATTGCGGTGGAAGGGGTTCGGACGCAACAATCCTGCCCGATTTCGGGCAGAGATGCGCGATAGCGGTCCTCGTTTCTTCCGTTCTGGGGGATTCGGCCGGATCTCCGCGCCGCCGGGACGCGCCTCGGCGGAGAAGTCGGAGGCGGTCCGCGGCGGGCGACGGGACGAACTCGGCCAGGATGCCCGGACTGTCGGCCATGTTCCATCGGGGCCCCGACGGGGAAGTGGTCTACACCTTGACCATCCGTGAGGTACGCGGTACGCATGGCGACGGTTCGCATGGTCAGGAGATCCAGGTGTGACCCCCTAGAAAGGGACTGCTTGTGAGACCGCACACAGCGAGGCGCGGCGCCCTGCACCGCGCGCTGCCCCGCCTTCTCGGCTCCCTCCTCCTCGTCACCGCGGCCGGAGTCTCCACTGCCTGCGCGACCCCCGTGGCGTCCGCCGCGGGCGGCGCGCCCGCCGCGTCGGAGCCCCGGCCGCTCGGCCAGATCGTTCCCGCCCCGGTCTCGGTGAGACCCGGCGGATCCCCGTACGCCCTCACCCCCGCCACCGCCATCCGGGTGGACGGGTCCTCGGGCGAGGTGCGGAGGATCGGCGAGTACCTGGCGGGCGTGCTGCGCCCCTCGACCGGATACGCGCTGCCGGTCACCGACCGCCCCGGGCCGGGCGGCATCCGGCTGCGGCTCGGCTCCGCCGACGCCTCGCTCGGGGCGGAGGGCTACACCCTGACGTCGGGCCGGGGCTCCGTCACCATCACCGCCCGCAAGCCCGCAGGGCTCTTCCACGGCGTGCAGACGCTCCGTCAGCTCCTCCCGGACCGGATCGAGCGCGACAGCGTCCAGAAGGGGCCGTGGAAGGTCGCGGGCGGCACGCTGACCGACGCGCCGCGCTATGCCTACCGGGGAGCGATGCTCGACGTCTCCCGGCACTTCTTCTCGGTGGCGGAGGTCAAGCGCTACATCGACCAGATGGCGCTGTACAAGATCAACACCTTCCACATCCACCTCTCCGACGACCAGGGCTGGCGGATCGCCGTCGACTCCTGGCCGAACCTGGCCACGTACGGCGGATCGACCGAGGTCGGCGGCGGGCCGGGCGGCTACTACACCAAGAGCCAGTACAAGGAGATCGTGCGGTACGCGGCCTCGCGCTATCTGGAGGTGGTGCCGGAGATCGACATGCCCGGCCACACCAACGCCGCGCTCGCCTCGTACGCCGAGTTGAACTGCGACGGGGTCGCGCCCCCGCTCTACACCGGGACCAAGGTGGGCTTCAGCTCGCTCTGCGCGGCCAAGGACATCACCTACAAGTTCATCGACGACGTCATCGGGGAGGTGGCCGCGCTGACCCCCGGCCGCTACCTCCACATCGGCGGCGACGAGGCGCACTCCACCAGTCACGACGACTACGCCAAGATCATGGAACGGGCGCAGGCCGCCGTCGGCCGGCACGGCAAGACCGTGATGGGCTGGCACCAGCTCACCGGCGCCACGCCGGTCAAGGGCGCGATCGCCCAGTACTGGGGCTACGACAAGACCAGTGCGGCGAACCGGCAGCAGGTGGTGGACGCGGCGAAGAACGGCACCCGGCTGGTGCTGTCGCCGGCCGACCGGGTGTACCTCGACATGAAGTACACCGAGGAGACCGTGCTCGGGCTGAAGTGGGCGGGCCTGGTGGAGGTGCGGCGCTCCTACGACTGGGACCCGGCGACCTATCTCGCGGGCGCCCCGGCGGACTCCGTGCTCGGGGTCGAGGCACCCATCTGGGCGGAGACGCTGACCGACAGCGACGACATCGACGTGATGGCCTTCCCGAGGCTGCCGGGGGCGGCGGAGCTGGGCTGGTCCCCGGCCGCGACGCACGACTGGGACACGTACAAGCTGCGGCTGGCGGCGCTCGGGCCCCGGTTCACGGCGATGGGCATCGACTACTACCGCTCGCCGCAGGTGCCGTGGCCGGCGGAGCCGTCGGCGGACTGAACCGGGATCTTCCGAACGGAGAGGGGGGGGGGGGGGGATAGTGTTGCCGGGCGCCCCACGGGGGGTGGGGGGCCCGACGCGGGAAAAACGGGGGGGGTGGGTAGGGGGATAGGGAGA
>NZ_JBSFHN010000009.1:130037-222870 GCF_053597115.1 Streptomyces sp. NPDC001515
GGGGCGGGGGGGGCCCAGCTCCGCGGTAGCCCCCTGCGGGTGGGGGGCGGGGGGGCTCGGCGGGTCCCCGGCCGCCCCTCGGGCTGTCCGGACCCCGACGCGTCATCCCGCGCGGAGGTGCGTCGGGCGGCCATGTTCACGGGGCCCGGACGCGGCCGGTCCGGGGTGCCCGGCGGCCGGTTCCGTCGCCGGGCCGGCCGTCGCGCACCCCGGACATCAACCGGAGGGTATGGTTCCGGACTTCGGTGTGCGGAGACCGGGGCGCCGGCGGCTCAGGCGACCTTCTTGGCGTCCTCGATGGCCTTGGCCAGGTCCTCCAGGATCGGCGCGCACTTGTCGTAGCTGTAGATCGGCTCGGTGGTACGGGGCACGACCTGGCCGGCCTTGACGGCGGGCAGCTGGGCCCAGGTCGGCTTGGATGTCAGGGCCGAGGGCTGGAGGGCCGAGGAGCGGTTGTCCATCATGATCACGTCGGCCTGGTACGTGTCGACGTTCTCCCAGCTCAGCTCCTCGAAGAAACCGGCCGCGTTCACCTTGGGCTCGACGAACTTCACGCCCAGCTCCTGGAAGTACAGGGTGTCGGCGGAGGTCTTGGCGAGCGAGACGTAGAACAGGTCCTGGCTGGCCGAGCCGATCATGACCCGGATCTCCGGCCTGGCCTTCGCGGCGGCGCGCAGCCGGGCCGCGGCCTTCTCGAAGCGGGCCTTGGCCTCGGTGACCGCCGTGGCCTTCACGTCCGCGCCGAGCGAGGCGGCCAGGTCCTCGTGGCGCTGGATCGCCTGGGGGATCGTGGTCTGCGCGGCCCACAGGGCGACGCTCGGGGCGAGCTTGAGGATCTTGTCCTTGGACGCGTCCGGCACGTACCAGAGCGCGTCCTTCTCCCACATCGCCGTGACGAGGAGGTCCGGGCCGAGGGCGGCGTACTTCTCGACGTTGAACTCGCCCCAGACGTTGCCGAGGATCTCGACCTCGTTCACGTCGAGGTCGCCGGCCTGGACGTCGGCCTTGCCGTCCTTGGTCTTCGTCGGCCCGAACACGGCCTTGACCTCGACGCCGTAGTCGTGGAGGGCGGCGGCCACTCCGGTGAAGGCGACGATGTTCTTCGGGACGGACGCCGCCTCGGCGGTCTGCCCGCGGTCGTCCCGGAAGCTCCAGGGCCCGGCACCGGCGCTCTTCGACCCCCCGGACCCGGAGTCCTTCGCGTCGCCGTCACCGCAGGCCGCGAGCACGGCGCCCAGACCGACGGCGCCGCCCATGGCCAGCAGGCCGCGACGGGTGGGACGGGAGACTCGGGAAGTGCGCATGACGGAGTCCGCTTTCGTACGAGCCGGAGGGCCGGCCGTTGACACGTTTGAGGGAAGGTTAGCCTAACCTCATAACCGCTCCGTGTCGGGTGCCCCGGCCGGCCTCGTCACCAGACGATGACGCCCCCGCCCACGTCCAGCGCCCGCTCGGCCGCCGCCCTGATGTTGGCCAGCCGCTCGGCCACGTAGTCCTCGTGATACCCGGCGTGCGCGGCCAGCGCCGCCGTGTGCGGACGCAGCAGCTCGCACTCCGCCAGGAACTCCTCGACCTCCTCCGGCTCCACGCACAGATTCGTCTCCGCCAGCCGCGGCAGGAACCGCGCCCCGAGCGCCCGCGCCGGCTCCGCCCCCCAGAGCGTGGTGCGGCTGTTCTCGAACCCGGCGAGCGTGAGCCCGTGTTCGGGATCCTCCAGGAAATGGTCCTTGCCGCTGCGGCCGCGTACGTAGGTGTGGACGAGGAGGCTCATCCGAACAGCTCCCGGCACTCGTCGAGCCCTTCGACCGACACCTCGACCGCACGAGCCTCCTCCCAGCGCGCCCGGTCCAGTCGCAGCCGCTGGAGCGTGACGCGTCCGCCCCGCAGCGAGGCGGTCTCCAGCCCGTCGGGGACGTAGCCGAGGCGACGCGAGACGCCCAGCGAGCGGGGGTTGTCCGTCATCGCGGCGGAGACCGCCGAGTCCGCGCCCAGTCCGGCGAAGGCGAGGTGGAGGGCGGCGGCCCGCATCTCGGTGCCGATGCCCCGCCCCTGGTGGGCGAGGCCCAGCCAGGACCCGGTGCTCACCTCGCGGACCGTCCCGAAGTCCCGGGCCGTCACATCCTGCCGCCCCACCACCCGGCCCTCGTGCAGCACCGCGAGGCTCAGGGTCCAGTCGGCCTCCTGCCATCCGGCGATCGTCCCCAGCACGTGCTGGAACACCGCCCGCCGCCGCGCCTCGGGCGTCCCGTCCGTCCAGGGCACGGTGAACGGCATGACGTCCGGGGCGTGCACCCCGTCCGCCGCGACGGAGGCCAGATCGCTCAGCAACGCGTCGTCGGGGAGCCGCAGTTCGAGGCGGGGCGTGCGGATGCGGAGCCCGTACAGGGGCCAGGCGGGAGGCGTCATGGACCGACTCTGCCGAGGCGGGGCGGGGGTGTCGAACGAATTGCGGGCGCCGGGCGGCCCGTAGCCCGCCCGGCCCCGGGGATCAGGCCGGCAGGCCCAGTTCGCGGGCGATCAGCATGCGCTGGACCTCGCTGGTGCCCTCGCCGATTTCGAGGATCTTGGAGTCGCGCCACATGCGGGCGACCGGGTACTCGTTCATGAAGCCGTAGCCGCCGTGGATCTGGGTGGCGTCGCGGGCGTTGTCGACGGCGACGGTGGAGGAGTAGAGCTTGGCGATGGCGGCCTCCTTCTTGAAGGGCTCGTCCGCGAGGAGGCGGGAGGCGGCGTCGCGCCAGCCGATGCGGGCCATGTGGGCGCGCGTCTCCATGTCGGCGATCTTGAACTGGATGGCCTGGTTGGTGCCGATGGGGCGGCCGAAGGCGTGGCGTTCGGCGGCGTACTTGACGGACTCGTCCACGCAGCCCTGCGCCAGGCCCGTCGAGAGCGCCGCGATGGCGATGCGGCCCTCGTCGAGGATGCGGAGGAACTGGGCGTAGCCCCGGCCCTCCTCGCCCAGGAGGTTCTCCAGGGGGACGCGGACGTCGCTGAAGGAGAGCTCGCGGGTGTCGGAGGCGTTCCAGCCGACCTTGGAGTACGGGGCGGCGACGGTGAAGCCGGGGGTGCCGGAGGGGACGATGATGGAGGAGATGAGCGGGGCGCCGTTCTCCTTGCGGCCGGTGACCGCCGTGACCGTGACCAGCTCGGTGATGTCGGTGCCGGAGTTGGTGATGAAGCACTTGGAGCCGTTGATGACCCACTCGCCGGCGGCCTCGTCGCGCACGGCCGTGGTCCGGGTGCCGCCCGCGTCGGAGCCGCCGTCCGGTTCGGTCAGGCCGAACGCGCCCAGTGCCTCGCCCGAGCAGAGCTTCGGCAGCCACCGCCGCTTCTGCTCCTCCGTGCCGAAGCGGAACACCGGCATCGCGCCGAGCGAGACCCCGGCCTCCAGGGTGATCGCCACCGAGGAGTCGACCCGGGCCAGCTCCTCCAGGGCGATGCCGAGGGCGAGGTAGTCGCCGCCCATCCCGCCGTACTCCTCCGGGAACGGCAGCCCGAACAGGCCCATGCGTCCCATCTCCCGCACGATCTCGTACGGGAACTCATGGCGCTCGTAGAAGTCGCCGATCTTCGGCGCGACGACGTCGTGGGCGAACTCCTCGACGGTGCGTCGCAGTTCCTCGTGCTCGGCGGTCAGCCGGTGGTCCAGGGACATCGGTGGATCACTGCTCCTCGTGGGACAGGGCGCGGACGGTGCGGGACGGGCTGGGTCGGCCCAGGTGGCCGGCGAGCCACACGCTGGTGGCGGTGAGCTCGCCGAGATCGACGCCGGTCTCGATGCCGAGGCCGTCGAGCATCCAGACCAGGTCCTCGGTGGCGAGGTTTCCGGTCGCGCTCTTCGCGTACGGGCAGCCGCCGAGGCCGCCCGCGGAGGCGTCCACGGTGGACACCCCGTGCCGGAGCGCGGCGAGGGTGTTGGACAGGGCCTGGCCGTACGTGTCGTGGAAGTGCACCGCGAGGACGTCGGTGGGCACCCCCGCCGCGTTCAGCGCGGACAGCAGGGCGCGGACGTGCCCGGGGGTGGCCACGCCGATCGTGTCGCCCAGCGACAGCTCGTCACAGCCCAGGTCGCGCAGGGACCTGGCGACCCGGACGACCTGGGGGACCGGGACCGGGCCCTCCCACGGGTCGCCGAAGCACATCGAGAGGTATCCGCGCACCCGCACCCCGTCCGCCTTGGCCCGGTCCACGACCGGCTCGAACATGGCCAGGGACTCGTCGACCGTGCGGTTCAGATTGCGGGAGGCGAAGGTCTCCGTCGCGGAGCCGAACACGGCTATCGACCGGGCACCGAGGGCCAGCGCCCGGTCGAGCCCGCGCTCGTTGGGCACCAGGACCGGAAGTTCCACGTCGCCCACGTCCGCGATGTCCCCGAGCATGGGGAACAGCCGCTCGGCGTCCGCCAGTTGGGGCACCCACTTCGGGTGGACGAAGCTCGTCGCCTCGATCGTGGTCAGTCCGGCGACCGCGAGACGGCGGATGAACTCCGCCTTCACCTCGGTCGGCACGACCGCCTTCTCGTTCTGGAGCCCGTCGCGGGCGCCGACCTCGTGGATCCGGACCCGGGCGGGCAGGCCCGGCTCCGCCACGGTCATGGGCAGGGTGCGGCCGGTGTCCGTCATGCGTCCTCCCCGGCGGCGGCCGGGACCACGACCGCCAGTACCTGGTCCATGGCCACCGTGGTCCCGGCGGTCACATCGAGTTCGGTGACGGTGCCGGCGTGCGGCGCGGAGATGACGTGCTCCATCTTCATCGCCTCCACCACCAGCAGGCTCTGCCCGGCCGCGACCTCGTCCCCGACGGCCACCTTCACCACCGTCACCGTCCCGGGCATGGGCGCGGCGAGCGTGTCGGCGCCGGAGCGGGCGGCACCGGTCAGCGAGGCCTCCACCGGATCGTGGTCCCGTACGTGCCAGGTGTCGCCGTCCCGGCCCAGCCAGTGGCCCTCCGGGGACTGCGCGTACGCGAACACATGGGTGACCCCGGCCAGTTCCAGCGTGATGCGGCCGCCGTCGACGGACAGGGTCCTGGCCGTCTCCGCGCCCCCGGGCAGCGGCCCCAGCGGGCCGCAGGAGCCCGAGGCCGGGGCCGGCGGGGCGGCGCCCTCGCCGACATGGCCGAAGGTCAGCTCCGCGCCCGCCCCGCACGGCCGCAGCCCCACCTGGACGGGGTCGTGGCCCGGGATGTGGAAGGAGCGCACCGTGCGCGCCGGGACACCGCCCATCCGCCAGCCGTCACCGGCCGAGAAGGGGTCGGCCCAGACGCCCGGGGCCGGGGTCCGGCCGGGGTGCTGCCGCAGCAGCGCCGCCGCCGCGTACACCTCCTCCGGTACGCCGTCCGGGACCAGGCCGTCCACCTCGCGCTCCACCAGGCCGGTGTCCAGCTCGCCCGCCGCCACGGCCGGGTGGCCCAGCAGCCGGCGCAGGAAACCCGCGTTGGTGGGGACGCCGAGGACGACGGTGTCCGCGAGGGCCGTCCGCAGCCGGCGCAGCGCCGTGGCCCGGTCGGGGCCGTACGCGATCACCTTGGACAGCATCGGGTCGTAGAGGCTGCCGACCTCGCCGCCCTCACCGAGCCCGGAGTCCGTGCGCACCCCGTCGCCCTGCGGTTCGCGCAGCGCGAGGACCGTGCCGCCGGAGGGCAGGAAGCCGCGGGCCGGGTCCTCGGCGCAGATCCGCGCCTCGACGGCGTGACCGGTGAGGGTGATGTCGCTCTGGGCGTACGGCAGCGGCTCGCCCGACGCGACCCGCAGTTGCCACTCCACCAGGTCCAGGCCGGTGATCAGCTCGGTCACCGGGTGCTCGACCTGGAGGCGGGTGTTCATCTCCATGAAGTAGTACGAGGACGGGTCGTTGCCCGGGACGATGAACTCCACCGTGCCCGCGCCGACATAGCCGCAGGAGCGGGCCGCCTGGACGGCCGCCTCGCCCATCGCCGCCCGGGTCTCCTCGTCCAGCAGGACGGACGGCGCCTCCTCGATGATCTTCTGGTGGCGGCGCTGGAGCGAGCATTCGCGCTCGCCCAGGTGCACCACGGTGCCGTGGCCGTCGGCCAGGACCTGGATCTCGATGTGGCGCGGCCGGTCGATCCACCGCTCCACGAGCAGGGTGTCGTCGCCGAAGGAGGCCCGCGCCTCGCGCCGGGCCGCCGCGATCTCGTCCGCGAGCAGCGCCGCGTCCCGGACCAGGCGCATGCCCTTGCCGCCTCCGCCCGCCGAGGGCTTCAGCAGCACCGGGACGCCGATCTCCCTTGCTGCGGCGGCCAGTTGGGCGTCGGTCAGCCCGCCGCCGGTGGAGCCCGGCACCACCGGGACACCGGCCGAGGCCACCGTCTCCTTGGCCCGGATCTTGTCGCCCATCAGCGCGATGGCGTCGGCGGGCGGGCCGATGAAGGCCAGGCCCGCCTCCGCGCACGCCCGCGCGAACGCCGCGTTCTCCGCGAGGAAGCCGTAGCCCGGGTGGACCGCCTGCGCGCCGGTGCGCAGCGCCGCCTCCAGCAGCCGCTCCACGCTCAGATAGCTCTCGGCGGCCGGCGCGGGGCCGATCCGGACCGCCGTGTCGGCCTCCCGTACGTGCCGGGCGTCGGCGTCGGCGTCGCTGAAGACGGCGACCGAGCGCACCCCCAGCGTGCGCAGCGTCCGGATCACCCGGACCGCGATCTCGCCCCGGTTGGCGACGAGCACCGTGTCGAACATCGTCATCTCTGCCTCACATCCGGAAGACGCCGAAGCCGGCGTCGCCCAAGGGCGCGTTGGCGCACGCGGTCAGGGCGAGCCCCAGCACCTGCCGGGTCTCCAGCGGGTCGATCACCCCGTCGTCCCAGAGCCGGGCCGTGGCGTAGTACGCGTTGCCCTGGGTCTCGTACTGCTCGCGGATCGGGGCCTTGAAGGCCTCCTCGTCCTCGGCGCTCCAGTCGTCGCCGAGCTGGTCGCGCTTGACGGTGGCGAGGACGGAGGCGGCCTGCTCGCCGCCCATGACGGAGATCTTCGCGTTGGGCCACATCCACAGGAAGCGGGGGCTGTAGGCCCGGCCGCACATCGAGTAGTTGCCCGCCCCGTAGGAGCCGCCGACCACCACGGTCAGCTTCGGGACCCGGGCGCAGGCGACGGCGGTGACCATCTTGGCGCCGTGCTTGGCGATGCCGCCGGCCTCGTAGTCCCGGCCGACCATGAAGCCGGAGATGTTCTGGAGGAAGACCAGCGGAATGCCGCGCTGGTCGCACAGCTCGATGAAGTGCGCGCCCTTCTGGGCGGACTCGGAGAACAGGATGCCGTTGTTGGCGACGATGCCGACCGGGTGGCCGTGGATGTGCGCGAAGCCGGTGACCAGCGTCGTCCCGTACTCCGCCTTGAACTCGGCGAACCGCGAGCCGTCCACCACCCGGGCGATCACCTCGCGCACGTCGTAGGGCGTGCGCGAGTCGACGGGCACCGCCCCGTACAGCCCGGCGGGGTCCACCTTCGGCTCGTCCACCGGGCGCACGGACCACGGCAGCGCGCCCCGCTCCGGGAGCGTGGAGACGATGGTCCGCACGATGCGCAGCGCGTGCGCGTCGTCCTCCGCGAGGTGGTCGGTGACGCCCGACGTACGGGAGTGGACCTCGCCGCCGCCCAGCTCCTCGGCGGTGACGACCTCGCCCGTGGCGGCCTTCACCAGCGGCGGGCCGCCGAGGAAGATCGTGCCCTGGTTGCGGACGATGACGGCCTCGTCGCTCATGGCGGGCACGTACGCCCCGCCGGCCGTGCAGGACCCCAGCACCGCCGCGATCTGCGGGATGCCGGCCCCCGACATCCGGGCCTGGTTGTAGAAGATCCGCCCGAAGTGCTCGCGGTCGGGGAACACCTCGTCCTGCATCGGCAGGAAGGCGCCGCCCGAGTCCACCAGGTACAGACAGGGGAGCCGGTTCTCCAGCGCCACCTCCTGGGCCCGCAGGTGCTTCTTCACGGTCATCGGGTAGTACGTGCCGCCCTTGACGGTCGCGTCGTTGGCGACGATCACGCACTCCCGGCCGCTGACCCGGCCGATCCCGGCGATCACCCCGGCGGCCGGTGCCGCGCCCCCGTACAGTCCCTCGGCGGCCAGCGGGGCCAGCTCCAGGAAGGGGGAGCCCGGGTCGAGCAGGGTGTCCACCCGCTCCCGGGGCAGCAGCTTGCCGCGCGCCACATGCCGGGCGCGGGCCCTCTCACCCCCGCCGAGCCTGGCCGTGGCGAGCCGCCTGCGCAGCTCGTCGGCGAGCGCGTGGTGTCCCGCCTCGTTGGCCTGCCAGGCCTCCGAGGCGGGATCCGCCGCACTCGCCAGCACCGGTGCCTGCTGCATCCTGTCGAGCCCCCTTGCCCGTACCGCGATGTGACCGGCCCCGGCCGCGAGCGGCGGCCGAGGCTGTTAGTGAGCGTTAACGTCGTTCTCAGGTTAACGACCGCTAACGCGCCTGTCTAGAATGACTCGTCATGAGCACCCATGCCGCCGCCCGCGTCGCGGCCCCCACCCGCCGCGAGCAGATCCTCAGGGAAGCGGCCCGCCTCTTCGCCGAGCGGGGCTTCCACGGAGTCGGCGTCGACGAGATAGGCGCCGCCGTCGGCATCAGCGGCCCCGGCCTCTACCGGCACTTCCCCGGCAAGGACGCGATGCTCGCCGAACTGCTCGTCGGCATCAGCGAGCGGCTGCTGGCCGGCGGACGGCTCCGGGTCTCCGAGGACGCCTCGGGCGACAGGTCCCCCGAGGCGCTGCTGGACGCGCTCATCGAGGGCCACATCGACTTCGCCCTCGACGACCGCCCCCTGATCACCCTGCACGACCGCGAGCTGGACCGCCTGCGGGACACCGACCGCAAGCGGGTCCGCCGGCTCCAGCGCGAGTACGTCGAGGTGTGGGTGGCCGCCGTCCGCGACCTCTACCCGGACCTCGCGGAGAACGAGGCGCGCGCGGCCGTCCACGCCGTGTTCGGCCTGCTCAACTCGACCCCGCACCTCGGACGCCCCGGCGCCCTGCCCGGCCGCGCCGCCACCGCCGCCCTGCTGCACCGCCTGGCCCGGGGCGCCTTCGCCGCGGCGGCGGAGCCGGGGACGCGACAGGACCCGTCCGGCGCAACGGAGCCGGACGGGTCCTGAGGGACTGCGGGCGGCGGCCTCCGGGAGGACACCGCGACCACGGGTCCGGGACACCCCCCGGTGTCAGCGGCCGGCGGCCTCCCGTGTGGACACCGCGACCCGGTCCACCCGCATCGCGTGCCCGCCCTCCGTGGCCGGTCCCGGGCCCGCGCCGTCGGCGGCCGGCAGCGCGCCGCCGATCGCCACGTTCAGGATCAGGAACTGCCCGCGCTTCAGCGCCCGGTCCCAGGTCGCCGCGTCCATGGCGGACGCCTTCACCCGGTGGTACACCCGCCCGTCCAGATACCAGCGCAGCTCCTCGGCGCCGGGCGCGGTGTCCAGCTCTACGGCGTACGTGTGGAACGCGCCCCGGCAGCCCGGGCACGCCTGCCGGGGCGAGGAGAGCCCCATCGGCTCCCGGCAGGGGCCGCCGTCGGACGTACCGCAGTGCAGGGTGCCGAAGACGGCGTCCCGGCCGTTGACCGACTCCATGACGTCGATCTCGCCGGTGCCGGGCCAGCCGGTGTAGCCGTCGCGCAGGCCGGCGCCCAGCGTCCAGAAGGCCGGCCAGTAGCCGCCGGCCGCCGCGCCCGTCACGTCCGGCAGGGCGATCGACGCCTCGATCCGCAGCACACCGCCGGGCGGGGGAGCGAAGTCGGAACGCCTCGACTCGATCCGGCCCGAATACCACCGTCCGTCACGGAGCGTCGGCACGATCTCCAGCGCTCCCCGGCCGTCCAGCCGGACGTTCTCCGTCGAGTCCGTCATCGTCTCGATCTCCCCGGTGCCCCACTGGGCGGCCGGGCAGCCGGGATAGCAGGTGCCCCGGTCGTACAGCCAGCGGGAGGCGGCGGGGCGGGCGCCCGCCGGGCCGTCGAACTCCTCGCGCAGCAGCTCCGTCCAGCCGCCCCGGCCCGGAGCGCCGGGCCCCGCGAGCAGCCGTTCGATCCTCGGGGCGAGGACCACGGCCGCCACATCGGTGAGATGGGCGTCGTCCCGGTAGAGCAGGATCCGGTCCAGGACCGCCGGGCAGACCGGCCCGGTGGCCGGGCAGAGCACCGCGTTCACCCCGACGGCCCGCACCCCCGGCAGTGTGCCGGCCGCCGCCCTTTCCGCCAGCGGATCGGCCCACCGGGCCTTCGCGCGGTCGAAGGCGCAGGCCCCCGGATCGTCGAGATGGCCCGAGACGCACGCGGGGACGTCCGTGCCCGGCACCGGGGTGTCCTCGATGTACACGATCGGCACCCCGAGCGCCCGCAGCGGCTTCAGCGTCTTCTCCCACGCCGTGAGCAGCAGGCGCCGGTCGTCCGTGTAGCGGTTGAGCGAGGAGATCACGATCATGCGGGGCTTCGGACCCTTGGCCAGCCGGGCCAGGCTGTCCGCCCGCCAGGTGTCGCACTCGTGGTACGTACGACCCAACTGCGGGTTCACCACGGTCAGCTCGGGCAGCGGGCAGCCCTGCTTGACCAGCTCCTGGAGCGCCCAGCCGCGCTTCGCCGCGAAGCTGAGGACGGGGGAGAACCACTGGCCGGCGTGCGAGTCGCCGAGCAGGACGATCCGGTCGGGGCTGTCCACCGCGCCGAACAGGCAGGGCGGGCTGCTCGTCACCGGCGGCGCCACCTCGCACGCCCCGTCCGGCGGGAAGCTCTTCCGCGCCTGGACCGGGCTCGGCACCACCGGGGAGTCCTTCGGCGGGGGCCCGGTCAGCAGCGAGGGCCCCTCGGCCGCGCCGAGCGGGAGCCCCTTCACGTCGACCGGCGCGGACGGGCCCAGCAGCCGCAGGGTCGTCGTGCCCACGACGAGCGCGAGAACCACCGGCACGACGACCGCGAACACGCCCAGCGACAGCCCCCTGCGCGGGAGTTCGGTGACCGTGCGGCTGTAGCGCAGGGGGCGTTCCACCCAGCGCATGGTCGCCAGCGCGGGCAGCACCGAGGCCAGGGTCAGGGCCACCCTGGCCGGCCACTCCAGGGTGCCGAAGCGGGCCTCGGCGAGCACGAGGACCGGCCAGTGCCAGAGGTACAGCGTGTAGGAGAGCCGGCCGACCGCGCGGGGCGCGCGCAGTCCCAGCACCCGCCCGACCCCGTAGCGGGCCTGTTCACGCGGGTGTCGGCCGGGTATCCCGGCCAGCACGACCGCGGCCGTGGCCAGGGTCGGGACGAGTGCCGCGCAGCCGGGGTACGGCGTGCCGGAGTCGTACCGCAGCACACACCACACCAGGGCCGCCGCGCCCGCCCAGCCGCCCAGCAGCCGCAGGGCCCGGGGCCCGCGCAGCAGATGCCACGGGAGCAGCGCCAGCAGCGCGCCGACGCCGAACTGCCAGACGCGCGACGGGGTTCCGAGGTACGCCAGGGAGACGGAGTCGTCCGTCCAGCGCAGCGAGAGGGCGAAGGAGGCGAGCGTCAGCACGGCGGTGACGGCGACGGCCACCGGTCGCAGGGCGCGTCCCCGGCGCGCGGCGCGGGCGGCGAGGACCGCGAGCGCGGCGAGCAGCGGGGCCCAGACGAGGTAGAACTGCTCCTCCACGGCCAGCGACCAGAAGTGCAGCAGCGGGCTCTCGTCCTGCCCGGCGGCCAGATAGTCCGTCCGCTGCTGTACGAAGCGCCAGTTGGCGACCGAGAGCGCCGCCGCGACGACGTCGTTCTCCAGCGCGGTGCGGCGCAGCGGTACGGTCAGCCAGGCCCCGGCCGCCGCGACGGCGACCAGCACCACGGAGGCCGAGGGCAGCAGCCGGCGGGCCCGGCGGGAGAAGAACTCGCCGAGCCGGATCCGGCCGGTGGTGACGGCCTCACGGACCAGCAGACCGGTGATCAGATAGCCGGAGACGACCAGGAAGACGTCCACGCCGACGAAGCCGCCGGCCAGGCCCGGTACGGAGGCGTGGAAGGCGAGGACCGCGAGGACGGCGAAGGCGCGCAGTCCCTCGATGTCGGGGCGGAAGGCGGACCTGCGGGTACCCGTGGCACCGGGTCCGGGTCCGCCGGAGGGCGGTCGGACGGCGGTGCTGCCTGCGGTCGGGCGACCGGAGGGGGCGAGGGTGGGCATGAGAACGGTGACCTTTCAGCTCAGCCAGGGCAGCATGGGGTCGACCCAGCCGGAAGCGAGCAGTGCGGTGAGGACGAGCGTGGCCGTCACGGCCAGGATTTCGGGCCAGCGCCGGGGCAGCACCGAGGGGCGCCGGGCGGGGCGGACCCGTGCGGGCCGGCCGGCGGACGCGGGGCGCAGCCCGGCCACCAGGTCCCGGATCAGCGGGACGTTGATCTGGAGCTGGACGAGCAGATAGAGGCCGAGTCCCCAGGTGGGCTCCCAGCCGCCGCGGGCCACCGCCAGGGCGAGGCCGGCTGCGGCGGCCCCCGTGGAGCAGACCAGCCAGACGAGCGAGACGAGGACCACCCGGTGCGCCATCGTGCCCGGCTTCCCGCCGGCCGCCCCAGTGGGCACCCAGGCCGCGCTGCGCCCGCGCAGGGTGTGCAGGAAGGCGGCCCCGGCGGCCACGCTCGTCAGGACGTTGGCCCGGATCACCTCGATCCGCCAGCGGGTGCGGCTGATGCGCGGCAGCAGCACGTGCCAGAGCCAGAGCGGCGCGAGCAGCGGCAGGACGTGCCAGGGCCGGATGTCGTCCGGGTACCAGAACATCATCACCAGCGGCGGCAGCGGGGCCGCGAAGGTGTTCACCACCGTCGTGAGGTAGCCGACGATGCCCTCGTAGAAGCAGAGCCGCATCCGCCAGGGAGCGCCCATCCGCTTCAGGACGGGCGTACCCATCAGATGGAGGTTGCCCATCGCCCAGCGGTACTGCTGGTTGAGGTACGAGGCGAGGTTGTCCGGCGAGGTGCCCTTGGCCACCAGCACCGGGACGTACAGGGTGCGGAACCCCTTCTCGTACAGGGCGAGCCCGGTGTACAGGTCCTCGCTGTGGTCGAGCCGGGCGAAGCCGCCGGCCAGATCGACCGCGCTGCGGCGGTAGACCGCGTTGCTGCCGCAGCAGATGGCGGCGTCGCTGGCGTCCCGGGACGGCTGGATCCAGCGGAAGAACCACTCCTGGGCCGATCCGGCGGCGCGCTGGATCCAGCTCATCGTCTCGTCGGTGTCGAAGCACTGCGGGCTCTGCACGATGCCGACGCCCGGGTCGGCCAGATACGGCACGAGATGGCGCAGGAAGTCGGGCCGGGGCGCGAAGTCGGCGTCCAGGATGGCGATGTGCTCGGCGCTGCTCAGGGTGAGCGCGTGGTTGAGGTTGCCCGCCTTCTTGAGGTGCCCCCGGTCGGGCCGGACGACGTAGCGGTAGCCGAACGTGCCCGCCAGCGCGGCCACTTCGGCGCGGTCGGCGTCGTCGAGCACCCAGACGGTCAGCTCGCCGGGCCAGTCCAGCCGGGCGACGGCGCGGTAGGCGTTCTCCAGGACGGCGAGCGGTTCGCCGCAGGTCGGCAGGTAGAGGTCGACGGAGGGCGGGTCGGTCGGATTCCAGGCGTGCACGAGGACTTCGTGCGAGCGCCGGGTCAGCCGGCGCTGGCGCAGGCTGTTCACCGAGGAGAGCGCGAGGGCGAGGACGTTCACCGAGAGCACCAGGAGGAAGGCCCAGAGGGCCGGGGTGCGCAGGGCGAAGGTGAGCATCGTCGCGGCGGTGAGGACGAACGCGAGGGAGGAGCTGATCAGGACCCAGCGGCGCTGCGGTCCGAAGTACCAGTACAGCTCCCGGTCGGACGGAGGTTGCGGCAGGTGATGAACGGTCATATAGCCCCCCACGGCTGTGCATGTCCCGGTATCGGGCGGCCCAGCCTAGTGCCAAAGGTATAGACCACTTGTTGCGACGCGGTGAACAGGACACGAGTTGGCGTGAAGTCGGTGGTCTGGACCTATTGCATGCGGCCGGTCGGGGTGGAACGAGAAGTTCCAGGTCACGGCCGGGTGAACGGTCCCGCAATATCCGGAGAGTCATTCGACCGGCACACCGCGCACACTCCACGGCACAATGGGCGCATGCCGATACCCAGCCGCGCCGCCCTCGTCGAACACCTGGTCCGCACCCGTATCGCCGGGGACGTCGCGACCCCGCGCGACAACAACCTCTCCCACTACCGCAGGCTCGCCAACGGCGACCGCCACTACTGGCTGGGTCTGGAGCTGGGCGACCGCTGGCGCGACGAGCAGGACGTGCTGGCCGTGATGGCCGAGCGGTGCGGTGTCAGCGACGACCCCGAGCACCGCTTCGGGCAGGACACCATCGACCCCGAGCTGACCGTGGACGCGCTGGAGCGGGCGGCGGCCCGGCTGCGGAAGGCCGCCGACGGCGGCGAACGGGTGCTCTTCGCCACCGGGCACCCGGGCGGCCTGCTGGACGTCCACCGGCAGACGGCGGCGGCGCTGCGGGCGGCCGGCTGCGAGATCGTCCGGATCCCCTCCGGGCTGATGGCGGACGAGGGCATGGTCTTCCAGTTCGCCGACGTCGCCGTGCAGGAACGGGGCGCCACCCTCTGGCACACCCACTCCCCGGCCCCGATGGCCGCGATCCTGGACGGCCTGGAGCGCGAGGGCCGCCCCGCCCCCGACCTGGTCGTCGCCGATCACGGCTGGGCCGGCTGCGCGGCCCAGCGGGGGCTGGACGCCATCGGCTACGCGGACTGCAACGACCCCGCGCTCTTCCTCGGCGAGGCCGAGGGCACCCTCCAGGTCGCCGTCCCGCTCGACGACCACGTACTGGACCCGCGCTTCTACGACCCCATGACGGACTACCTGCTGGGCGCCGCCGGACTGCTCTGAGCGGGCGGGCCGTCCGGGCGGGCTCAGGCCCCGGGCGGCCCGTCCCCGCCCGCCGCACGGGCCCGGCGCCGCTGCTCCAGACCCGGGGTCGGGTCCAAGTACACCCGCCGGACCGACGGATACCGCTCCCGCAGCTGCTCCTCCGCCTCCTCGCAGGCCCACTCGACCTGCTCGGCGCTGGCCACGTCCCGGAAGTCGATCTTCGCGGCGATCAGGACCTCGTCCGGTCCCTGGATGAGCGTGGTCAGCTCCAGTACGTCGATGATGTGCGGGACGGACAGCAGCTCCTCACGGATCCCGGCGCGCATCGACGCCGTCACCGGGCGGCCGATCAGCAACTGGGCGTTGGACCGGCCGAGCACCCAGGCGACGTGGACGAGCAGCAGCCCGATGAGGACGGAGGCGATGCCGTCCCAGACGCCGGAGCCGGTCAGCTGCCCGCCGAGCAGCCCGCCCGCCGCCAGCGCCAGTCCGACCAGGGCCGCCGAGTCCTCCATCACCACGGCCTTGACGGCGGTGTCCGGGGTCAGCCGGAAGTAGCGCCGGGCCGGGGTGTGCAGCCGGACCGCCTCCCGGCGCACCTGGCGCAGCCCGGTGCGCAGCGAGAAGCCCTCCAGCAGGAAGGCGACGGCGAGCACGACGTACGAGACGAGCGGATCGCCCAGCTCCTCGCCGGAGACCAGGGTGTGGACGCCGTCGTAGACGGAGAAGACCGCGCCGCCGACGAAGGTGGCGACGGAGGCGAGCATCGCCCAGATGTAGCGCTCAGGGCCGTAGCCGAGGGGGTGGTCCTCGTCGGCGGGTTTCGCACCGCGCTTCAGCGCGGTGAGGAGCAGGATCTCGGTGACCGTGTCGGCGACCGAGTGGGCCGCCTCGGCGAGCATCGCGCTCGATCCGCTGATCAGCCCGGCGACCGCCTTCGCCACGGCGATCCCGAGGTTGGCGGCCGCCGCGACGAGGACGGTGAACGTCGATTCCCCGCCGCCGCCCGGGGCCCTGGGCCCGGTATCCGTTTCCCCTCCGGGGCGTGCGTCGCTCATGGAGGGGAGTCTGCCCGAATCGGGCGGGTACGGCCCGTTCAGTCCGTCCGGGGGACGCGGACCACGCCCTCCTGGATGACGGTGATCGCCAGCCGGCCGTCCCGGGTCCAGATCCGGGCCTGGCCGAGACCGCGCCCGCCGGAGGCGGACGGCGACTCCTGGTCGTACAGCAGCCACTCGTCCGCGCGGAAGGGCCGGTGGAACCACATCGCGTGGTCCAGGCTCGCGCCCACCACGTCGCCCACCGCCCAGCCGCCGCGCCCGTGGGCGAGCAGCACCGAGTCGAGCAGGGTCATGTCGGAGACGTACGTCGCCATGCAGACGTGCAGCAGCGGGTCGTCCGCCAGCTTGCCGTTGGTGCGGAACCACACCTGCGAGCGCGGCTCGCGCACCTCGCCGACGGTGCCGAACGGCGGGGCGTCCCCATAGCGCAGATCGACGGCGGCCCGCGCCTCGATCAGCTTGTCGACGACCTCGGGGCCGCTGAACCGGTCGGCGTAGCGCGGCAGCAGCTCGGCGGCCGTGGGCAGCGTCTCCGGATCGGGGGCGGGCGGCATGTCCGCCTGGTGCTCCAGGCCGTCCTCGTACGTCTGGAAGGACGCGGAGAGGTGGAAGATCGGCTGGCCGTGCTGGACGGCGACGACCCGGCGGGTGGTGAAGGAGCGGCCGTCGCGGATCCGGTCGACGCTGTAGACGATCGGCGCCCCGGGGTCGCCCATCCGCAGGAAGTAGGAGTGCAGGGAGTGGGCGGTGCGGTCCCCGGGGACGGTGCGGCCCGCGGCGACGAGCGCCTGGGCCGCGACCTGTCCGCCGAAGACCCGGGGCACGATCGCCGAACGGCTGGCGCCCCGGAAGATGTCCTGCTCGATCCGCTCCAGATCGAGGAGATCCAGCAGATCGAGCAGGGGGTCGGGTGCTGAGCTCATGGAGGAGAACGTAGCCGCTCTACAGGCCCATGGACTTGGCGATGATCGACTTCATGACCTCGCTGGTGCCGCCGTAGATGCGGTTGACCCGGTTGTCCGCGTACAGGCGGGCGATCGGGTACTCGTTCATGAAGCCGTAGCCGCCGTGCAGCTGGAGGCAGCGGTCGATGACGCGGTGCGCGACCTCGGTGCAGAACAGCTTCGCGGAGGCGGCCTCGGCGGCGGTCAGCTCACCGGCGTCCAGTGCCTCCAGCGCGCGGTCGGCGACGGCCTGGGCCGCGTCCACCTCGGCCTGGCAGGCGGCCAGCTCGAACTTGGTGTTCTGGAAGGAGGCGACGGTCTTGCCGAAGACCGTGCGGTCCTGCACGTACTCCTTGGCGAAGCGGACGGCGGCCGCGGCCTGGGCGTACGCGCCGAAGGCGATGCCCCAGCGCTCGGAGGCCAGGTTGGTGCCGAGGTAGCCGAAGCCCTTGTTCTCCTCGCCCAGCAGGTCCTCGGCCGGGACCTTGACGTCCACGAAGGCCAGCTCGGCGGTGTCGGAGACCTTCAGACCCAGCTTGTCGAGCTTGCGGCCGACCGAGTAGCCCTCGGACTTGGTGTCCACGGCGAACAGCGAGATGCCGAAGCGGCGGTCGTCCTCGCGGGGCGCGGAGGTGCGGGCGCAGACGATGACCCGGTCGGCGTGCACACCGCCGGTGATGAAGGTCTTGGCGCCGTTGAGGACGTAGTGCGTGCCGTCCTCGGAGAGCTTGGCGGTGGTCTTCATGCCCGCGACGTCGGAGCCGGTGCCCGGCTCGGTCATCGCGAGGGCCCACATCTCCTCGCCGGTGGCGAACTTGGGGAGCCAGCGCTTCTTCTGCTCCTCGGTGGCGAGCATCTTGATGTACGGCAGGCCCAGCAGCGTGTGCACGCCGGAGCCGCCGAAGGACACGCCCGCGCGGGCGGTCTCCTCGTAGATGATCGCCTCGTACTTGTGCGAGTCGATGCCCGCGCCGTCGTACTCCTCGTCGACGTTGATGCCGAAGACGCCCAGCTCGCCCAGTTTCAGATAGAAGTCGCGCGGGGCCTGGCCGGCCGCGAACCAGTCGTCGTAGACCGGGACGACCTCGGCCGCGATGAAGGCGCGGATGGTCTCCCGGAACGCCTCGTGGTCCTCGTTGAATACCGTACGGCGCACGGGGTGCCTCCCTGGTCGGCTTCGCTGGGCTCGGCTAAGCGCTTGCTCAGCCTTGGTGAGAAGTTACCCGGGGGTCACCGGGGCTGTCCAGGGTGATGCTCGGCACGTGGCGGGGTGCCGTGATGCCCCCTACGCCAATAGCGCGGCACCGGCGAAGGGCACAAGAGCGCCTCTTCGGCCGCTCCCCCCGGAGGGAGCGGCCCGTCCGCCCCTACGGGGTGGGTAGGCGGGGGCCGCGCGTACCCGGAGGCGGCCGGGTGGCCGAGCGGACGCCGTCCTCGTCGGACGCGGGTCCCGCGCGTAGCCGGAGGCGGCCGGCGAAGCCCCGCCGGCCCGGACCGGAAGCGGGACCGGAACGGGAACGGAAGCGGGACCGGAACCGGAAGGGAATTGGCTCAAAGGGATCCCCGGCCGGCGTCCCTCCCCAGGGCGAACCACAGCTCCGTCCGGACGTCCATGTCGTCCAGATCCACGTCGAGGAGGGCCGCGCAGCGCGCCACGCGCTGGCGGACCGTGTTGCGGTGGACGCCGAGGGCGGTGGCCGTCCGGTCCCAGCCGCCGTGCAGGCTCAGCCAGCAGCGCAGGGTCTCGGCGAGCACGGGGGTGAGGGGGGCGAGCAGGGCGCGGGCGTGCGCGTCGGCGGCCCCGGGGTCGACCAGCCCGGCGAGCCCCCGCCCGGTCTCCGCGCCCTGCCGCACCAGCGGCGCCCGAATGGCCCGCGCCCGCCCCAGCGCACGGGCGGCCTGCGCGTCGGCCTCCGCCAGCGCGCCGGCCGGCACGGGCGCCGAGACACCGAGCGTCCAGCCGGTCTGGGCGGCGAGGGCGCCGCCACCGGGGACGAGCACCTTGACCACACCGCCCGACGCGTCCGTGGCCGTGCCGGTGTCTGTGCCCGTGCCTGTGCTGGTGCCTGTGCCCGTGGCGGCGTCCGTGCCGGTGGCCGGCCCCGTGCCCGTGGCCGGAGCGCTCTCCGTTCCGGTGGTCGTGTCCCCGTTCCTGGCCGCGCCGCCGTCCCCGCCGGCGTCCACCAGCGCCGAGCCCAGCGCCGCGCCCAGCGCGCCCGCCGCGAGCGGGTCGGCCGGCCGGCCGCCGCTCCGGAGCGCGTGCACCACCGTCCAGGGCCCGTCCCCGCCGAGCAGGGCGGCGGCGTCGGCGGGCTCCGCGCCGAGCAGGAGCCGTACGAGCGCGGCCGAGCGACGGGCCGCGTCGGTGCTCTGGTGCGGGGCCGCGAGCAGGGAGAGGAGGACGACCGCGACCCCGGCGAGGCCGTGGTCGCCCGTCTCCCGGCCGCCGGTCGCCACCGCCAGGACGAGCCCGTGTCCGCCGCCCAGCGCGTACGCGGACAGCCGCGCCCCGTCCGCCGTGTCGGTGGCCGTCGCGGGCGCGCCCCGGTCCGCCGGGGCGACCACGTCCGCGAGGCGGGCCAGGGCGGCGCGGACCGAGGGGGCGGGGAGGCGGCCCGCCGTGTGCAGCTCCCGGCCGCCGGCGCCGAACAGGACCGCGTATCCGGGCAGCTGGACGGAGAGCTGGTGCAGCACCGCAGGCACCGGGTCCGGCCGGGCCGCCGCCGTCGCCAGCGCCTGCTGGGCCCGCGCCACCCGGCGCAGCTCCCGCAGCCGGGCCTCGGCCATCAGCCGCCACACCGCCCGCGCGATCGCGGTGAACGGGGTCCCCGGTCCCACCTCCACCAGCGGCAGCCCGTGGCGCTCGCAGGCCGCGACCAGCTCCGGCGGCACCGCCTCGTGCACGGGCCGCACCCCGAAGCCGAGCGCCGCCGCCCCTGCCTCCACCAGCCGGGCCACATAGCGGTCGGGGTCCGTGAGCAGCACCCCGGCGGTCAGCAGCAGCTCCCCGCCGAGCAGATACGGATACGGGTCGGTCATCTCCGAGGTGTGCACCCACAGCAGCTCGGCGTCGGCCGGCCCCGCGATCCGGCGCAGCCCCAGCTCCTCCAGGGCGAGCAGCGCGGACAGGGCGACGGGCGGGGTGGGCGGTCCGGCCGGGGTGTCGGGCATGGATGGTTCGTCCATTCGGTGCGGCGGTGCTGTGGGAAACGTACACGCGAGGGCGGTGTCAGTGGCGTCGTGCAGCATCGGGAGGGAACAGAGACGAAAGGGAATCCCGCCGTGCCCGTCACCAACGAACAGCTCGCACAGCACGCCTTCCTGGCCGCGTTGTACGACGACGACTACTTTCCGAACCACCTCCTGGACAAGGGCCGGGCGATCCTGGTCCGGCTGTGCGAGCGGATCGAGGCCGAGCGCCCCGCCGGGCTCCCGGAGCTGTACGCGCTGAGCGCGGAGGCGACCGAGGAGTTCAACGAGCTGGACGAGGAGCTGCAGGAGGCGGACAGCGAGATCGAGACCGTCGCCCGCGACGAGATCGCCGGGGACTTCGGGCGCATAGCCCAGGCCTATGGATTCGTGGACGCGGACGTGGAGGAGATGATCGCGACGCGGGACTGGTAGGACGCGCGGGACGGTTCCTCCTGGCTGTGCGAACCGTCCCGGACGACCGGCTCCTGTGGAGGAAACGTACACTTCAGGACGGTCCTTCGGCCGCCTAGCGTCGTACGCGGCCGTGCCCCTGTCCCAGCGGGCGCGGTCGATCCGGCACACTCACAGGGGCCCGCCCGCCGGACCGGTCCGGGCCCGCGCGTCAGCGAAGGAAGGCACCACCATGAGCAGCGACGACACCCCGCGCGGCCCCGTCGACTCCTCCCGGATCCCGCGCTACGCGGGGCCCGCGACCTTCGCGCGGCTGCCCCGGCTGGACGAGGTCGGCACGGCGGACGTCGCCGTCGTCGGAGTGCCCTTCGACGCGGGCGTCTCCTACCGGCCCGGCGCCCGCTTCGGCGGCAACGCGATCCGGGAGGCGTCGCGGCTGCTCCGTCCGTACAACCCGGCCCAGGACGCCTCGCCCTTCGCCCTCGCCCAGGTCGCCGACGCCGGGGACATCGCGGCCAACCCCTTCGACATCAACGAGGCCGTCGAGACGATCGAGGGCGCCGCCGACGAACTCCTCGCCACCGGGGCCCGACTGATGACGCTCGGCGGCGACCACACCATCGCGCTGCCGCTGCTGCGGTCCGTCGCCAGGAAGCACGGCCCCGTCGCGCTGCTCCACTTCGACGCCCATCTGGACACCTGGGACACCTACTTCGGCGCCGCGTACACCCACGGCACCCCGTTCCGCCGCGCTGTCGAGGAGGGCATCCTCGACACCTCCGCGCTCTCCCACGTCGGCACCCGGGGCCCGCTCTACGGCAAGCAGGACCTCACCGACGACGCCAGGATGGGCTTCGGGATCGTCACCTCCGCCGACGTGATGCGCCGGGGCGTCGACGAGATCACCGACCAGCTCCGCCAGCGCATCGGGGACCGGCCGCTGTACATCTCCATCGACATCGACGTGCTCGACCCGGCGCACGCCCCGGGCACCGGCACCCCCGAGGCTGGCGGCCTCACCTCCCGCGAGCTGCTGGAGATCGTGCGCGGACTCGCCTCCTGCCATCTGGTCTCCGCCGACCTGGTCGAGGTCGCCCCGGCGTACGACCACGCGGAGATCACCTCCGTCGCCGCCTCGCACACCGCCTACGAACTGACCACGATCATGACCCGCCAGATCGCGGAGGCCAGGACGCAGTGAGCCACGACCACGACGAGCGGCCCCCGCTCACCCCCGAGCAGATCGAGGCCGCGCTGAACCCGCCGCCCGGACGCACCGGCGGCGACCTCGTGATCGAGACCCTCCAGGGGCTCGGCGCGACCACCGTCTTCGGGCTGCCCGGACAGCACGCGCTGGGGATCTTCGACGCGCTGCGCCGCTCGTCGCTGGAGTACGTCGGGCTGCGCGTCGAGAACAACGCGGGCTTCGCCGCCGACGCCTACGGGCGGGTGACCGGCGAGGCCGCCCCGCTGCTGCTGTCCACCGGACCGGGCGCGCTCACCTCGCTCGCCGCCCTCCAGGAGGCGGCGGCCGCCTCCGCGCCGGTGCTCGCGATCTCCAGCCAGGTCCCGGCGGCCGGCCTGGGCGGCGGACGCCACGGCTATCTGCACGAACTGCGCGACCAGCAGGCATCGTTCCGCGACATCGTGAAGTCCGTGCACCTCGTGCGCACCGCCTCGCAGATCCCGTCCGCGATCGCCGCCGCCTGGGAGTCCGCGCTGACGGCCCCGCACGGCCCGGTCTGGGTCGAGATCCCCGAGGACGTGCTCTCCGCCGAGACCGTGCTGCCCGTGGTCAGCGCCATGGACGCCACCCCGCGCGACATGCACGCCCGGCCCGAACTGATCGCCGTCGCCGCCCGGCTGCTCTCCGAGGCCCGACGCCCCGCGATCGTCGCGGGCGGAGGCGTCGTGCGCTCCGACGCCTCCGGCAAGCTGCGCGCCCTCGCCGAACGGCTCGACGCCCCCGTCGTCACCACCTACGGCGGCAAGGGCGCCTTCCCCTGGAACCACCCGCTCTCGCTCCGGTCCTGGATCGAGGACCGGCACACCACCGACTTCCTGGAGGACGCCGACGTCCTGCTCGTCATCGGCTCCGGCCTCGGCGAACTCTCCTCTAACTACTACACCTTCGCCCCGCGCGGCCGGATCGTGCAGATCGAGGCCGACGCCGGGAAGCTGGAGGCCAACCACCCCGCCCTCGGCATCCACGCCGACGCCCGCGACGCGCTCGCCGATCTCCTCGACGCCGTCGCCCCGCGCACCGACCCCACCGCCCCCGCCCGCGTCGCGGAGCTGCTGGACCGGGTCCGTGCGCGCATCGACGCCCAGGGCCGGACCCTGGAACAGCACCTCCTCGCGGAGATCCGCCGGGCCCTGCCCGACGCGTCCCCCAGCTTCTGGGACATGACGATCCTGTCCTACTGGGCCTGGGCCGCCTTCGACGCCCGCCGCCCGAACACCATGCACTCCGCCCAGGGCTCCGGTGGCCTCGGCTACGCCTTCCCCGGCGCGCTCGGCGCCGCCACCGCCGACCCCACCACCCCCGTCCTCGCGGTCTCCGGCGACGGCGGCGCGATGTACTCCCTGGCGGAGCTGGCCACCGCCCGCCAGTACGACCTGCCGGTCACCTGGCTCATTGTGGACGACGGCGGCTACGGCATCCTGCGCGCGTACATGGACGCGTCCTTCGGCGCCACCACCGGGACCGAGCTGGCCCGCCCGGACTTCGTCGCGCTGGCAGAGTCCTTCGGCGTCCCCGCCGTCCGCACGAGCCCCGACACCCTCGGCGACGACCTGGCCGCCGCGCTCGCCCGGCCCGGCCCCTCGGTCGTCGTCCTCCCCGCCGTCCTGGAGATGTTCGCGCCCACGCATCGGTGACCCGTACAACTTTCGGGCCGTCCAGGAGTCAACTCTGTGGGGCATGCCGGGGGGCGTGCCCGCAGGACCACTCAGGGGACGGGACCGCACACAGATGAAGACACCGCACATACCCCGGCGTGCCCGCGCCGGGCTCGCCGCCGGGCTCGCCGTCGGGGTGATCGCGCCCGTGGCGGCCGGGGCCGCGCCCGCGACGGCCGCCACCTCCACCGTCAGCTGCACCTCCGCCACCTCCGGACTCGCCGCCCGGCTGACGAAGGACATCACCGCCGCGCTCAAGGGACGCACGTCGACCACCGCCGTGGCGCTCCACGACCGCACCACCAAGACCACCTGCACGCTGCGTGCCACCTCGGCGTACGACTCCGCCAGCGTCGTGAAGGCCACCGTGCTGGCCACGCTGCTCTGGGACAACGCCAAGCGGGGGCGGAAGCTCACCCAGCGCGAGTCCGACCTCAGCACCGCCATGATCACCAAGTCGGACAACGACGCCACCACCGCGCTGTGGAAGCAGCTCGGCGCCGCCAAGGTCAGCGCCTTCCTCAAGGCCGCCGGGATGACCCGCACCGTGCCCGGCTCCGGCGGCTACTGGGGCCTCACCCAGATCAACGCCCAGGACGAGCAGCGGCTGCTGACCCTGCTCACCGAGAAGAACTCCGTCCTCACCGACAGCGCCCGCTCCTACGAGCTGGGCCTGATGGCCAAGGTCGTCCCCTCGCAGCGCTGGGGCACCCCCGCCGGGGCCCCGTCCTCGGTCTCGGTCCACGTCAAGAACGGCTGGCTGCAACGCGCCACCCACGGCTGGCGGGTCCACAGCATCGGCACCTTCAAGGGCAACGGCCACGACTACGTCCTCACGGTCCTCACCCAGGACAACGCCACGATGACCTACGGCGTCGACACCATCCAGGCCGTCGCCAGGGCCGTGCACAAGGACATCAACGGGGCCGCCCCGCCAAAGCGCGTCCTGCACTCCATGCCCGTCCGCGTCATCCGCCCGGCCGGCGCCCCCGCCGACACCCTCCAGGAAGCGATCCCGCCGGTCCCGGAGGCCCCCGCCGGCCGGATGCTCACCGTCACACCGAAGTAGCGCGGGGACCGGCCGGTGGTCCTACGACCAACGGCCGGTCTTTTGTTAACGGGGGATGAAATCCGCAGCCCGCCGCGTTGGTGCCTTCCGGTAGAGCAGGACGATCGGGAGGCACCGGGTGACGGACGCAGGAGCGCAGGAGAGCGGGCCGCAGCCGCGCGGCTGGGCGCGGAGGCTGAGCGGCTACGCGTGGCGCTACCGGCGCAACGTACTGCTGGCGCTCGGCTCCTCGCTCGCCGGAATGGCCGTGATGGCCCTCGTCCCGCTCGTCACCAAGGTGATCATCGACGATGTGGTCGTCGGCCACACCCGCTCCCTGGCGGTCTGGACCGGACTGCTGCTCGTCGCCGCCGTCCTCGTCTACGTCTCCACCTACATCCGCCGCTACTACGGCGGCCGGCTCGCCCTGGACGTCCAGCACGACCTGCGGACCGAGATGTACGGGACGATCACCCGGCTCGACGGCCGCCGCCAGGACGAACTCTCCACGGGCCAGGTCGTCGGCCGCGCCACCAGCGACCTCCAGCTGATCCAGAGCCTCCTGTTCATGCTCCCGATGACCATCGGGAACGTGCTGCTCTTCCTGATCTCCCTGGTCGTCATGGCCTGGCTGTCACCGCCGCTGACCCTGGTCGCGGTCGCCGTCGCCCCCGCCCTCTGGTACATCGCCCGCCGCTCCCGCGCCCGGCTCTTCCCCGCCACCTGGTACGCCCAGTCGCAGGCCGCCGCCGTCGCCGGGGTCGTCGACGGGGCCGTCTCCGGCGTCCGCGTCGTCAAGGGCTTCGGCCAGGAGGACCAGGAGACCGGCAAGCTGCGCACGGTCAGCCGCCGGCTCTTCGCCGGCCGGCTGCGCACCATCCGGCTGAACTCCCGCTACACCCCCGCCCTCCAGGCCGTCCCCGCCCTCGGCCAGGTCGCGATGCTGGCCCTCGGCGGCTGGCTCGCCACCCGGGGCGAGATCACCCTCGGCACCTTCGTCGCCTTCTCCACCTACCTCGCCCAGCTCGTCGGCCCGGTCCGGATGCTCGCCATGGTCCTCACCGTCGGCCAGCAGGCCCGCGCCGGGGTGGAACGCGTCCTGGAGCTGATCGACACCGAACCGGCGATCGAGGACGGCACCGAACGGCTGCCGGCCGGCGTCCCCGTCGGCGTCGAGTTCGACGACGTGCGCTTCGGCTACGGCCCGCAGGACGGCGAGGACCCCGGACGGACCGGCGGCGGGGCCCCCGCCCGCCCGGTCCTCGACGGCTTCTCGCTGACCATCGAACCCGGCGAGACCGTCGCCCTGGTCGGCGCGTCCGGCAGCGGCAAGTCCACCGTCTCGCTGCTCGTGCCCCGCTTCTACGACGTCTCGCGCGGCGCCGTCCGCGTCGGCGGCCACGACGTCCGCGATCTGACCTGGGACTCGCTGCGGGCCGCCATCGGACTCGTACCGGAGGACAGCTTCCTGTTCTCCGACACCATCCGCGCCAACATCGCCTACGGGCAGCCCGACGCCACCGACGAGCAGATCCGCCGCGCCGCCCGCTCCGCCCAGGCCGACCGCTTCATCGCGGAGCTGCCCGACGGCTACGACACCGTCGTCGGCGAGCACGGCCTCACCCTCTCCGGCGGCCAACGCCAGCGCGTCGCCCTCGCCCGCGCCATCCTCACCGACCCCCGGCTGCTCCTCCTGGACGACGCCACCTCCGCGGTCGACGCCCGCGTCGAGCACGAGATCCACGACGCCCTGCGCCAGGTCATGGCCGGCCGCACCACGCTGCTGATCGCCCACCGCCGCTCCACGCTCGGCCTCGCGGACCGCATCGCCGTCCTGGAGGACGGCCGGCTCGCCGACATCGGCACCCACGAGGAACTGGAACGCCGCTCCCCGCTCTACCGCCGGCTGCTCACCGACCCCGACGAGCTGGGCGGCACCTCGCCCGGACACCGCCCGGTGGCCGGTGGTGAGGACCCGGCCGGGGACCGGGCGCTCCAGGAGGAGATCGACGCCCAGTTCGACGCCGAGCGCGGCATCACGCCCGCGCTGTGGGTCCGCAAGGAGGAGGAGCGCGAGACGGCCGCGGCCGGGATGCCGGCCACACCGGAACTGCTCGCCCAGGTCGAGGCCCTGCCCCCGGCGACCGACACCCCGGCCGTCGACGAGGCCCGCGCGGTGCGCACCGAGGACTCCTACGGGCTGCGCCGGCTGCTGCACGGCTTCGGGCTGCCGCTGCTGGTGAGCCTGCTCCTGGTGGCCACCGACGCCGGGGCCGGGCTGCTGCTGCCGGTGCTGATCCGGGACGGCATCGACGAGGGCGTCACCCAGCTCGCGCTGGGCGCGGTCTGGTCCGCCTCCGCGCTCGCCCTCGTCGTCGTCCTCGTGCAGTGGGCGGCCCAGATCGGTGAGACCCGGATGACCGGCCGCACCGGCGAGCGGGTGCTGTACGCGCTGCGGCTGAAGATCTTCGCGCAGCTCCAGCGCCTCGGCCTGGACTACTACGAGCGCGAGCTGACCGGCCGCATCATGACCCGGATGACCACGGACGTGGACGCGCTGTCCACGTTCCTCCAGACCGGTCTGGTCACGGCGTTCGTCTCGGTGGTCACCTTCCTCGGCATCATGGCCGCGCTGCTGGTCCTCGACGTGGAGCTGGCCCTGGTCGTCTTCGCGACCCTGCCCGTCCTCGTCATCGGCACGGTCCTGTTCCGCCGCCGCAGCGTCAAGGCGTACGAACTGGCCCGCGAGCGCATCGGCGCGGTCAACGCCGACCTCCAGGAGTCGGTCTCCGGGCTCCGGATCGTCCAGGCGTTCCGCCGCGAGCGGGACGGGGCCGCGCGGTTCGCCGACCGCAGCGACCACTACCGCGAGGCCCGGGTGCGCGGCCAGTGGCTGATCTCGGTCTACTTCCCGTTCGTCCAGCTGCTGTCCTCGGTGGCCGCCGCCGCCGTGCTGATCGTCGGCGCCGGACGGGTCGACGACGGCACGCTGACCGCCGGCGCCCTGGTGGCGTATCTGCTCTACATCGACCTGTTCTTCGCCCCGGTCCAGCAGCTCTCCCAGGTCTTCGACGGCTACCAGCAGGCCGCCGTCTCGCTCGGCCGCATCCAGGAACTGCTGCGCGAACCCGCCTCCACCACCGACCGCGCGGACGCCCGGGACGTGCCCTCGCTGCGCGGCGAGATCGCCTTCGAGGACGTGTCCTTCGCGTACGGGGGCGAGGAGCCCGCGCTGAGCGGTGTGGACCTGCGCATCCCGGCCGGGCAGACGGTCGCCTTCGTCGGGGAGACCGGTGCGGGCAAGTCGACCCTGGTCAAGCTCGTCGCCCGGTTCTACGACCCGACCGGCGGCCGGATCACGGCCGACGGCACCGATCTGCGCGACCTCGGCCTGACCGCGTACCGGCACCGGCTCGGCGTGGTCCCCCAGGAGGCGTACCTCTTCCCGGGCACGGTCCGGGACGCCATCGCCTACGGGCGGCCGGAGGCCACCGACGCCGAGGTGGAGGCGGCGGCCCGCGCGGTCGGCGCGCACGACATGATCGCCACCCTGGAGGGCGGCTACCTCCACGAGGTGGCCGAGCGGGGCCGCAATCTGTCGGCCGGCCAGCGCCAGCTGGTCGCCCTGGCCCGCGCCGAGCTGGTCGACCCCGACATCCTGCTGCTCGACGAGGCGACCGCCTCCCTCGACCTGGCCAGCGAGGCCCTGGTCAACCAGGCCACCGACCGGCTCGCCGGCCGCCGCACCACCCTGGTCGTCGCCCACCGGCTCACCACCGCCGCCCGCGCCGACCGGGTCGTGGTGATGGACCACGGCCGGGTCGTGGAGGACGGGACGCACGACGAGCTGCTCGCCCGGGACGGGCGATACGCCGTGCTGTGGCGCACCTTCATCGGGGAGGACGAGCCCGCGGGCGTCTGAACCGCCGGCCGCCGCGCGACCCGGGCGGCCCCGGTGCAACCTCCGGACGGGTGGTGCGCGTCGTAGGCAGATGGACGTGTGTGCGCTCAGGTGTCGGGCAGGAGCGCTGGTGTTCGACGGAGCGATGGGGCTGCTGTGATCAGAGGGACCGTGAGGAAGGGCCGGCGCGTACGGGGGAGCGGGGGCCCGAGCCGGCTGCTGGCCCTGGCCCTGACGACCGCGCTGGGCCTCGTGGCCGGCGGGGTGGAGGCGTCCGGGGCCGCCGCCGCGTCGGTCTGCGCCGGGCGGCCCGCCAAGACGGTCCGGTTCGCGACGGGGGAGCTGCGCGTCTACCGGACCCGCGCCTACGCCTGCGCCACGGCGGTCGCCGCGAAGCCCGGGGCGCGCCGGTCCATGGCCGTACGCATCCAGCCGCGCGGCGGCCACCCGGTCACCGACAGCGGCTCGTTCACCCGGCAGGCCGGTCCGGTGACCGTGCACGCGCTCAACCGGTGCGTACGGGTCTCGGGCACGATCGCGGGCAAGTCCGGCAGTACGCCGTGGATTCTCTGCTGACCGGGTGACCTGCCCGCATGCCTCCGCGCCGGGGTCTGGTGGTAGCGCTGCCGCCCCGCTAGGTTCACGTCGAACTGCTGTGAATCATGGGGAGGGTGCATGCGTAAGGCGTTCAGAGGGATCCTGTCGCTCGCGGTGCTGATCGGCACGGTCGGCGCGACGGGAGCCTCGGCCGGGGCGGCCACCGCCGCGGAACCGGCCGCGAACGGAGCCGCCGTGACGGACCGCGCGGCCGGCACGGACATCAAGGACCGCATCCTGGCGATCCCGGGAATGAGCCTCATCGAGGAGAAGCCCTACGCCGGATACCGCTACTTCGTCCTCAACTACACCCAGCCGGTCGACCACCGGAACCCGGCCAAGGGGACGTTCCAGCAGCGCGTCACCCTGCTGCACAAGGACACCTCCCGGCCGACCGTCTTCTACACCAGCGGCTACAACGTCTCCACCAACCCCAGCCGCTCGGAGCCGACCCGGATCGTCGACGGCAACCAGGTCTCCCTGGAGTATCGGTTCTTCACCCCGTCGCGCCCCGCCCCGGCCGACTGGTCCAAGCTCGACATCTGGCAGGCCGCCAGCGACCAGCACCGCGTGTTCACCGCGCTGAAGGCGATCTACACCAAGAACTGGCTGGCCACCGGCGGTTCGAAGGGCGGCATGACCGCCACCTACTTCGAGCGCTTCTACCCGAAGGACATGGACGGCGTCGTCGCGTACGTCGCGCCCAACGACGTGGTCAACAAGGAGGACTCGGCGTACGACCGGTTCTTCGCCACTGTCGGCACCAAGGAGTGCCGCGACCGGCTCCAGGGCGTCCAGCGCGAGGCCCTGGTCCGCCGCGAGCCGCTGGAGGAGAAGTACGCGCGGTACGCCGCCGACAACGGCTTCACCTTCACCACCGTCGGCACCCTCGACAAGGCCTACGAGGCCGTCGTCATGGACTACGTCTGGGCCTACTGGCAGTACAGCCTGCTCTCCGACTGCGACACGATCCCGGCCGACGCGAAGAACGCCACCGACCAGGAGATCTGGGACTCGGTCGACGGGATCTCCGGCTTCTCCGCCTACACCGACCAGGGCCTGACGCAGTACACCCCGTACTACTACCAGGCGGGCACCCAGCTCGGTTCGCCCGACATCAAGCAGCCCTGGCTGGGCACGCTCAGCCGCTACGGCTACCAGCCGCCGCGCAATTTCGTCCCCCGCTCCATCCCGATGAAGTTCCAGCCCTCGGCGATGCGGGACGTCGACACCTGGGTCCGCAACCACGCCGAGAACATGCTGTACGTCTACGGCGAGAACGACCCGTGGGGCGCCGAGCGCTTCCGTCCGGGCCACCGGGCCCGCGACAGCTACGTCTTCACCGTCCCCGGCGGCAACCACGGCTCGAACGTCGCCGGGCTGCCCGCCGAGCAGAACGCCACGGCCACCGCGGCGATCCTGCGCTGGGCGGGCGTCGCCCCGGCCGCCGTCCAGGCGGACCCGGCGAACGCCAAGCCGCTCGCGAAGTTCGACGCCCGGCTCGACAAGAAGGATCTGACGACCGATCACCGGCTCGGCGTCCGACGCCCGTAGCGCATCCGACCGCCGGCGGACGCTCCCCGCGTCCGCCGGCGTGTCCGCCCACCACCCCCGTGAACAAGCCATCGTGGCCAGGATCGATCATAGGAAGGTGACAGCGCAGAACGGGAAGCCCGCACGTGCCGGGGGCGTTGACCCGACAGGCACGGCGGGAGGAGGAGGCGCCATGTTCCGCACCGCGGACATGCGGGCCGCGAGGGGACTGGAGACGTGGAGACGTCTGATCGGGGAGTCCCGCGCCTGTGACGTGAGCGCGGAACGCGCCGACGCCTTCCGGGCCAGTGTGCGCAGTCTGAGAATGGGCCGGGTCACGCTGCTGCGCTCGTCGTTCTCCGGCGTACGGATCGCCAACGGACCGGCGATGGCCCGCCCGCAGGACCCCGGCATGTACCACCTGACACTGATCCTCAAGGGCGGGCTGGCCCTGACCCGCGGATCGGAGCCGACCCAGACCTTCCTGCCGGGCGACCTCCACGTGCTCGACGACTCGGTCTCCGTGGAACTCGGGACGTACGGCGCCCGGAGCGTCCCCGCGCACGAACGGTCCGTCGAGGCCATCGGCCTGGACCTGCCGATGTCCCTGCTGCCCTGGTCCCCCGAGCAGTTGCGGGAGGTGCAGGGGCGCGGCTTCTCCGCCGAGGACGGCACCGGCGCGATCCTCGGGGATTTCCTGCTGTCGGTGGACCGCCGCGCCGCCTCGCTGGGACCGGCGGAGGCCGCCCGGCTGAGCACGGCCGCGGTGGGCCTGGTCGCGGCCTGGCTGGCCCCGAGGGTGGAGGCGGCGGACGAACCCCCGCAGGAGGCGCGGCTGCGCGAACTGATGGAGAGCATCCGGGCGTTCATCGAGCGCAATCTCCACGACCCCCGGCTGACCCCGGCCGTGGTCGCCGAGGCGCACCACATCTCCCTCAGCTACCTCCACCGCGTCTTCGGCCGGCGCTCGAACGGCGAGACGGTCGCCGCCTGGATCCGCGCCCAGCGGCTGGAGCGGGCCCGCCTCGATCTGGAGGACCCGGCCCTGCGCTCCCTGCCCGTCCACGCCGTCGCCGCCCGCTGGGGCATCCCCCGCCCCTCCGATTTCAGCCGGGCGTTCCGCGCGGCCCACGGGGTCTCGCCCCAGGAACACCGGATGCGCCGGCTGAACGGCGCGGACGCCCCGCAGGAGCGCTCCGGAGCCGCCTGACCGGCGGGTATGCGCAATGCGTCGTCGGGTTCTGAGCGATGCGTCCACCGGATCGCGCCAACCGGCCGGAAACCGGTTGCCCGTTGGTAGGTTGCGGTGGTCCCCCTCGGGGAGGGACGGGGACCACCGGGGGAACGGGGGAACCGGGGGAGGGCCGGACGTGCCGACGGGGGACGGCGCGACCGGGAACCGGGCGGGCGGTCGCACACGCGGCCGCCCGCCCGGTCGTTCCCCGGCTTCCGTACGGAACGAGCCCGTGACCCTCCTATGAGGGAGCCCGCGCCCGCCCCGTCCGGGAGGCGGTGTCCCTCCCGGACGGGACCCGTGCCCGGCTAGTACGAGAGGCCGTACCCGACCGGGAACAGCACCGTCGACGGGTCGTCGGCCCGCTGCACCGGCACCGGGAGCTTCCCCTGCGGCCTCGCCCGTCCGGCGATCACCCGGGCCGCCGCGCGCAGTTCGACATCGGTCCAGGAGTACGCGGCGAGGTTGGCGGCGTACCCGGTCCCCTCCAACTGGGCGATGTCGTACGGGTTGCGGATCGCGATCGTGATGACGGGAACCCCGGTCGCGGACAGCTCGCGCACCAGGGTGCGCTGCGAGCTGGCGGCCGTGACGTTGTACGTCCCCACCACCACCGCGTCCTTGCCGGCCGCGGCGGCCACCGCCGCGTCGATGGACGCCCGGCTCGGCGCGGTGCCGGTGGACAGCGCCGTGGCCGTGTGACCCAGCTCGTTGAACGCCTGGGCCAGCGTGGTCGTCGGCGGGCCCGTCGTCCCCGAGGGCGAGGCCGGGTCGGCGCCCACGACGAGCAGGTTCTTGTGCGAGCGGCGCGACAGCGGCAGCACCGCGCCCGGGTTGGCCAGCAGGGTCGTGGTCCGCTCGGCGATCCGGTCGGCGGCGGCGAGGTGCGCCGGGGTGCCGACCGTGCGGTCCACGCCCCGCGCGCTGACGTACGGGTCGTCGAACAGTCCCAGCTTCGCCTTCAGCCGCAGGATGCGCAGGATCGATTCATCGAGGCGGGCCTCGCTGACCTCACCGCTCTTGACGGCCGCCAGCAGCGCGTTCCAGGACACGTCCAGGCGCGGCGGGTTGAGCAGCTGGTCGACGCCCGCCTGGAGCGCGAGCACCGGCACCCGGTCGTCGCCGTACTTGGTCCGCACGCCCTCCATGCCCAGTGAGTCGGTGACCACGACGCCGTCGTAGCCCAGCTCCTCGCGGAGGATGCCGGTGAGGATCGGCTTCGACAGCGTCGCCGGGTCCTCGGCCGGGTCGAGCGCGGGCACCACGATGTGCGCGGTCATGATCGAGTCGATGCCCGCGGCGATGGCCGCCTTGAACGGCGGTGCGTCCAGCTCGGCCCACTGCGCCCGGGTGTGGCCGATCACCGGAAGGCCGGTGTGGCTGTCGGTGCTGGTGTCCCCGTGGCCCGGGAAGTGCTTGGCCGTGGAGGCGATCCCGGCGCTCTGGTACCCCTTCACCTGCGCGGCGACCATCCCCGCCACGGACTGCGGGTCGGAGCCGAACGACCGGACGCCGATCACCGGGTTCGCCGGGTTGACGTTGACGTCCGCGTCCGGGGCGTAGTTCTGCCGGATGCCGATGGCGGCCAGCTCCGCCCCCGCGATCTGCCCGGCCCGGCGCGCGTCGGACCGCGATCCGCCCGCGCCCAGCGCCATCGCGCCCGGCATCAGCGTGGCCGGCTCGCCGACCCGGCAGACGATCCCGTGCTCCTGGTCGGTGGAGATGAGCAGCGGCACCGGGTTCGGTCCGGCGAGCCCCGCCCGCTGGATGCCGTTGGACAGTTCGGCGATCTGCTGCGGATCGCGGGTGTTGTGCGCCCAGGCGAAGTAGATGATGCCGCCCACGTGGTACTTGGCGATCATCTCCGCCGCGTTGCGCACCCCGATCTCCGCGAGGTTGGCGTCGACGTCCGCCTGGTCCGGGTCGGTGGCGGAGTGCCCGTAGACCCGCATGACGAAGAGCTGGCCGACCTTCTCCTCCAGGCTCATCCGGGAGATGAGCCGCTTCAGCCGCCGGGTGGTGGCGGCGGAGGTGTGGCTGGTGGGCGCGGACTTCTGGGCGGCGAGGGCCCCGGGGGCGGTCGCCATGCCCGCGGCCGCCGCGACGGCGGTGGCCGCGGTGGCGGTGAGAAGGGTCCGTCGGGAGGTGCGGTCGTGCACGTGAGCTCCTTCGGCCGTACTCGGTGACGAGGGGGTGGTGAAAGAAACTTCCAAGGAGCACGGATATCCAGAAAATAACTTCCGGTCAAGAGTGCGAGCCGTTTCCGCGCGTCCGGTACGGGGCCCGGAACTCCTGGCGGAGCGCCGGTTGTTTGCACTAGCGTACGAATATGGCCGGTGCCGATCCGATGGATGCCTTGGAGGCGGCGCTCGACGCGTACGCGTCGCACGCGGCCGGGCGGCCGGTCGGAGGCCGGGAACCCCAGGAGGGCGAAAAGCCGCTCCTGCCCCCGGCGGTGCGCGAACTGGCGGATGCCTGGGGGATGGACGGTCGCAAGCCGCCCCGGCACCCGGTGGAGCGGGAGGACGTCGCCCCCTGGGCCGCGGACCTCGCGGAGCGGTACGTGCTGCGCGGGTACGCCGCCGCAAACGCCCAGCGCTTCCTGGACCTCTGTCCCTGGGCGGCCTCAGGGGGCCTGGAGTGATCCGACGGGACCGCGCCGACCCGTCACGCCTCCTGGGGCGGGGGCAGGCTTGAGGAGACCCGTCACGCCGTCCCGGCCGGGCGCAGGCCCACCCCGGCGCCCCGGTCCTGGAGCGCGGCGACCGCCGCCGTGATCGCCGGGCGGCGGGCCGCCTCGGTGCGCCACAGGGCGTAGAGGCGGCGCTGCGGGACGGGGTCCATGCGGACGGCCACTACGCCCTCCGGGAGGGGGCCGCGTCCCAGCCGGGGGATCATGGCGACGCCGAGACCGGCGGCCAGGAGGGCGAGCTGCGTGTGGTTCTCCTCGGCCTGGTGGCGGATGTCCGGTTCGTACCCGGCGGCCCGCAGCGTCCGTACGAGCCAGTCGTGGCAGACCGTGCCGGGGGGCTGGCAGATCCACCGCTCCCGCGCCAGCTCCTCGCGCCGCACCCCGTCCCGGCCCGCCAGCCGGTGACCGGCCGGGACGAGCAGATCGCACAGGTCGTCACCGATCACCGCCTGCGCCACGCCCTCCGGCGCGGGCAGCGGCGCGATGTCCCAGTCGTGCGCCACGGCGAGGTCGATCACGCCCTTGGCCACCAGGTCCACCGAGAGGTGCGGATCGACCTCGGTCAGCCGGACGTCCAGGTCCGGATGGGCCCGTGCCAGCTCCGCGAGCACCCCGGGCAGCAGCCCGCGCGCCGCCGAGGCGAACGCCCCGATCGACAGCCGCCCCGTCGGCACCCCCCGGCGCTCCTCCAGCGTGGTCTCGGCCTGCTCCACGATGGCCAGCAACCGCTGCGCGGTGGCGGCGAGATGGACCGCCTCCTCGGTCAGCGCCACCCCCCGGCCGCGCCGCTCCAGCAGGGTGGTCCGGGTCTCCCGCTCCAGCTTGGTGATCTGCTGGGAGACGGCCGACGGGGTGTAGCCGAGGGCCGCGGCGGCCCCCGCGACCGAGCCGTGGACGGAGACGGCATGCAGGGCGCGCAGCCGGGCGAGATCGAGCACCTGGGCCTCCGGGGTCCCGCCGCGCCGGACCGGGGGCGGTCCGGCGCGGCGATGCATGAGAAACACTCAATTCATTAGGAACGCTCAATTCCACCATGAAGGAATCCGTGCTGGTGCTACACGGTCGGGCCGGGCGATGCTCGGGGCATGCGTCCTCTCCACATCGCCCTGGCCGCGCTCGTGGCCGCCCTCTGGGGTGTCAACTTCGTCGTCATCGAGGTCGGCCTCGACCACTTCCCGCCGCTGCTCTTCTCCGCCCTGCGCTTCCTGGTCGCGGCCCTGCCCGCGGTCTTCTTCGTCGGCCGGCCCACGGTGGCGTGGAAGTGGATCGTGGGCGTCGGACTGGCCCTCGGCGTGGCCAAGTTCGGGCTGCTGTTCATCGGCATGGACCGGGGGATGGGCGCCGGGCTCTCCTCGCTCGTGCTCCAGGGCCAGGCCGTCTTCACCGCCCTGTTCGCCGCCGTCGCGCTGGGCGAGCGCCCCGGCCGGGTGAAACTGACCGGCATGGCGGTGGCCGTGGCCGGGATCGGGGTCGCCGCCGTCGACGAGGGGGCGAGCGGGCCCGTGCTCGCCTTCGTCCTGGTGATCGCCGCCGCGGCCTGCTGGGGCGTGTCGAACGTGCTGACCCGCAGGGCCGCCCCGGCCGACTCCCTCAACTTCATGGTCTGGGTCTCGACCGTGCCCGTCCTGCCGCTGCTCGGCCTCTCCCTCCTCTTCGAGGGCTGGGGCCGCGACCGGGCGGCGCTGGCCGCGCTCGACTGGAGCGGCGTCGGCATCATCGTGTACGTCGCCTGGATCGTCACGGTCTTCGGCTTCGGCGCCTGGGGCTTCCTGCTCAGCCGCTACCCGGCCTCCTCCGTCGCCCCGTTCACCCTCCTCGTCCCGGTCTTCGGCATGTCCTCCGCCGCCCTGCTCCTCGGTGAGCCGGTGAGCCCGTTGCGCTGGTGCGCGGCGGCCCTCCTGGTCGGTGGCGTGGCCCTCACCTCGCTCCCCGGGACGCGGCGGACGGCGACCCCGGCACCGAAGCCAGCACCGAAGCCGGCACCGAAGCCGGAGCCGGCACAGGAGCCGGTGGAGGCGTGACGGACGGGGCCGGGAGCCCGTTACGCGGGGCGCCTGCCCCCCCCCGAGAAGGCAGCCGTGCACGGGCCGCCGGGCCCCCCGAGGAGGCGGCCGTACGCGGTGAGCCCCGCCCCGGCCCCCTACCGCGCCCCCGCCACCAGCCCCAGCAGATGGTCCCGCCCGGCGCCCAGCAGCTCCGGCAGCTCCGCCGCCCCCGGGTGCCAGCGCTTCTCGTACTCCCAGCAGACCCAGCCGTCCGAGACCGGCGTGGCCAGACAGTCCGCCAGCGGCAGCACCCCCGCGCCGAGCGCCACCGGGGTGGTGTCCTCGGCCGAGGCGATGTCCTTGACCTGGACGTATCCCAGGTACGGGGCGAGCGCAGCGTGGCTGGCCGCCGGGTCCTCACCCGCGAGCCAGGTGTGCATGACGTCCCAGAGCGCGCCGACGGCGTCATGGCCCACCGCCTCGGCCACCCGGGCCGCGTCGGCCCCCGCGCGGTGCGAGTCGTGGGTCTCCAGCAGCAGGCGCACCCCCAGCTCCGCCGCGTACGGCGCGGCGGCGGCGAGCCGGCGGACGGCGGTCGCGTCGGCGGTGGCCGGGTCCTGACCGCCGCCGCCCGGGAAGACCCGGACGTGAGGCGCGCCGAGGTCGTGGGCCAGCCGGGCCAGGGCCGCGATCTCCTCCAGCACGGGGACGTCCTCGCCCTCGGCGGCGACCCGCGCATACCCCGCCACCGTCAGGATCTCGACCCCGCCCCGGGTGAACTCGGCCACCGCGGCGGCCCGTTCGTCCGCCGTGCTCCCCGGGTGCACCGCCTCCTCGGGGTGGGCGCGCAGCTCCACCCCCTGGTAGCCGTGCCCGGCGGCGAGCCGGACGACGTCGGCGATGGGCAGCCCCGGCACCCCGAGGGTGGAGAAAGCGAGCTTCACGTGCGTGTTCCTTCCGTCGGTAGGGGCGGCAGCCTAGAAGCCGATTCCTGGGCACCGCTCAGGGGCACCGCCCAGGGGTGGACACCGCCCCGCGCCCGCCTCACCGCCGGGGCGCCGCCGTCGACCCCCGGACCATCAGTTCGGCCGCGATCGTCGCGATGCCGCCCGGCGGCGGGGCCTCCTTGCCGGTGGCGAGGCGGCCCGCCCGCGCGCCCGCCTCGACGAGGGGCAGGCGCACGGTCGTCAGGGCGGGGACGGCGTCCACGGAGAACGGGAGGTCGTCGAAGCCCGCCACCGAGACGTCCTCCGGGATGCGCAGGCCCTGGTCGCGGATGGCCGCCGCCGCGCCGAGCGCCACGGTGTCGTTGGCGGCGACGACGGCGGTGATCTCGGGTTCGCGGCGCAGGAGTTCGACGGTGGCCTCGTAGCCGGAACGCCGGTCGTACGAACCGTGCACGGTCAGCCGGTCCTCGTCCGGGCCCGCCGGATGGCCGTCCCCGGCCGTGCCGTCCCCGTACCGCCGCACCGCGGGGCCGTCCCCGGCCGAGCCGTCGCCGCCGGGCCCGGTGACCGCCGAGCCGTCCCCGTAGAGCCCGGCCGCCGCCAGGGCCTCCCGGTGGCCCTCCAGGCGGTGGCGGGTGGTGGTGCGCTCGACGGGGCCCGCGACATAGCCGATCGTGCGGTGGCCCAGCGAGAGCAGATGCTCCGTGAGGCGCCGGCCGCCGCCCCGGTTGTCGAAGGCCAGCGCGGCCAGCACCGAGGAGTTGTCGGCCAGCGGCGGGCGCCCGCACAGGACGACCCGGGTCCCCGCGTCCGCGAGCTTCGCCAGCTTCGCGGAAACGGCGGCCTGGTGGGCCGGGTCCTCGACCGCGCCGCCGGTGAGGACGACGGCGGCGGCGCGCTGGCGCTGGAGCAGGGTCAGATAGGTCAGTTCGCGCTCCGGGGTGCCCCCGGTGTTGCAGACGATGGCCAGCTTCTCGCCGCCCGCCCGGCCCGAACCGTCGCCCGGACCTCCGATCTCCGTCTGGGCCGCGCCCGCCATGATCCCGAAGAACGGGTCGGCGATGTCGTTGACCAGGATGCCGATCAGGTCCGAGGTGGACGCGGCCAGCGAACTGGCGGGTCCGTTGAGCACGTAGTCCAGATCGTCCACCGCCCGCAGCACCCGCTCCCTGGTGGACGCGGCCACCGGGTAGTTGCCGTTCAGCACGCGGGAGACGGTGGCGGGGGACACCCGGGCGCGGGCCGCCACGTCCGCCAGGGTGACTGTCATCGCATTCCTCCGAGGAGTGGTGAGGGGGCGGGGCCGGACCGATCAGCGCGCCCCCTCTTGTCCGGGCCGCTGTCGGCAGGCTAGCGTCATACCGCATAGAAAGCGCTTGCTACGGCTGTATGGAGGAACTTTCGTGACACGCAGGACAGTGCGCATCGCCATGAACGGCGTCACGGGGCGCATGGGTTACCGGCAGCACCTGCTGCGCTCGGTCCTCGCGATCCGCGAGCAGGGGGGCCTCGATCTCGGCGACGGCAACGTGCTGTGGCCCGAGCCGGTCCTCGTCGGCCGCCGCGCCCACGCGCTGGAGGAACTGGCCGCCCGGCACGGGCTGACCGAGTGGTCGACCGACCTGGACGCGGTCCTCGCCGACGACACCGTCGACATCTACTTCGACGCCCAGGTGACCTCGGCCCGGGTCGAGGCGATCAAGAAGGCCGTCGCGGCCGGCAAGCACATCTACACCGAGAAGCCGACCGCCACCGACGTCGAGGGCGCCCTGGAGCTGGCCCGCCTCGCCCGGGACGCCGGCGTCAAGCACGGCGTCGTCCAGGACAAGATCTTCCTGCCGGGCCTGCTGAAGCTGAAGCGGCTGATCGACGGCGGCTTCTTCGGCGAGATCCTGTCCGTCCGGGGCGAGTTCGGCTACTGGGTCTTCGAGGGAGACTGGCAGGAGGCCCAGCGCCCCTCGTGGAACTACCGCGCGGAGGACGGCGGCGGCATCGTCGTGGACATGTTCCCGCACTGGGAGTACGTGCTCCACGAGCTGTTCGGCCGGGTCACCACCGTCCAGGCGCACGTCCAGACGCACATCCCCGAGCGCCGCGACGAGCACGGCAAGCCGTACGCCGCGACGGCCGACGACGCCGCCTACGGGATCTTCCAGCTGGAGGGCGGCGCGGTCGCCCAGATCAACTCCTCCTGGGCGGTGCGGGTCAACCGCGACGAGCTGGTCGAGTTCCAGGTCGACGGCACCCACGGCTCCGCCGTCGCGGGCCTGCGCAACTGCCGCGTCCAGCACCGCTCGGCGACCCCCAAGCCGGTCTGGAACCCGGACCTCCCGGTCACCGAGTCCTTCCGCGACCAGTGGCAGGAGGTCCCCGACAACGCGGCCTTCGACAACGGCTTCAAGGCCCAGTGGGAGCTGTTCCTGCGCCACGTCGTGCTCGACGAGCCCTACACCTGGGACCTGATGGCGGGCGCCCGGGGCGTCCAGCTCGCGGAGCTGGGCCTGAAGTCCCACGCGGAGGGCCGCCGCCTGGACGTCCCCGAGCTGTCGCTGTGACCGGCCGCCTTCCGCTCGGACCCCTGGAGCTCTCGCCGTGACCATCCACCTCCCGCAGGGCCCGTACGAGCCCCGCACCACCCCGCTCGACCTGGCCCCCGGCGGGGCGCCGCTCGCCTCCCGGACGGTCTTCTCCGCCGCCCATGTCGTGGCCGATCCGTACGCCGACGTCTGCCCCGACTCGCCGGCCGCCGTCGACTGGGGCGCCACCCTGGCCTTCCGCCGCCACCTCTGGTCGCACGGCCTGGGCGTCGCGGAGGCCATGGACACCGCCCAGCGTGGCATGGGCCTGGACTGGGCCGGTGCCGCCGAGCTGATCCGCCGCTCGGCCGCCGAGGCCAGGGCCGTCGGCGGCCGGATCGCCTGCGGCGTCGGCACCGACCAGCTCCCGGCCGGACCGGCCACGCTCGCGGAGGTCCGCGCCGCGTACGAGGAGCAGTTGGCACACGTCGAGGAGAGCGGGGCCCAGGCCATCCTGATGGCCTCCCGCGCCCTCGCCGCCGTCGCGCGCGGCCCGCAGGACTATCTGGAGACGTACGCCCACCTGCTGCGCCAGGCGTCCGAACCGGTCGTCCTGCACTGGCTCGGCCCGATGTTCGACCCCGCGCTGGAGGGGTACTGGGGCTCCGCCGACCTGGACGCGGCCACCGACACCTTCCTCCAGGTCATCGCCGAGCACCCCGACAAGGTGGACGGCATCAAGATGTCGCTGCTGGACGCGGAGCGCGAGATCGACGTCCGCCGCCGGCTGCCCTCCGGGGTCCGCTGCTACACGGGCGACGACTTCAACTACCCGGAGCTGATCGCGGGCGACGACCGGGGCTTCAGCCACGCGCTGCTCGGCATCTTCGACCCGCTGGGCCCGCTGGCCGCGCACGCGGTGCGGGTCCTGGACACCGGGGACACCAAGGCGTTCCGCGAACTCCTCGATCCCACGGTCGAGTTGTCGCGCCACCTGTTCCAGGCGCCGACCCGCTACTACAAGACGGGCGTGGTGTTCCTGGCCTGGCTGGCCGGCCACCAGGACCACTTCACGATGGTCGGGGGCCTCCAGTCGGCCCGTTCGCTGCCGCACCTGGCGACGGCGTACGAACTCGCCGACCGACTGGGCCTGTTCCCCGATCCGGAGCTGGCCGAGTCCCGCATGCGCGCCCTCCTCGCGGTGAACGGGGGCGTCCGATGAGCGACGGCCGTCTCTCGATCAACCAGGAGACCATCAAGCAGTGGTCGCTGCCGGAGCTGGCCGAGGGCTGTGCGAAGGCGGGGATCGACAAGGTCGGCCTGTGGCGGGCCCCGGTGCGGGAGTACGGCGTCGAGCGCACCGCCGCCCTCCTCGCCGACCACGGCCTGTCCGTCACCAGCCTGTGCCGGGGCGGCTTCCTGACCGCCGCCGACCCGGCCGCGCGCGCCACCGCCCTGGACGACAACCGCGCCGCGATCGACGAGGCGGCGGGCGTCGGCACGGACACCCTGGTCCTCGTCTCCGGCGGCCTTCCCGAGGGCGACAAGGACCTGTACGCGGCCCGCGAGCGCATCGCGGACGCGCTTGCCGAACTGGCCCCCTACGCGGCCGAGCGCGGGGTGCGCCTGGCCATCGAGCCGCTGCACCCGATGTTCGCCTCGGACCGCTGCGTGGTCTCGACGCTCTCCCAGGCCCTGGACCTCGCGGAGCGCTTCCCGGCCGACCGGGTGGGCGTGGTCGTGGACACCTACCACCTGTGGTGGGACGACCAGGCCCCCGCCCAGATCGCGCGGGCCGGTGCGGGCGGACGCATCCACTCCTTCCAGCTCGCGGACTGGATCACCCCGCTCCCGGCGGGCGTCCTGCTCGGACGCGGCCAGCTCGGCGACGGCAGCGTGGACTTCCGCTTCTTCCGCCGGGCGGTGGAGGCGGCGGGCTTCGACGGCCCCATCGAGGTGGAGATCTTCAACGAGGACCTGTGGGCGCGTGACGGCGCGGAGGTCCTGGCGGAGGTGGCGGCCCGGTACGCCGAGCACGCCTGCTGACAGCGGTTCCCGCCCCGGGGACCGGCCGCGCGGTCGGGTCGCGGTTCCCCGGGGGCCCGGCTGTGCGGTCCGGGTCCCGGGGGGAGGGGGCTGCCACGGCCCTGACGTCAGGTCCGGGCCGTGGCGGCGCCCCGTCCCGTCAGGTCCGGGCTGTGACGGCGCCCCGTCCCGTCAGGTCCGGGCTGTGACGGCCCCCGCCCGGACTACATTCCGGCGACGGAGCCGCAGGTGATGCTGCCCTCGACGGTGATCTCGTCGCCCTTCATCTCGGCCGGCCCGAGCTTCAGCCCGGCGACGGTGACCTCCCAGGTGCTGCCGTTCTTCTTGCTGGTGATGCCGGGCGCGGAGGTGGCCAGATAGGTCGTGCCGTCCTGCGTGACCAGCGTGGTCATCGCCTTTCCGTCGCTCAGGACGGCGGTGAAGGACGGCTTGGCCGGGTCGGAACTCCCGGAGTTGTCGGGTGCGTTGACGGCGGCCAGCTTTCCGGCCAGCACCGCGCAGGTCACCTCCGCGATGGATGCCTCGCCGCTGGCGCCCCCGCTGTACGTGAGGCGCGCGGAGCCCTTGCTCGACCCCGTCTCACCGACATCGGAACCGGAGTCCTTCGCATCGTCCTGCCCGGCCTCGGCCGGGGCGCTGGCAGCGCCCTTGCCCGCACCGTCGGACGCGGCGTCCTTTCCGGAGCCCCCGTCGTCCGACGAGCAGCCGGTCAGGGTGAAGGCGGCCGCGGCGAGCGCGACGAGGGGGAGGGGGAGGACACGGGAGCGGAACACACGCAGCACCTTTCGGGGGGCTTCACGGAACGCACACCGTACAGGCGCACGACGCGCGGACGACAGCGCTCCAGGCCCCGGCACCGAGCGGCACCCCGCCCGCACAGCGGTCGCCGCCGGGCGTCAACGGCCGCCCCGCGTACGTGTAACAGCCCGGCATCAGCCGGACGGAGACGGCCCGAAGTGGTTCCACCCGGTGAGCCATGTGCACCAGACTGATCGCCTGTTGCATCAAGTCGCCTGTGAATCAGTCACGTTCGGGCGACGGCTGCTCTTCGGTGGTGCGGAGGGCCGGACTTACGGGGAGCGCTCGACCATGACCAGCGTGCACGACGGCGGCAACGGGGACGCCGGGGGCAACGGGGGCAGCCGGGACGCCGGAGACTCCGGGGGCGAGATCGGCGGCATCAAGCCCCTCACCTCCGCCGATCCGGTCCGCATCGGCCCCTATCTGCTGCTCGGCCGGCTCGGCGCGGGCGGCATGGGCCGGGTCTACCTCGCCCGCTCCGAGGGCGGCCGGACGGTGGCGGTGAAGGTCGTCCACGCGGAACACGTGGCCGATCCGCAGTTCCGCGCCCGCTTCCGGCGGGAGGTCGACGCGGCCCGCCGGGTCGGCGCCCGGTTCACGGCACCCGTCCTGGACGCCGCGCCCGACGAGGAGTTCCCCTGGGTGGCCACCGGGTACGTCCCCGGGCTCTCCCTCGAACAGATCGTCCGGGGCCACGGCCCGCTCCCGCCCGCCACCGTCCTCGCCCTGGCCGACGGACTGCTGCGCGCGCTGGGTGACATCCACGCGGCGGGCATCGTCCACCGCGACCTCAAGCCGTCGAACGTCATGGTCACGGTCGACGGCCCGAAGGTCATCGACTTCGGGATCGCCCGCGCCGTCGAGACGGCCGTCGAGTCCCTGACCAGTACGGGCATGGTGATCGGCACCCCCGGTTTCATGGCCCCGGAGCAGATCCGGGGGCAGGAGGCTGGCCCGGCCAGCGACGTCTTCACCCTCGGCTGCGTCCTCACGTACGCGGCCACCGGACGCCTTCCCTTCGCCAACGGGGTCAGCAATCAGCACGCCGTGATGTACCAGATCGTCGAGGCCGAGCCCGAACTCGACGGCATCGACGACCCCGCCCTGCGCACCCTCATCACCCGCCTCCTGACGAAGTCCGCCACCGCCCGCCCCACGGTGGACGCCCTGCTGGCCGGCCTGGAACCCGCCGCCGGCACCCCCGCCTGGCTCCCCGCCGAGGTCGTCGGCCACCTCGCCCGCCAGTCCGCCCGCCTCCTCGACGCCGAGGCCGCGCCCGTACGCGAGGAGACCGACCGGGGCACGCTGCCGCTGGGCCGCCCGGGACGGACCCCGACGGAGGCGCCGCCCGCCGCCCCGGACCCGGCCCCCGTGCCGGAGCCGGTCCCGGCGCGGCCGGCCGCCTCCACCCACCCGGACCCGCCGAAGCCGAAGCCCGCCGCCGAGAAGCGCCGCCGCCGCTTGTTCGTGGCCCTCCCCGTGATCATCGTCCTGGGCGGAGGCGGCGGCACCCTGGCCGTCCTCCAGCCCTTCAGCCACGACACGGACACCGGAGCCCACACCTCCCCGCCCTCCGCCACGGCGAGCGTCACCCCCGGCACCCCGTCCTCACCCCCGCCGGCCACCGGCACCGCCTCCCCGAAGGGCGACAAGAGCCCCCAGGCCGACCGGACCAAGGAGGGCGCCGAGGACGGCAAGGACACCACCGACACCACCACCCCCGACGGCGGCGGCACCCCCTCCCGAGGGACGACGTCCGGCGGCGGAGGCACCACCGGCTCCACCACGACCACAGGCGGCGGCGGTACCGGCGGCACCAGCGGCGGCACCACCAAGCCCGGCACCACCACGACCACCGGCGGCAGCGGTTCGGGCTCCGGCTCCACGGACGGCGGCTCCGGCGGCGGCAGCAGCAGCACCGTCCCCGCGTCCTTCGTCGGCACCTGGAAGTACGGCGAGACCTACAACATCAACCAGCCCGCCACCGTCGTCATCTCCTCCAACGGCACGGTCCGCCTCTCGGAGATCTCCTTCACCGACTGCGTCTACGTCGGCCGCGTCGTCTCCCGGGCCAACGGCGGCAGCCGCATCAACGTCAGCTCCGCCGACCTCGCGAGCGGCACCCCCGGCCCCTGCTCGTCCACCATCGAAGCGTCCTACTTCACCCTCAACGGCAGCGGCATCCAGCACAACGTCGGCCCCGCCGCCGGGGACGGGTACTTCTACAAGCGGGGCTGACGGGTGTCCTTGATCGCGCTGACGAACGACGTCCACCCTGCGGCGGAGAACACGATGACCGGCCCGGCGGCGGCCTTGCTGTCGCGGACGGGGACGACGGGGTGGCCTGCGGCGACCTCCAGGCATTCGCCGTTGTTTCCGCCGCTGTAGCTGGACTTGAACCAGCCGGTCAGCGCGGTGCTGTCGACGATGACGTCCCCGGCGTTGAGCATGATTCGTGTTCCTTCGCGATAGCCCTGACCAGTGCTACCGATTCGTCGAGCGAAGCGGCGTTGCTGAGGGCGAGGTTATAGGACGTGTGGCAGGCAGCAACTGTTGCCGGATCATCCATCAGGTTTCCGGTATGAAGGCCCTCCGCGTAGGCAAGGGGGGCGCCGTCCGCGAAGGTCAGGAGGTAGACCATGCCTTCCAGGAGTGCGTGCGCCCCGGCCACGAGGGGCAGTACATGCATCCGCAGGCGTCCGGCCTCCGTCATGTCAGCGATCTTGTGCAGTTGCTCCGCCATCACCGCTGGTCCACCGATCCGCCGCCTGAGAGCGGCCTCATCGAGCAGAACCCAGGCCGTTGGGACATGCGGCCGGTCAAGGATGAGGCCTCGTCGCCCGCGACTGACTACGAACTCGTCAAGCTCTTCTGCGGTGTAGTTCGGCCGATACGCCTTGAACACCGCCCGTGAATACGCGCTGGTCTGGAGCAATCCCGGAACGAGCGCGGCACCGTACAGGCGGATCTCCGTCGCCTCGGACTCCAAGTCCGCGACGGTCGCGAAGTATCGCGCGAACACCGTGTCCAGGTCCTCCAGCCACCTGACAAAGAACCCGTCAGTCCCCAACGCCCGGTCAATCCGCTGTGCGTCATCCGGTTTGGGGAGCCGCCGCCCCGCCTCCCAGTGGCTGATCAACGTGGGCGAGCAGACCACCTGCTCGCTCAGAACCTCCTGCGTCAGCCCGGCCGCGATGCGGCGCAGCCGCAACTCCTCGCCGTACTTCTGCCGAGGGCTGCGCGGCGTTCGCTTCGTTCCCATGGTGCCCAACTCCCCGTTCCGACGGGTCCTGACGCCCGTGCTGTCATCCCCGCCCCCCTGGCAGCGTAGCGACGGCCGACCGCACTCTGTGAGGGAATCACTACAGAAAGCTGTGCCCCCGCTGCGGGGGCCGAACGGGAAGCGGGCGAGGGCATGACGTACGAGAGCCAGGAGATGAGGCTGCTGCCGTGGGAGGGGCAGGACGGGAAGCCGTGCTACGTGCTCGGGGACGGTGACGGGTACGTGTCGCGGATGGCCGACGGGGTGGAGAGCGTGCAGCTCGGGATGGCGGGGGAGCTGCTGCGGCATGCGGCGGACCTGCTGGCGGACCGGAAGGTCACGGAGGCGGAACTGCACTTCCTGGCGTGCCGGTTGAAGGAGTCGCTGGCGGATGTGAAGCGGGTCGCGGAGAGCCGGGGGTCGCGGCTGGGGGGTGGGGCCGTGGTGCCGGACGGGGCGGGGGCGTCAGTGGAGGGCTGAACCGGCGGCGGCGTCCTCGTACGCCTCGCGGGCGCCCTCGACCTCGGGGAGGTGCGCGGCGGCCCAGGCGCAGCAGGCGGCCATGGGGGCGAGGAGGGAGCGGCCGAGCGGGGTGAGGTCGTAGTCGACGCGGGGCGGGGTGCCGGGGCCGACGGTACGGGTGAGGAGGCCGTCCCGCTCCATCGAACGCAGCGTCTCCGTCAGCACCTTGGGCGTGATGCCGCGCAGGGGGACCGCGAGTTCGGAGAAGCGGCGGGGGCCGTCCTCCAGGCAGCGGACGATCTTCGCGGTCCATTTGCCGCCGAGGCGGAACGGCGATTCGGTGTGGTCGCAGCCGGTGAACATCTCGGCGTCCAGGGGTTCGCTCACACCGTCGAGCGTACGGAACCGCCCTGGTGGACGCCACTATCGTTGCCGAAACCATGGGGTGCCGTCTTACCGTCGCGCCATCGGCCCGCGGGGATCGCGGGCCCTGGTGGAGGGGGTACCCCATGAGCAGGATCGTGGTGTTCGGAGCGGGCGGGCGCGCGGGGCGGCGGGCGGTCGCGGAGGCCGTGGGTCGCGGGCACCGGGTGACGGCGGTGGTACGGGACCCGGCCGCGTATCCGGGGCTCGCCGGGGACGGGGTGGACGTGGTCGCCGGGGACGTCACCGACGCGGAGAGCGTGGCGGCGGTGGCGGCCGGGCACGACGCGGCGGTGCACGCGGCGGGCCGGGTGGACGTGCCGTCGACGGAGTTCTTCGCGGGCGCGGCGCACGCGCTGCTGGCCGGGCTCGAGCGGGCGGGCGTGGCCCGGCTGGTGCTGGTCGGGATCGGGACGACGCTGGAGGCGGCGCCGGGCGTCATGCTGCACGACACCCCGGGCTTCCCGGCGGACGCCCGTACCTTCTCCCTCGGCCACGCGGCCGAACTGGACGTCCTGCGCGCCTCCGGTACGGACATCGACTGGCTGGTCCTCGCCCCGCCGCCCGTCGTCCTGGACGACGAGGCGGAGCGCACCGGCCACTACCGGACGGGCGGCCATGAACTGCTCCCGGACGCCGAGTCCTTCTCGTACGCGGATCTCGCCGTCGCCCTGATCGACGAGGCCGAAACCCCGAAGCACAGCCGCAGCCTGACGGCGGTCGCGGGCTGAGCGTGCCGTGCCGTGCGGCGCGGTCAGTTGTAGTGGGTACCGGGCCGCCCTGAGTTCTATTCGCCGTCCTCGGCATCCTCGCCGTCCGGCAGGGCCACCGGTTCGTGGTGCTCCGTCCGGCCTCCTTCGACCTCTGCGAGGGACTCCAGGAGCCGACGGGCATTGGCCGGCGAGCGCACCAGGTAGATCGTCTCCTGCCAGGAGGCGACGTCCTGCTCCGACATGAGCACCGCATTTCCCTTGCGACAAGTGATGTGGGCGCTCATCCGTCAGACGGCCACGGCCGACACGCCGGCTCCCGGCACCGTGGCGGCGTACGCCTCGATGTCGGCGGGGTCGGAGGTCAGAACGGTGCCGCCGCCGTGAGCGGCTGCGACGAAGACGGCCAGGGCGTCCACCGGGTCGGGACGTTTCTTGGGGGGCAGCGAGGCCGCGCCGATCATGTCACCCACGGTCTTCCAGTGGTCCACGGTCATTCCGCCCGCACAGGCAAGGCAGCGGGTCACTTGATCCGTCGGCGGGCGGTTCCGGGCGGCGGGATACACGACCGTGTCGGCGAGGAGGCGCTTCCACGCGTACGCGGTCTTCGGGCTCGTCCGCCATGCCTGAGCGAGAGCGGAGCCGGGGATCAGCGGCTGATGGCCACCCGCCGTCATGAAGCCTTTGTGCAGGACATGCGCCCGCCGGTCCTGATCCACCAGCGCCAGGAGCATGTCCGTGTCGTAGACGACCACGCTCACGCGGCGGCCTCGTCACGCGGGGTCCGGCCGAGAATCGCCTCGATCTCCGCCCGCTCCTCATCGGTCGGCTCGACCTCGTCCCCTGCCCACGTGCCCGTGCCCGCCTGTCGCTCGGCCTGAGCCCTGGCCTCTTCGAACGACTTGAATACTCGTCGGACACGGTCCTGCCGGTCCATCTGCTCCTGCACGGCGATCGAGAGGTAGGTGGATACGTCGAGACCGGCGTCCGCGGCATGCTCCTTGACGCGGTTGCGCAGGTCGCCCGACATGCTGACGGAGAAGCGTTCCGTTGCCATGGCACGACCGTAACACCAGGTGTTACGGTCGTGCCGCAGGTTCAGCCGGCCGAGCGCCCTCCCAGATCGCCCCCTGCGCTGTCACCCCGGCCCGATACCGTCGCCCCATGTCCACCGCGTCCACCACGCCGCCCGCTTCCTCCGCCTCCCCCTCCGCCACCTCCCCGCACCTCGCCGTCCTCGAAGGCGTGCTCGAACGGATCACGTACGCCAACGAGGAGAACGGCTACACGGTCGCGCGGGTCGACACCGGGCGGGGGAGCGGGGATCTGCTGACCGTGGTGGGGTCGCTGCTGGGGGCGCAGCCGGGGGAGTCGCTGCGGATGGAGGGGCGGTGGGGCTCGCATCCGCAGTACGGGAAGCAGTTCACCGTCGAGAACTACACGACGATTCTCCCGGCCACCATCCAGGGCATCCGCCGCTACCTCGGCTCCGGGCTGATCAAGGGCATCGGGCCGGTCATGGCGGACCGGATCACCACGCACTTCGGGGTGGACACCCTCGACATCATCGAGCGGGAGCCGAAGCGGCTGGTGGAGGTTCCGGGGCTGGGGCCGAAGCGGACGAAGATGATCGCCGTCGCCTGGGAGGAGCAGAAGGCGATCAAGGAGGTGATGGTCTTCCTCCAGAGCGTCGGGGTGTCGACGTCGATCGCGGTCCGCATCTACAAGAAGTACGAGGACGCCTCGATCTCCGTCGTGAAGAACCAGCCCTACCGGCTGGCGGCCGACGTCTGGGGCATCGGCTTCCTGACCGCCGACCGGATCGCCCAGGCCGTCGGGATTCCGCACGACAGCCCGGAGCGGGTCAAGGCGGGCCTGCAGTACGCGCTGTCGCAGTCCAGTGACCAGGGGCACTGCTTCCTGCCCGAGGAGCGGCTGATCGCGGACGGGGTGAAGCTGCTCCAGGTGGACACCGGACTCGTCATCGAGTGCCTGGCGGAGCTGGCGGAGGACCCGGAGGGGGTGGTCCGGGAGAAGGTGCCCTCGCCGGAGGGCGGCGAGCCGGTGACGGCGGTGTATCTGGTGCCGTTCCACCGGGCCGAGATCTCGCTCGCCGCTCAGGTGCGGCGGCTGCTGCGGACGCCGGAGGAGCGGCTGCCGGCCTTCGCGGACGTGGACTGGACCCGGGCGCTGCGGTGGCTCGCGGGGCGGACCGGGGCCGATCTGGCGCCGGAGCAGGAGGCCGCGGTGCGGCTCGCGCTCACCCGGAAGGTGGCGGTGCTGACCGGCGGACCCGGCTGCGGGAAGTCGTTCACGGTCCGCTCGATCGTGGAGCTGGCCCGCGCCAAACAGGCGAAGGTGGTGCTGGCCGCCCCCACCGGGCGGGCGGCCAAGCGGCTCTCCGAACTGACCGGGGCCGAGGCGTCCACCGTGCACCGGCTGCTGGAGCTGAAGCCGGGCGGCGACGCCGCGTACGACCGGGACCGGCCGCTCGACGCGGACCTCGTCGTCGTGGACGAGGCGTCCATGCTCGATCTGCTGCTCGCCAACAAACTCGTCAAGGCCGTGGCACCCGGTGCCCATCTGCTGCTCGTCGGGGACGTGGACCAACTGCCGTCCGTCGGCGCGGGCGAGGTGCTGCGCGATCTGCTCGCCGAGGGCGGGCCGGTCCCCTCGGTCCGGCTGACCACCATCTTCCGCCAGGCCCAGCAGTCCGGCGTGGTCACCAACGCCCACCGGATCAATGCGGGCAAAACACCTCTTACCGAGGGGCTTAAGGACTTCTTCCTCTTCGTCGCGGACGAGACGGAGGACGCCGGGGTGCTCGCCGTGGACGTCGCGGCCCGCCGGATTCCGGCCAAGTTCGGGCTCGACCCGCGCCGCGACGTGCAGGTCCTCGCGCCGATGCACCGGGGGCCGGCCGGGGCCGGTCATCTCAACGGGCTGCTCCAGCAGGCCATCACCCCCGGCCGCCCCGGGCTCCCCGAGAAGCGGTTCGGCGGCCGGGTCTTCCGCGTCGGTGACAAGGTCACCCAGATCCGCAACAACTACGACAAGGGCGAGAACGGCGTCTTCAACGGGACGGTCGGCGTCGTCACCGCCCTCGACCAGGACGAACAGCGGCTGACGGTCCTCACCGACGAGGACGAGGAGATCGGCTACGACTTCGACGAGCTGGACGAACTGTCCCACGCGTACGCCATGACGATCCACCGCTCCCAGGGCAGCGAGTACCCGGCGGTCGTCGTTCCGGTCACCAAGAGTGCCTGGATGATGCTCCAGCGCAACCTGCTCTACACGGCCGTCACCCGGGCCAAGAAGCTCGTCGTCCTGGTCGGCTCGCGGCAGGCGATCGGCCAGGCCGTCCGCACGGTTTCCGCAGGCAGACGCTGTAGCGCGCTCGATTTCCGGCTGCGCGGGGGGCCGGAAGGAGGACTCTCGGTAAAAATGATCGATCAAATCGGTGGGAAACATCACGGAGGTCTTCCGCAACCGCAGTCAAGGGGGCAGGATGAATAAGTTCGCGGCACTCAGTGCCGCGAGTAGGTCCAATGGACGACCCCGAGTGCACTCTCCTGAGCCAAATGGGGGAGGGTGGAGACAGTCAGGGAACCTCGAAGAAGAGGCACTACGTCGGTGAGGGATGACGTGAGCGAGCACACCAACAACGCTGTAGTACTCCGGTACGGCGATGGCGAGTACACCTACCCGGTGATCGACAGCACCGTCGGCGACAAGGGCTTCGACATCGGGAAGCTCCGGGCGAACACCGGCCTGGTGACGCTGGACAGCGGCTACGGCAACACCGCTGCCTATAAATCGGCCATCACCTACCTGGACGGCGAGCAGGGCATCCTGCGCTACCGCGGGTACCCGATCGAGCAGCTCGCCGAGCGTTCGACGTTCCTCGAAGTGGCGTACACGCTCATCAACGGCGAGCTTCCCAAGGTCGACGAGCTGGCGACCTTCAAGAACGAGATCACCCAGCACACGCTGCTGCACGAGGACGTCAAGCGCTTCTTCGACGGCTTCCCGCGCGACGCCCACCCGATGGCCATGCTGTCCTCGGTCGTCAGCGCGCTGTCCACGTTCTACCAGGACAGCCACAACCCGTTCGACGAGGAGCAGCGCCACCTCTCCACGATCCGGCTGCTCGCCAAGCTCCCGACGATCGCCGCGTACGCGTACAAGAAGTCGATCGGTCACCCGTTCGTCTACCCGCGCAACGACCTCGGCTACGTCGAGAACTTCCTGCGGATGACCTTCTCGGTCCCCGCCCAGGAGTACGAGCTGGACCCGGTCGTCGTCTCCGCCCTGGACAAGCTGCTCATCCTGCACGCGGACCACGAGCAGAACTGTTCGACCTCCACCGTGCGTCTGGTCGGCTCCTCGCAGGCCAACATGTTCGCCTCCATCTCCGCCGGCATCTCGGCGCTGTGGGGCCCCCTGCACGGCGGCGCCAACCAGTCCGTGCTGGAGATGCTGGAAGGCATCCAGGCCAACGGCGGCGATGTCGACTCCTTCATCCGCAAGGTGAAGAACAAGGAGGACGGCGTCCGCCTGATGGGCTTCGGCCACCGGGTGTACAAGTCCTTCGACCCCCGTGCCAAGATCATCAAGGCCGCGGCCCACGATGTGCTGTCCGCCCTCGGCAAGTCCGACGAGCTGCTGGACATCGCGCTCAAGCTGGAGGAGCACGCGCTCTCCGACGAGTACTTCGTCTCGCGCAACCTCTACCCGAACGTGGACTTCTACACGGGCCTCATCTACCGCGCGATGGGCTTCCCGACCGAGATGTTCACCGTGCTCTTCGCCCTCGGCCGCCTCCCGGGCTGGATCGCCCAGTGGCACGAGATGATCAAGGAGCCGGGTTCCCGCATCGGCCGCCCGCGCCAGATCTACACCGGCGAGGTCCTGCGCGACTTCGTCCCGGTCGAGGCCCGCTGAGCCTCGTAGCACCACCCCCGGCCCCACCGGCCGGCCGCCTTCGCCCCTGACCACCGCGCTTCCGTACAGAGCGCGGTGTCCGGGGCGATTTGCTTGTCCGGCGGCCTCGCCGGGTTGCCTAGCCGGGCGGGCGGGCCCCGGAGGCATACGGGCGGGGGAGCGCTCCCGAGGAAAGAGAGAAGCGCCCCGCCATCGATCCCCCCACGGGCCGACAGCGAGGCGCTTCCCATGTCCCGGAGCGGATTCCCCCCACGGGATCCGGCCGGGCGTTCGTCGGGAGCCGAAGCTCCTGGGTGTTCCTCGGTGCTGCTGTTGTGCGTACTGCGTACTGCGCTGTTCCTCGTGCTACTGCGGTCTGCCGGGGTACGTACGTACGGGAGGGCCGCTCAAAGCTCCCCGGTGCACGTGCCCCGGCCAACGCTTGCCAGGAGCGTCCCCCAAGACCCTCCTCCGGACGTCCCCCAAGACATCCTTTCGGCATCGCACTCTTAGACTCGCGAACCCACCGAATGGTTACCCCGAAACCGGTGTGATCTGGGTCTCATTGTGGACGTTACGTGAAGGACCGCAGGCGCAGGCTGTTGGTCACGACGAGGACCGATGAGAAGGCCATCGCCGCTCCCGCAATCATAGGGTTGAGCAGCCCAAATGCCGCAAGGGGTAGGGCGGCGAGGTTATAGGCGAATGCCCAGAAAAGGTTGCCTCTGATGGTGCTCAGGGTGCGCCGGGAGAGTCGGATCGCCTCACCCGTCACCTTGAGATCTCCACGAACCAGGGTCAGATCGCTCGCCTGGATCGCGGCGTCGGTGCCGGTGCCCATGGCCAGGCCCAGGTCGGCGGTGGCGAGCGCCGCCGCGTCGTTCACCCCGTCCCCGACCATGGCCACCGAGCGGCCCTCGGCCTGGAGATCCCGGATGACGTGGGCCTTCTCCTCGGGCAGGACCTCGGCGCGGATGCGGTCGATGCCGACCTGGGCGGCGACGGACTCGGCGACCGCCTGGTTGTCCCCGGTCAGCAGGATCGGCGTGAGCCCCAGGGCGCGCAGTTCGGCGACGGCCGCCGCGCTGGACTCCTTGACCGCGTCCGCGACCGCGACGATCCCGCGCGCCTCGCCGTCCCAGGCGACCGCGACCGCCGTACGCCCCTGCGCCTCGGCGTCCTCCAGGGCGGCGGCGAGCGGGCCCGGCAGGGCGATCGCGGCGTCGCTGAGCAGCCGGGGGCGGCCGACGAGGACGGCGTGGCCCTCGACGATGCCCCGCACGCCAAGACCGGGGACGTTCGTGAAGTCCTCGGGGGTGGGGAGCGGGGCCCCGGTGCGTTCGACGGCTCCGGTGGCGACGGCTTGGGCGATGGGGTGTTCGGAGGCGTGTTCGAGGGCTCCGGCGAGGCGGAGGACGTCGGTTTCGGTGGTGCCGGGGGTGGTGTGGACGGTCTGGAGGGTCATGCGGCCGGTGGTGACGGTGCCGGTCTTGTCGAGGACGATGGTGTCGACGCGCCGGGTGGTCTCCAGGACTTCGGGGCCCTTGATGAGGATGCCGAGCTGGGCGCCGCGTCCGGTGCCGACCATGAGGGCGGTCGGGGTGGCGAGGCCCAGAGCACACGGGCAGGCGATGATCAGGACGGCCACGGCCGCGGTGAACGCGGCCGTCACGTCGTCCGTGACCAGCAACCACACGACCAGCGTCACCAGGGCGATCAGCAGGACCACGGGGACGAAGACCGCCGAGATCCGGTCGGCCAGCCGCTGCGCGGACGCCTTGCCGTTCTGCGCGTCCTCCACGAGCTTGGCCATCCGGGCGAGCTGGGTGTCGGCGCCGACCCGGGTCGCCTCCACGACGAGCCGGCCCGAGACGTTCACCGTGGCGCCGGTGACCGAGTCGCCCGCCGCCACGTCCACCGGCACGGACTCGCCGGTCAGCATCGACGTGTCCACCGCCGAACTGCCCTCCACGACCGTGCCGTCCGTGGCGATCTTCTCGCCGGGGCGGACGACGAAGCGGTCGCCCACGACGAGCCGGCCGACCGGCACGCGGACCTCCGCCCCGTCGCGCAGGACCACCACGTCCCGGGCGCCCAGGCGCATCAGGGCCCGCAGTGCGGCCCCGGCCTTCCGCTTGGACCGGGCCTCCAGATAGCGGCCCAGCAGGAGGAAGGTGATGACGCCCGCCGCGACCTCCAGATAGATGGTGGAGGCCCCGTCCGTGCGGGAGACGGTGATGTCGAATCCGTGCCGCATCCCCGGCATCCCGGCGTCCCCGAGGAACAGCGCCCACAGTGACCAGCCGAACGCGGCGAGCGTCCCGACCGACACCAGCGTGTCCATCGTGGCTGCGCCGTGCCGCAGATTGGTCCAGGTCGCCCGGTGGAACGGCAGTCCGCCCCAGACCACGACGGGCGCGGCCAGCGTGAGCGAGAGCCACTGCCAGAAGTCGAACTGGAGCGCCGGGATCATCGCGAGCGCCACGACGGGCGCCGCCAGCACCGCCGACACGACCAGCCGCTGCCGCAGCGCGTCCGTGGCGGGGTCGGGCTCCTGGGACGACGCGGACGCCTCGGGCGCCTCGGAAGGCATGGACGGCCTGGACCCCCTGGACGGCGTGGGCCCGTCGGACGGCTTGGACGGCTTGGATCCCAGGGACTTTTCGGATGGCTTCGGCGTGCCGGTCTCTCCGGGCAGCTCCGGGCTCGTGTCGGGTACGGGTACGGGTACGGGCTCGGGCTCCGGGGCCCGGCGCGGCACCGGCCGTGCCGTGTACCCCGTCCGCTCGACGGTCGCGATCAGATCGTCGAGTGCCGTCCCCGGCCCGTAGGCGACCTTGGCCTTCTCGGTCGCGTAATTGACGGTGGCGGTGACCCCGTCCATCCGGTTCAGCTTCTTCTCGACCCGGGCGGCGCAGGACGCGCAGGTCATCCCGCCGATCGTCAGCTCGGCCTGGGAGGGCTGTGAGTCGTCCGAGGGCTGTGAGGCGTTCAAGGGCTGCGAGGACGGTGGGCCCTCCGGCCCCCGGGGGCCGTCCGCCGCCGGAACCTGGACCTTTGGTGCGCTGTGCATGTCCGAACTCCTGAAACGCCGACCGGGCCGTGCCCTCCCAGTATCTGCTGGTCGGCCCGGCCCGGCGGCGTGGGGTGGTGCGGTGACGCGGTGGGTGCGGTGCTGTGGTGACGCGCGGCCGTACGGGACCGGCCCGGCGCTCAGGCCCGGCCGGTCAGCTCGTACCCCGCCTCGTCCACGGCGGCACGCACGGCCTCGTCGTCGAGCGCGGCCTCGGAGACCACGGTCACCTGCCCGGTCGACGCCACGGCCTTCACGGAAGTGACACCCTTGATGGCGGAGATCTCCTCGGAGACCGCGCCCTCGCAGTGCCCGCAGGTCATGCCGGTCACCTGGTAGACCGTGGTCACCCCGCCCGACGCGGCCTCCGCGCTCGCCTCGCCGTGGCAGGAACCGCTGGGCGAGCAGCAGGAGCCGGTCGCCTGGGGGAGCTGGGTCTCGGCGGTCATCGTGTTCTCCTCTTCGACAAGCACGGTTGGGGTGGGACGGCAGGGGCCCCTGAGGACTCCGGTGAAGGCGGTGCGCCCTCACACCCACGACTATATACCCCTAGGGGGTATGAATGCGAGGGGGTGTGCGTGCACCGCGTTGCGCGAGGCGGCTGGGGCGCGGCCATTCCGCGATGCGGCGGGGTGGAGTGCCTGACGTGAGTGGGCGGTACTACGGCGCGGAGCGCGAGGGGGCGGCTCGCCGGGGCCCCTGCGTGCGCGGGGAACGCGGACTGCACGGTGCCCAGCCATCCGTCGCGGACGGACCCACCCCTGCGTGCGCAGGGAACACATCCTGCTCACGTCGGATACGTGCATGGAGCTGGGACCACCCCCGCGTGCGCGGGGACCACGCCGGTCCCGTCCTTGAACATGCCGACCATGAGGGACCACCCCCGCGTGGCGGGGACCAGACCTGGACCTTGGCGCGGCCACGGGCGTCGACGGGACCACCCCCGCGTGCGCGGGGACCACCTCAGCACATCCCCGACATAGGCGTCCGAGTGGGGACCACCCCCGCGTGCGCGGGGACCACCCGAGCGTGCGCAGCTGCTCGGCGGCGGCCTGGGGACCACCCCCGCGTGCGCGGGGACCACAACGTGGTACCGGTGAGGCTGAGTCCGGTCACGGGACCACCCCCGCGTGCGCGGGGACCACATCCCCGGGGATGTGCGACATGGTGAGGGCGAGGGACCACCCCCGCGTGCGCGGGGACCACAACGGCTGGCACGCGCACTACCACGTGCTGTTGGGACCACCCCCGCGTGCGCGGGGACCACTACCCGTGGTCAGCGAGGTTGTACACCGCCACGGGACCACCCCCGCGTGCGCGGGGACCACAGGAGCCGACCTGCGGTTTTATCTCGCGGGATCGCGGATTTTACCCACTTTGCCAAACTCCGACCTATCGGTCATACACCTTCCTACGCCCTCTTCCTTCCTTACTTCCCGAACCGTCGCCGCTTCGCCGCGCTGCTCCACCCCTGCTTCGGTTGCTGCTTCGGCACCCCGGATGCGCCAGCGGGCCCTGGGCTGGAGCCCGGGTGTGTGGGGCGGTGGAGGAGGGTGATGCCTTCGTGGTCGGTGGGGTGCCAGGAGTGGTCGTGGGTGAGGAAGGTGAAGCCTTGTTCGTTGTCGGTGGTGTGGGCGAGGAGGGCGCGGCCCTGGCCCGAGTAGGTGCGTACCTCTTCCCAGAGGATGTCCCGGACCCTCGTGGAAGGGGAGCCGATGAAGACGCCGGGGGAGATTTCCAGAAGCCAACGGGTGAGGAACCCGCGGAGGCCGGCCGGGCAGTTGGTGAGGACGATGACGGTCACCAGATCGGCTCGTCCCCGTAGTTGCGGCCGGACGGCATGAGGTGGCCGCTGTCGGTCTGGAGACCGACCTGGTCCGCGTCCGTCGCGTCTCCCGGTGCGGTGGTGCTTTGTCCGGAGCCCCCGTAGCGCAGCAGCTTCTTGATGTCCTGTGCGCAACGCTCCAGCAGGCCGGTCTTGTTGATGCGGTCGCGGAGCGCTCGGCGGGTGCGGGTCGGGACATCCTCGTCGCCGGCCGAGGCGGCGTCGAAGGCGGCCGGAATCGCGATCTCCGTCTTGTAGAGGTCAGCGATGTCGAGGACGAACGACCGTTCATGCCCGGAGTGCACGAAGCCGAGCCCGGGGGAGCAGCCCAAGGCCGCCACCACGGCGTGAGCCACCCCGTACATGCACTGGGCGGCGGCGGTGACTCCCTGGTTGGGGGCGTCGCCGGCAGCGAAGTCGCCGTGGTGGTAGTCGCGCCGGACCCAGCGGACGCCGGTGCGCTCGGACTCCCGCCGATAACATTCCTTGACCCGGCGCCCTTCCATGCGCAGCAGGTCGTCCCGGCTGCACCCGGTGGTGTCCTCGCCGGGGAAGCGCATGCGGTACATCTCCCGAGCCACCTCCACCCGGGTGCGCCGGTTCGCCCATGCCTTCGCCTGGGCCTCCAGCAGGCCGGACGAACGAGTGAGGGCCCGGCCGCCGGCGTAGAAGCGCACACCGTGCTCCCCGACCCAGCACACAGCGGCGCCGCTCTCTCCGAGCAGGGCCATCGCCTGATGCGTCACGCGTGTGCCCGGGCCCAGCAGGAGTGTGCCGATGGTCGCCGACGGGACATGGGTCACCCCGTCGGCGTCGGTGGCCGTGAGGGCGTTGTCGTCCCGGTGGACGGTGCAGCGCTCCAGGTAGAGGAACGAGGTCCGGTCGCCGACCCGGACGAGTTCGCGCGGAGAGGAAAGGCTGCGTTTGCTGACAGTGCTCACGGACGCCTCCTCATCGCACCGGTGCGAGAGTCATCAGGCCGCACCCGTACGCCTTCGACTTGCCCAGACCGTGAGTGAGCGTGCGACGAAAGGCGACGAGGTCGGTGATGCGCAGTCGTCCGTCGAAGGTGGCCCGGGTGAAGCGGATGTCGGAGGCGGCTCCGGGGCCACCTCCGGTGCGGCCCTTCGACTGGTTCGCGCGCTGAGGAAACCGGACTGGCGTGCGTTCGTGGACGACCAGCTGATAGCGCATCTGGATCGGGAGCGCCTCGCTCTTCCCGCCTTCCGCCGTGCCGCTCGCGTCGGCGGGTTCCTCCCGGGGAAGCACCTCGAAACCGGCCCGCTCCTGATGCTTGAGCAGCCAGCCCACTTGGTGTCCGACGGTGACGTGAGCCGCCCGCTTGGTCGGCGCACCCGCCGGGTCCTGTTCGCGCCGGATGTGATGCAACGGATTGGCAGTGAGTCTGAAGGCCCACGTACCACCCGCGACGAGCCCGTCCAAGAACTCTCCGTAGGCGAACGTGGTCCATCCCTGCTCACCTAGAGTGGGCCAGCCGGCCTGCTCGGCCAGGTGGGTGAGATCGGGGCGTCCCGGACTGGAAATGAGCAGGTCGACGCGGTTGGCCGGGGCCTGGTCCAGCCGCCACAGCACCCGCGGGCCGTCGCCGTCGCGGGCCGGAGGATCCAGGAAGGCCATATCGACGGCGCCGTGCAGGCGCTGGGGAGAGGAAAGCAGGGCACGGGCACCGGAACGGGCCGTGTTGATGCGGAAGCGAGTCAGATACATCGGCGGTCCTAGAGATCGTCCGTGGTGAGGGGCGGAGCAGACGACTCGCGCCGCACGGCCGGGGCCGGCCGCAAGTGGGATGTCGCGTCGTGGAGCGGAGGCGGCATCGGTACGCGTCCGGTTCGCACACCCCGCAGCGCATACCGTCGGTGACGCGTGTCATAGCTGAGGGGCGTGTCACGGAACTGGAGATCAGGGGTCTGCTGGGGCGGACAGTCCAGCAGTATCTCCAGCTCCGCCTCCGGCTGTTCATCGTCCGTCCGGCTCGCACGACGGCCGCGTCCCCCCTGCCACGGCACCTCGCGCAGCGCGTCCTCCAAGGGGAGGTCGCTGAGGGAGCCGTTGTTCTCCAGAAGCAGCGGATGCGACGGCGGGCACGAGCGTCGCCCCAGATACGGCAGAAAGCGGGGCGCGTCCACAGAGGCGTACAGCCGTCTGATGAAGGCGTCCTCTCCCTCTACTCCGGCGACGAAGACCGCGTCGGCGAGGTAGTACCGGTCCGACAGCGGCAGCGCACGCCCCGTGTCGCTGTTCGCCGCCGTGTGGAAGTCACGGACGCGCAAGCCGGGCCGGTCGATACGGACGACTGGCGTCTCTTACCACCCAATCGGGTGACCCGAGGGTTTGCGCGAAGGCCCGCCCAAACACCCGTTACCGACTCACGCGTGCCAGAGCGCCCACCACGTGCGCGGGCCCACCATCCCGTCCGGGAGGAGCGGCGGGTGGTCGGCCTGGAAGCGTTGGACGGCGGCGAGGGTGCGGGGGCCGAAGTGGCCGTCGACGGCGGGCCAGGGGAGGTAGCGGCGGTTGGCGAGGATGCACTGGATCTGGGAGACGCGGTCGCCCCGGTCGCCGAAGGCGGTCGGCGCGTCCCCGTCGTAGAAGGCGCAGACGGGGCTGGAGCCGGGCGGGGGCACGTTGGCGCCCTCGGAGGTGGGGGCGGAGGCGGTCGCCGGGGTGGTGAGCAGGGCGGCGGCGGCCAGGACGAGCCCGGCCAGGGCGGGGGCGCCGACGATGCGGCGGGTGGGCGGATTCATGCGGATCACGGTGGTCGCTCCTCGTGCGGACGGACGGACGGACGGGCGGACGGACGGGCTGTACGTGGGGTGGGCGGGGACGCGCGTGCGTGCTCCGCGGGGGCGCGGTGCGGTGACGGTGGCCGCGCGGGGCCTTCCACCCACCCGGCACAACACCCCGCACCGCCGTCACGTCACGGCGTCACGGCAGACCGTCATGTCAGCGCCATCAGGTCACGGCGTCATGTCACGGCGTCACGTCACGCCGTCGCGGCACGGCATCACCTCGTACGCCGAACGCCGTGCCCGCACCCCCTTCGCGCCGGCGCGCCGTCATCGGCGGATCGAGGTGCCCCGGCGTCGCGGCGCCGGACGGGGGAGGGCGGGCAGAGGTCCGGATGTCCGGACACATCATTCGTGCGGTTGTGGGGGAGGAGTCCGGACGGGGGCCGGGCCACGGGGCCGGGGCCGGCCGTCGAATCCGCCGTCGAAGGGACCTGGATGTCTGAGCCGTACGACGTGATCACCATGGGGCGGATCGGGGTGGACCTCTATCCCCTGCGGACGGGTGTACCGCTCGCCCGGGTCGAGACCTTCGGGAAGTTCCTCGGCGGCTCGCCCGCCAACGTGGCCGTCGCCGCGGCCCGGCTCGGGCGGCGCACCGCCGTCGTGACCCGCACCGGAGAGGACCCCTTCGGCGCCTATCTGCGCGACCGACTGCGCGCGTTCGGGGTGGACGGGCGCTGGGTGGGGGCCGACGGCGCGTACCCCACCCCCGTCACCTTCTGCGAGATCTTCCCGCCCGACGACTTCCCCCTCTACTTCTACCGCCTGCCCAAGGCCCCCGACCTGGAGCTGAGCCCCGGCGAACTCGACCTGGACGCGATCCGCGCCGCCCGGGTGTTCTGGATGACCGGCACCGGACTGTGCGCCGAACCGAGCCGTTCCACCACGCTCGCCGCCCTGCGCGCCCGCGACCGGACCGGGCTCACCGTCTTCGACCTCGACTGGCGGCCGATGTTCTGGGACGAGGGCAAGCAGAAGGACAAGGACCACGAGGGCCACCAGCCGGACGCCGCAGCCCGCTACCGGGAGGCACTGGCCCACGCCACCGTCGCCGTCGGCAACCTCGACGAGTGCGCGATCGCGACCGGGGAGCGCGAACCGTACGCCGCCGCCCGCGCCCTGCTCGCCGCCGGGGTGGAGCTGGCCGTCGTCAAACAGGGCCCCGCAGGCGTCCTCGCCGTCCAGCGCGACGGCACCGCCGTCGACGTACCGCCGCTCCCCGTCGACGTGGTCAACGGGCTCGGCGCGGGCGACGCGTTCGGCGGCGCGCTCTGCCACGGGCTCCTCGCCGGCTGGGACCTCGCCCGAACCGTGCGGTACGCCAACGCCGCCGGCGCCATCGTCGCCTCCCGGCTCGCCTGCTCCTCCGCCATGCCGTTCCCGCACGAGGTCGACGCCGCCCTCGCCGCCGGAGCCGTCACCGCGTCCGTTCCGGTGGCGCTCCAGCCTGATCCGAGCGGCGGGGAAGGAAACTGACGATGCACGAGAACACCGACGACACCCCGCGCCGCCATCTGCCGGCCGGCAGCGCCGCGCGCGGCCCGTACGCCCTGGACATCGACCCGGAACGGGCCGGCTGGGAGCGGTCGAGCCTGCGGGTGCTGGAGCTGGAACCGGGAGGAGTTCACACACTCGTCACCGGGGAGAGCGAGTGGATCGTACTGCCGTTGACCGGTGGCTGTACGGTGCACACCGCAGATGAGATCTTTGAACTGCTGGGCCGGAAGAGCGTGTTCAGCGGGGTATCCGACTTCGCGTACGTACCGCGCGACGCCCAGGCACAGATCGCCTCCGGCGCAGGGGGCCGCTTCGCCCTGGCAGGAGCGAAGTGCGAGCGACGACTCCCCGCTCGCTACGGCCCCGCGCCGGAGGTACCCGTCGAGCTGCGCGGCGCGGGCACCTGCGCCCGGCAGGTCAACAACTTCGCCGCCGCCGACACCTTCGACTGCGACCGGCTGATCGCCGTCGAGGTGCTGACCCCGGGCGGCAACTGGTCCTCCTACCCGCCGCACAAGCACGACGAGCACCACCCCGGCGAGGAGTCCGTCCTGGAGGAGATCTACTACTTCGAGGTGGCCGGCGACGGAGCCGGCTACCACCGGGTCTCGCCCTCCCGCCCCGGCGGTACGGACGTCCTCGCCGAGGTCCGCACCGGGGACGCCGTCCTGATCCCCGACGGCTGGCACGGCCCGTCCATCGCCCCGCCCGGCCGCACCCTCTACTACCTCAACGTCATGGCGGGCCCGGGGGAGCAGCGGGAGTGGCTGATCCGCGACCACCCCGAGCACCGCTGGATCCGCGACACCTGGCCGGACACTCCGGCCGACCCCCGGCCGCCGCTCTTCGGACGGCCGGAAGGCCCGGCCGCCGGTGGCGGAGCGGAACCCCCCGCCGCCGCCCAGGGAACGGGGGACCCCGCATGACCGGCACTGTCACCCGCCGCCTCACCACCGCGCAGGCCCTGATCACCTTCCTCACCCGGCAATACACCGAGCGCGACGGCCGCCGGCGGCGGCTGATCGGCGCCACCTGGGGGATCTTCGGCCACGGCAACGTCGCCGGGATCGGCCAGGCGCTCCTGGAGACCGGGCCCGCGATGCCCTTCTTCCAGGGGCGCAACGAACAGGCCATGGTGCACGCCGCCGTGGGCCACGCCCGCCAGTCCGGCCGGCTCACCGCCCACGCCGTCACCACCTCCATCGGGCCCGGCGCCACCAACCTGGTCACGGGCGCCGCGCTCGCCACCGTCAACCACCTCCCGGTGCTGCTGCTGCCCGGCGACACCTTCGCGACCCGGCCCGCCGATCCGGTGCTCCAGCAGCTCGAAGCGGCGTACGCGGGGGACGTGTCCGTCAACGACTGCCTGCGGCCGGTCTCCCGCTGGTTCGACCGGATCACCCGACCCGAGGCGCTGATCCCGGCCGCGCTCCAGGCCATGCGGGTCCTCTCCGACCCGGCGGAGACCGGCGCGGTCACGCTCGCGCTGCCGCAGGACGTCCAGGCCGAGGCGTACGACTGGCCGGTGGAGTTCTTCGCGCCGCGCGTCTGGCACGTACGGCGTCCGGCGCCCGACCGTCACGAACTCGACCAGGCGGTCCGGGCGGTGCGCTCGGCCCGCCGGCCGCTGATCGTCGCGGGCGGCGGGGTCCGGCACAGCGGGGCGGAGGAGACCCTGGCCGCGTTCGCCGCCGCCACCCGCATCCCCGTCGCCTCCACCCAGGCGGGCAAGGGCGCGCTGCGCCACGACCACCCCGCCGACGTCGGCGGCATCGGCCACACCGGTACCGCCACCGCCGACGACCTCGCCCGCACCGCCGATCTCGTCCTGGGGATCGGCACCCGCTACACCGACTTCACGACCGCGTCCGGCACGCTCTTCGCCGCGCCCGGCGTGCGCTTCCTCAACCTCACCATCGCCGGCTCCGACGCCCACAAGCTCGGCGCCCTCCCGCTCGTCGCGGACGCCCGCACCGGCCTCGAAGCCCTCGCCGCCGCCCTGGCCGCACGCCACTACCACGTCGACCCGGCCTACGAGAGCGAGTACACCGACGCCAAGGACGGCTGGGAGCGGCGCGTCGACGCCGCGTACGCCACACCCGACCCGGACGCCCGCCCCACCCAGACCCAGGTCCTCGGCCTGCTCGACGCGCTCGTCACCGAGGAGGACATTCTGATCAACGCGGCCGGTTCGCTCCCCGGCGACCTGCACAAGCTCTGGCGGACCCGCGCGCCGTACCAGTACCACGTGGAGTACGGCTACTCCTGCATGGGCTACGAGATCCCGGCCTCGATCGGCGTCCAGCTCGCCGCCCCGGGCCGCCCCGTCTGGGCGCTCGTCGGCGACGGCACGTATCTGATGAACCCCACCGAGATCGTGACCGCCGTCCAGGAGAACCTGCCGGTCAAGCTCGTCGTCCTGCAGAACCATGGTTACGCCTCGATCGGCGGCCTCTCCGCCGCCACCGGGGGCGAGGGCTTCGGCACCGGCTACCGCCACCGCGCGCCCGACGGCGGCTTCACCGGCGACCCGCTCCCCGTCGACCTCGCCGCGAACGCGGCCTCCCTCGGCATGCGGGTGCTGACCGCCCGCACCGTACGAGAACTGCGCGAAGCGCTCGCCGCGGCCCGCGCGGCGGACCGCCCCACTTGTGTCTATGTCGAGACCGAAACGGCAGACACAGTGTCGGGCCCCCCTCCCGCACAGGCGTGGTGGGATGTGCCCGTAGCCGAAACGGCCACTCGCCCGTCGGCGGTAGAAGCCCGGGAAGAGTACGCACGCCATGTCGCCGACCGACGCCGCCACCTCTGAAGGAGTCACAGCATGAAGACCGTCAACCACTGGATCGGTGGAAAGACCGTCGAGGGCGCGTCGGGCACCTACGGCCCGGTCACCGACCCCGCGACCGGCGCCGTCACCACGCAGGTCGCGCTCGCCTCCCCGGAGGAGGTCGACGCCGCGGTGGCGGCCGCGAAGGCGGCGTACGCGACGTGGAGCACGTCCTCGCTCTCCGCCCGCACCGCGGTCCTGTTCCGCTACCGCGCCCTGCTGGACGCGCACCGCGACGAGATCGCCGCCCTGATCACCGCCGAGCACGGCAAGGTGCACTCGGACGCGCTGGGCGAGGTCGCGCGCGGTCTGGAGATCGTCGAGCTGGCCTGCGGCATCACCACCCAGCTCAAGGGCGAGCTGTCCACCCAGGTCTCCAACCGGGTCGACGTCTCCTCCATCCGCCAGCCGATCGGCGTCGTCGCGGGCATCACCCCGTTCAACTTCCCGGCCATGGTGCCGATGTGGATGTTCCCGCTCGCCATCGCCTGCGGCAACACCTTCGTCCTCAAGCCCAGCGAGAAGGACCCCTCGGCCGCCAACCTCCTGGCCGAGCTGGCTTCCGAGGCCGGGCTCCCGGACGGGGTGCTGAACGTTCTGCACGGGGACAAGGTCGCCGTCGACGGGCTGCTGAACCACCCGGACGTCTCCGTCGTCTCCTTCGTCGGCTCCACCCCGATCGCCCGCTACATCCACACCACCGCCTCCGCCAACGGCAAGCGCGTCCAGGCGCTCGGCGGCGCCAAGAACCACATGCTGGTCCTGCCCGACGCCGACCTCGACGCCGCCGCCGACGCCGCCGTCTCCGCCGCGTACGGCTCGGCCGGCGAGCGCTGCATGGCGATCTCCGCCGTCGTCGCGGTCGGCTCCGTCGGCGACGAGCTGGTCGCCCGCATCAAGGAGCGCGCCGAGAAGATCAAGATCGGTCCGGGGAACGACCCCACGTCCGAGATGGGCCCGCTGATCACCGCCGCCCACCGCGACAAGGTCGCCTCCTACGTCACCGGCGCCGCCGCCCAGGGCGCGGAGGTCGTCCTCGACGGCACCGGCCACACCGTGGAGGGCTTCGAGAACGGCCACTGGATCGGCCTCTCGCTCCTCGACCACGTCTCCACCGACTCCGACGCCTACAAGGACGAGATCTTCGGCCCCGTCCTGTGCGTGCTGCGCGTCGACACGTACGAGGAGGGCGTCGCCCTCATGAACGCCTCGCCGTTCGGCAACGGCACCGCGATCTTCACCCGCGACGGCGGCGCCGCCCGCCGCTTCCAGCTGGAGATCGAGGCCGGCATGGTCGGCATCAACGTCCCGATCCCGGTCCCGGTGGGCTACCACTCCTTCGGCGGCTGGAAGGACTCCCTCTTCGGCGACCACCACATCTACGGCAACGACGGGGTGCACTTCTACACCCGCGGCAAGGTCACCACCACCCGCTGGCCCGACCCGGCCGACGCCCCGGCCGGCGTCGACCTGGGCTTCCCCCGCAACCACTGACACCCCCTCCCGCGCGGAGCGTCCCGCCTCCGACGCCCTCCGCGCGACACACCGCAGGGCCGCTCCCCCGGGGCGGCCCTGCGGTGGTCGGTGGACGGGCCTGTCGGGCTCCGTCGGGTGGGTCGTACGGTTCCGTGGACGGGCCGGTCGGGCCCGTCGGGTGGTCGTACGGTCAGTGGCCGGAATTGGCCGCCGTCTCCTCGGCGATCATCCGCTCCATCGGACCGACCCCGAGGCGCCCCGAGACCACGAAGGCGAGCAGCATCGCCACGACGAGGACCACGGTGCCCGCCCACACCATCGTCTCGACGGGCACGGTGTACGCCCCGGCGGCCCGGACCGCGCACTCGGCCAGCAGGGCCGCGCCCCACACCAGGGAGAACCGCCGCTCGGCCCGCCGGAACGCGGCCGACCCGGCCGACAGCCGCTCCCAGGCGGCGGACTTGGCCGCCTCGCCCCGGGTGATCCACGGCCGGATCACCTCCGTCATCATCGGCCGTCCGCGCACCACGCTCAGCAGGACGACCAGACCGATGGTGCTGCTGACCCCGCTGTCCTTGAGGAGCATCAGCCGGGCGTCCCCCGACACCAGGCCGAGCAGCAGGCTCACCACGTTCACCGTCACCATCAGCGCGGCCAGCGCGTTCAGCCGCCGCTCCCGGACCGCGCCCCACACCGTGCGCGCCGCCGGCACCGCGCTGCTCCAGGCCAGGGCCGCGAACGTGCTCAGCCCGGCCCCCTTCAGCGCGTAGTACGAGGCGAGCGGCACCGCCACATCGAGGAGCAGCGGCTTCAGGCTGTCCAGCAGCGCCGTGCGCGGCGAGAGCGGGGCCTTCCCGGCCGGAACGGCGGCGGGCGCGGTGACGGGTGCGGCGACTGCGGCGGCCGGGCTGCTCATCTCGGTGTCCTCCCCGTGGTGCGGGACCCTCACGGCGCCCGCTGCGATGGATCCATCCTGTCGGGCGGACCCGCCTCCCCGGCAGAGAAGGGTGTACCGGACTCCGTATGACGAATGTCAGGGGGCGGGGCGTGACACCGGCCGGACGGGGCGGGCGCGAAAACCCGTTCGCCTCCGGTCCGCCCCCGGTGCTGGGATGGTGCGCATGACCGAAGCACAGCCGCCGCAGCATCAGATCCGGGCCCTGCACACCGCCACCACCCTCACCGTCTACCAGGCGTACAGGCCCTCCCTCGGCCTCCCCGCCGCCCGGGACGGCCGGTTCCCGGCCGCGTGGAAGCGGGACCGCATGACCTGGATCAAGCCCAGTTTCCTGTGGATGATGTACCGCTGCGGCTGGGCGGAGAAGGAGGGCCAGGAGACCGTCCTGGCCGTCGAGATCACCCGCGAGGGCTTCGACTGGGCCCTGGCCCATGCCGAACTCTCCCACCACGTCAGCGGCGTTCACCCCGACCGCGCGAGCTGGCAGCGCGCCCTGCGCACGGCCCCGGCCCGCGTCCAGTGGGACCCGGAGCGCGATCTGCGCCTGGACCGCCTGCCGTACCGCTCGCTCCAGCTCGGGCTGTCGGGGGAGGCCGCGCGGCGGTACGCGGACGAGTGGACGGTCTCCATCCGTGATGTCACGCCACTGGCCAAGGAGATCCACGGACACGTCCGTGCCGGGGACCTGGCGGCGGCCCGGGACCTGCTCCCGGAGGAGACGCCGTACCCGGCGCCGGCGGCGGCCGCACGCGTCACCCGTCACGACGGACCGGGCGGCGGCTCCTCGCCGTCGTAGGCGGCCAGTGCGGCCTGACGGCATTCCAGCAGCGCGGCGAGGTCCTCGTGGGACACGGTCTCGCGGGCCAGCGCCACCATGGCCCTGGCCTCGGCCGAGGCCCAGGCGTGCCGGGCGCGCTTGTTGGCGCGGCGCCGGGTGTCGCTGTGGAGGAAGGCGGCGCCCGCCGCGAACCCGGCGGAGGCGAGGGCGGCGAGGGCGGCGGGGAGACGGGCGTCCGCCGAGGCCAGCCCCGTGGCCCCGGCCGTGCCGGCCAGCAGGGCGGCGGGGAAACCGAGGGCGATGTCCGCCCTGGCCCAGAAGTCCGCCCGGCGGTGCGCGAGTGTCCGTTGGCGCGTCGCCTCGTCCCTCAGCCCCTCGATCTCGGCGCGGAGGCACCGCGCGGGGCGGTCCGGACGCGGGGCCGTCGTTCCGTCAGTGGCGGTAGCGGGGTCAGTGGAGTTGGCAGGAGCGGTGGCGATGGCGGTGGCGTTGGCAGGGGCTGCGGCAGTGGCCATGAGGGCATTCCAATACGGCTGTGAAGCAAGGGACTTGGCGTGCACGGACAGTCTTCGGGAGTGCCGGGCGTGCGCTTCGCACAAGGGCGCTGTGCCCCTCGGATGTCGCTTCGCACGCGTATGCGGGCCCGCCCGGGGGATCATCCCTCGAAGGGGCGTGCACACCGGACGGGCCGAGGGGGCGACGCGATGATCTCCGAACCGGAGATGGCCGGCGAGGACGGGACGTTCGGGGCTCCGGCGCCGCCCGACGTACTGGACCTGGGCGAACAGCCCCCGCCGCCGGTACGCGAACGGCGCACGTGGGCCCCGTGGCGGCGGTGGCTCTGGGCGCTCGGCGGGGCCGTGGCCGCCTCCGCCGTCTGGGGCGCGGTGCTGGTCGCGTACCAGCCGGGGGACCGGGCGCCCGAACTGCACGGGTACCGGCTGGACAAGGACCCCTGCCCCGGGATCCGGCTGAAGGCGATCGGGGCGGCCGTCGCGCCGAGGGAGCCGGGGGGCTCCATGAGCCCGAGCATGCTGCGGCACCCCGTGCTCGACCGCGTCCACTGCTACATATCCCTCCGGGAGAAGGACGGGCGGACGGACCGGGACGGCGCCGACCACTACGGGGTGGGTGTGGAGATCGCCCTGCACAAGAAGACCGACCCGCGCGAGGAGTTCGAGGCCCAGCGCAACGCGACCGGGCTGGGCGTCGAACCCGGCACCGAGGTGGAGATCGTCCCGGACCTCGGCGAGAAGGCGTATCTGCTGACGCTGCCGGACGGGGACACGGAGCTGCGGGTCCTGGACGGCGGCGCGGTCCTCACCCTGCGGCTCTCGTCCTTCTTCGTGTACGCCGGCGACACCGCCGAGGCATCGGTCGCCGTCGACGACGACGGTGACGACGAGGCGGCCGAACCGTCCCTGACCGCCTACCAGTCCGCCCTGATCAGCGACATGCGCGACCTCATGACCAGCCTCAAGCACTGAGCCGCGCCCGGACGGGCCCCGCCGTACCGACCGGCCCGTCCCGCCCCGCTCGGCCCGCGCCGCCAGGCCCGCCCCGCGCCGTCCGATGCGCCCCGCCCCGCCCGGCCCGCGCTCCCGCGTACCGCGGGCGCAGTACGCGGCGGCGTCCCGTACGCCCTGAGGAGGCCGGGGAGTTCCGCCCGGCGGACCGCGTGGGCGGGGTGGCGGGCCGCATAGGCTCGACGCATGGAGACTCCTACTGCGCGACCCTCCCGGTGGCGGCGCCCGCTGCCCCGGTCCCGGGGCGGCCGGTGGGCCGCGGGCATCGCCGCGCTCGCCGTGCTGGCCGGAGCCGGGACCTGGACGGCCGCCGCCGCCGACGACGGCGCGCCGGCCGTGCACCGCCAGGACCGGATGATGCGCGTGGACGGGGTGTCCCTGGACACCTCGTACTTCACCGCCGAAGGCGCCGGGCGCCGGCCGGCCGTGCTCATCGGCCACGGCTTCGGCGGCAGCAAGGAGGAGACCCGGGCCCAGGCCGAGCGGCTGGCCGCCGACGGGTACGCCGTGCTCACCTGGTCCGCGCGCGGATTCGGGAAGTCGGGCGGAGAGATCGGGCTCAACGCGCCCGACCGCGAGGTCAGGGACGTCTCCCGGCTGATCGACTGGCTGGCCGGACGCCCCGAGGTGCTGCTCGACGGCGCGGGCGACCCTCGCGTCGGCGTGACCGGGGCCTCCTACGGCGGTGCCGTCTCCCTGCTGGCCGCCGGGTACGACCGGCGCGTCGACGCCATCGCCCCGGCGATCACCTACTGGAACCTCGCCGACGCCCTGTTCCCCGACGGGGTGTTCAAGAAGCTCTGGGCCGGCATCTTCGTCACCAGCGGCGGCGGCTGCGAGAAGTTCGAGAAACGGCTCTGCGCGATGTACGAACGGGTCGCCGTCACCGGGAAGCCGGACGCCGCTGCCCGCGACCTGCTCGCCGCACGGTCCCCGAGCGCGGTCGCCGACCGCATCAAGGTCCCCGCGCTGATCGTGCAGGGCCAGACCGACTCCCTCTTCCCGCTCGGCCAGGCCGACGCCATGGCCCGTGCCATCCGGGCCAACGGCGCGCCCGTCGCCGTCGACTGGATCGCCGGCGGCCACGACGGCGGCGACCCCGAGACCGACCGCGTCCAACGACGCGTCGGCGCCTGGTTCGACCGCTATCTGAAGAAGGACGAGGCCGCCTCCACCGGCCCCGCCTTCCGCGTCACTCGCACCGGAGGCATCGACTCCACCGACGGCGCCGTCCAGACCCGGGGCGCGAGCGGGGACACGTACCCCGGACTGCGCAGCGGCCCGCACGCCGTCGAACTGCGCGGACGGACCCAGCAGTTCCACAACCCGGCCGGGGCGAACCCGCCCGCGATCTCCGCCGTGCCGGGGCTCGGCGGGGGACTCGCGCAGCTCTCCACGCTCGGCGTCGGCCTCTCCCTCGACTTCCCCGGCCAGTACGCCCGCTTCGACTCCGCCCCGCTGCCCGCCTCGCTCCGCGTCACCGGCGCGCCGACCGTGCGCGTCACCGTGACGGCGGAGCAGGGCGACGCGGTGCTGTTCGGCAAGGTGTACGACGTCTCGCCGGACGGCAAGCAGCAGCGACTGCCCGCCCAGCTCGTCGCCCCGTACCGCATCACCCCCGCACAGCAGGGCAAGCCGGTCGAGCTGACCCTGCCCGCCGTGGACCACGCCTTCGACGCCGGCCACCGGCTGCGCCTCGTGCTCGCCGCCACCGACCTCGGCTACGCCTCCCCGGCCGAGCCGACCACGTACACCGCCTCCCTCGACGGCCCGCTGACCCTGCCCACCGCCCCCGCGCTGACCACCGCCCCCGCCGCCCTGCCCTGGTGGACCTGGGGCCTGCCGGCCGCCGCCGTCCTCATCGCCGCCGTCCTGCTGCTGACCGCGCGGCGCCGGACCGCCGCACCCGCCCCGGACCCCGCGCTCGCCGGCGTACCGCTGGTGATCACCGGCCTGTCCAAGAAGTACGCCGGCGCCACCGACCGGTACGCCGTCCGCGACCTCTCCTTCCGCGTCGAGAAGGGGCAGGTCCTCGGCCTCCTCGGCCCCAACGGCGCCGGCAAGACGACCACCCTGCGCATGCTCATGGGGCTCATCACCCCCGACGAGGGCGAGATCCGCGTCTTCGGACGGGCCGTACGCCCCGGCGCGCCCGTGCTCTCCCGCGTCGGCTCGTTCGTCGAGGGCGCCGGATTCCTGCCGCATCTGTCCGGCCGCGCCAACCTGGAGCTGTACTGGAAGGCCACCGGGCGGCCCGCCGGGGACGCGCACCTGGACGAGGCCCTGGAGATCGCCGGCCTGGGCGACGCCCTGGCCCGCGCCGTGCGCACCTACTCCCAGGGCATGCGTCAGCGCCTCGCCCTCGCCCAGGCCATGCTGGGCCTGCCCGACCTGCTGATCCTCGACGAACCGACCAACGGACTCGACCCGCCGCAGATCCGCGAGATGCGGGACGTGATGATCCGGTACGCGGCCGGCGGCCGTACCGTCATCGTCTCCAGCCATCTGCTGTCCGAGGTGGAACAGTCCTGCACCCACCTCGTGGTCATGGACCGCGGCCGGCTCGTCCAGGCCGGTCCCGTCGCCGAGATCACCGGCTCCGGGGACATGGTGCTGGTGACCTCCGCCGAGGAGATCGGTGAACCGCTCGCCGGGAAGATCGCCGCGCTGCCGGGGATCGGCTCCGCCGTGCGCACCGACGACGCCCACGGGCTGCTCGTCCGCCTCGACGGCGCCACCACGCCCCAGCTCGTCGGCGAACTGGTCCGCCTGGACGTGCCGTTGACCGGCGTCGGACCGCACCGCCGCCTGGAGGACGCGTTCCTCACCCTGATCTCCGGAGGCTCCGCATGAGTACCGCAGCCGATCTCGCAGAGCTCCCGGAGGCCCCCGGCTACCGGGCCCGGCGCACCCTGCCGCTGCGCGTCGAGGCGGTGCGCCAACTGCGCCGGCGCCGCACGCTGATCATGGGCGGGGTGCTCGCCGCGCTGCCGTTCGTCCTGATCGCCGCCTTCGCCATCGGGGGCACCCCCGACGGCGGCGGGCGGGGCGGTGACCGGATCACGCTGATGGACACCGCCACCGCGTCCGCGGCGAACTTCGCGGCGACCTGTCTGTTCGTCTCGGCCGGATTCCTGCTGGTGGTGCCGGTGGCGCTGTTCTGCGGCGACACCGTGGCCTCCGAGGCGAGCTGGTCCTCGCTGCGCTATCTGCTGGCCGCGCCCGTGCCCCGGGCCCGGCTGCTGTGGAGCAAGCTCGTGGTGGCGCTCGGCTTCAGCCTCGCCGCGATGGTGCTGCTGCCGGTGGTCGCGCTGGCGGCCGGGGCCGCCGCCTACGGGTGGGGCCCGCTGGAACTGCCCACCGGCGGCGAACTCGCCGCCGGAGACACCGTGCCCCGCCTCGCGCTCGTCGTCGCGTTCGTCTTCGTCTCCCAACTGGTCACCGCCGGGCTGGCGTTCTGGCTGTCCACGAAGACGGACGCCCCGCTCGGCGCGGTGGGCGGGGCGGTCGGGCTGACCATCGTCGGCAATGTGCTGGACGCGGTCACCGCACTCGGCTCCTGGCGCGACTTCCTTCCCGCGCACTGGCAGTTCGCCTGGGCGGACGCGCTCCAGCCGGACCTGGAATGGGCCGGGATGGCGAAGGGCGCGGCCGTATCAGTGACCTATGCCCTGATCCTGATCGCCCTCGCCTTCCGGGGGTTCAGCCGTAAGGACATCGTTTCCTGAACGCGACCTTCCGCCACCGGGCGCACCGCCGTTGCCGCATCGCAACCGTTCCGCAACCAACGCGCGGGTCCGCCGCCCCGGTTCGCACGTCACATTCACGAAGTGACGCCACGACACCGGGGGTAGGGGAATGGAACGCGGGACACGAAGGCGCCGGGGAGCGATCGGGCTGCTCCTGGCGGGCGGGGTACTGCTCACGGGCTGCTCGGGGACGGACTCCGACCGCAGCACCGCGACGAGCGACAAACGCGGACCGGCGCCGGCCCCGGCCGCGACCGGCGGGGCGGTCCCGGGCGGCGGGACGGCGGGGGACCGGCAGGAGGGCGCGGAGGCGGACGGCCGGAAGAAGCCGGACGGGCTGACGGCCACCGCCCGCCCCGACTACCTCTCCACCTTCGCGCTGGACGTCGACACCGCCTCGTACGGCTATGCCCGCCGCACCCTGGCCGACGGCCGGCTGCCGGCTCCGGAGACCGTCCGGCCCGAGGAGTTCGTCAACAGCTTCCGCCAGGGCTACCGCCGCCCGTCCGGCAACGGTTTCACCGTCTCCGTCGACGGGGCGCGTGCGGGCGGCGAGGGCGGGGACTGGTCGCTGGTCCGGGTGGGCCTGGCCACCAAGGCCGCCCCCAGCACGGCGGAGCGCCCGCCCGCCGCCCTCACCTTCGTCGTGGACATCTCCGGCTCCATGGCCTCGTCCGACCGCCTCGGCCTGGTCAAGACCTCGCTGGGCATCCTCACCGACGAACTGCGCGACGACGACTCGGTGGCCCTGGTCACCTTCAGCGACGAGGCGCGCACGGTCCTGCCGATGACCCGGGTCGGGGACCACCGCAAGCGCGTCCACGACGCCGTCGACTCCATGGAGGCCACCGACTCCACCAACGTGGAGGCGGGCGTCCGGCGCGGGTACGAGGAGGCGGTCGACAGGCACCGCGAGGGCGCCAACAACCGCGTCGTCCTGCTCTCCGACGCCCTGGCCAACACCGGGGAGACCGACGCCGACGCCATCCTGGAACGCATCGGGGAGGCCCGCCGCGACTACGGCATCACCCTCTTCGGCGTGGGCGTCGGCAGCGACTACGGCGACGCGCTGATGGAACGGCTCACCGACAAGGGCGACGGCCACACCACGTACATCTCCGACGAGGAGCAGGCCCGCAAGGTCTTCGTCGACCAGCTCCCCGCCCACATCGAACTGACCGCCCGCGACGCCAAGGCGCAGGTCGCCTTCGACCCGAAGACCGTGCGGAAGTTCAAGCTGATCGGCTACGAGAACCGCCGGGTGGCCGACGACGACTTCCGCGACGACGCCGTGGACGGCGGCGAGGTCGGCCCCGGCCACACCGTGACCGCCCTCTACGCCGTCCTGCTGCGCGACGGCGCCTCCGGCCACGTCGCCACCGCGACCGTGCGCTGGCTGGACCCCCGCACCCGCGCCCCGCACGAGCGGACCGGCTCCGTGGAGGTCTCCCGCGTCCGCGGCGCCCTGTGGAACGGCGGCAGCGACCGCCTCCAGGTGACCGCCACCGCCGCCTACTTCGCCGAGGCCCTGCGCGGCGAGTCCCTCCCCGGCTCCCCCACCCTGGCCACCCTCGCCACCCACGCCAAGGACCTGGCCACCCGCACCGAGGACGACGCGGTGGCCCGCCTCGCCACGATGATCGGCCAGGCGGACCGGCTCAGGGGCGGCGGCCAGGACGTCCCGGAACCGAGGACGGACGAGGGCGAGATGGACTGAGCCGAGGGGAGGGGCGAGCGGACGAGAGGGAGGGCGGAGGCGATACGGACAGGCGCCCCCCAACCGGTCGCACGGGCGGCGCGTGGGCACGGCCGCGACGGCCCGACGCCCCCAACCGGTCGCACGGGCATGCGAATTCACCCCGTGCGACCGGAACCGACCGGCCATGATGGGCCCATGGACTCCCTGTTCCTCAGCCTCTCCGTCATCACGACCGGCCTCTACGCGGGCTTCCTGCTGACGTTCCTCGTCGCGATCATGCCCGGCCTCGCCGCCCTGCCCGACGACGGCTTCACGGCGGCGATGCGCCGTTTCAACGAGAAGGTTCCGGGGCCCGTCTTCCTGCTCCTCTTCCTCGGCGTGATCGCCTTCCCCGCCGTCGCCGCCTTCACCGAACACGGCGAGGACGGCTGGCCCCTCGTCCTGGCCGCCCTGGCCTGCGCCGTCGCCTCCCACCTCATCACCGTCGCCGGCAACATCCCCCTGAACAACGCGCTCGCCGCCTCCGAGGGCGACGACGACACGGCGGCCCGCACCGCCTTCGAGCCCCGCTGGAACGCCCTGCACCGCATCCGCACGGTGCTGTCCCTGGCGGCGTTCGTCCTGGCCGCCCTGGCGGTCTGAGCACGGAGGCCGAGACCGAGACCGGCACACGGGGTGGGTCACGCCAGGTGGAACACCTCGGAGAGCGGCACCATCGCCTCGTCCGCCGCCTCCGTCTGCTCGAAGAACTCCGCCATCTCCCGCTGCCACCGCCCGTTCACCTCGGTCCCCGCCATGGCCTCCCGCGCCGCGTCGAAGTCCTCCGTCTCCAGGTAGCCCACGAGCAGCCCGTCCTCCCGCAGGAAGAGCGAGTAGTTCCCCCACCCCGCCGCCGACAACGCCTCCAGCATCTCCGGCCACACGGCGGCATGCCGCGCGCGGTACTCCTCGATCCGGTCCTTGCGGACGTTCAGCAGAAAACAGACACGCTGCATGTGCGGTGCTCCCCACCCCTTGAATGAAAGGATTCAATCGCCGCTGGAAAGCTAGACGGGGGAGGGGTGTGGCGTCAATGAGGCACGTGGCGCGAGGCCGGCCGCGACCGCTTATGCCGCCGCTACGCGGCGCCCGCTAGCGTGCCCGGTGTGTGCGCGGCGCTACCGGTACCCGCCCGACCTGTGGAAAAGGCCCCCGGTGCGGAGGGCCCTGCGGTCGAACGTTCTGTGCGCCCCCGGCAGGACTCGAACCTGCGGCCAAGTGCTTAGAAGGCACCTGCTCTATCCACTGAGCTACGGGGGCCGGGTGTGGGCCTCGGCGGCCTGGAGCCCTGGGACCGGGCGGTCCGTGACCTTGCCGGGACAAGGATAGGGCTCCATTGGGCTCGGCCCGGTTGCTTCACCTGCGTGGCACGATGTGTAGGTTCGGTGAAGCGAGACGATAATCGCAGGTAGGTGCGATTGATGCATCGCTTTTGACGTCCCGCGCCCCGGGTGTTGTGCACTCGTTATGCCTGCGCCCCACTCGTCCCCTCTGTCCGGACGGGGGAACCGGCGCGCAGAGGTGGTCATACGCTTCAAAAAGGCTCAAAAATTGGGCATTCTTCGCATGTGGTGACCTTGGACGTACGGCCTCAGCTCATCGACGCACTCTCCGCCCTGCGCGACTGTGTCGCCGCCGTGCGTCTGCCCCTCCCGCTGCCGGGCGCGCCACGTGCCCGGCAGACCAGGACCGAGCTGCTGGCGCAGCTCGACGACTATCTGCTGCCCCGGCTCAAGGACCCCGAGGCACCGCTCCTGGCCGTCATCGGGGGATCCACCGGGGCGGGCAAGTCGACGCTCGTCAACTCGCTGGTGGGGCGACGGGTGAGCGAGGCGGGGGTGCTGCGGCCCACCACGCGTACGCCCGTCCTCGTCTGCCACCCGGACGACCAGCACTGGTTCACCGGGATCCGGGTCCTGCCGCAGCTCACCCGGGTCTGGCTGTCGCCGGAGGAGTCCGCCGACCCGGGGCAGTGCGACGACCTGGACGGACTCGACGGGAACGCGGCCGAGGAGGGCACCGCGCTGCGCATGGAGACGGCCACCGGGCTCCCGCGCGGGCTCGCGCTGCTGGACGCCCCCGACATCGACTCGCTCGTCGTGCGCAACCGGGTGCTGGCCGCCGAACTCATCTGCGCGGCCGACGTCTGGGTCATGGTGACGACGGCATCCCGGTACGCCGACGCCGTGCCCTGGCATCTGCTGCGCACCGCGAAGGAGTACGACGCCTCGCTCGTCACCGTGCTGGACCGGGTGCCGCACCAGGTGATCGCCGAGGTGTCCCGCCAGTACGGCGCGCTGCTCACCAAGGCCGGGCTCGGGGACGTGCCCCGCTTCACCATCCCCGAACTGCCCGAGTCCGCCGGCGGCGGAAGCGGACTGCTGCCCACCACCGCCGTCGCCCCGCTGCGCGCCTGGCTCGCCCACCGGGCCCAGGACCCGGCGGCCCGTCAGCAGGCCGTCGGCCGTACGGCGGCCGGGATGATCGACTCCCTCGACGTCCGGATGCCCGCGCTCGCCGGGGCGGTGGCCGCGCAGTACGCGGCGGCCGTACGGCTGACCGGCATGGTCGAGGACGCCTACCGCACCGAGGGCGCCCGCGTCCGGCGGCGGCTGCGCAACGGCGGCGCGCTGGCCGGGGACGCCCGGACCCGCTGGCGCGGTTACCCGCTCTACAGCACCGCCGACGAGGTCCTGGACGCCCTCGTGGAGTCCCTGGCCGCGCTGCTGGAGTGCGCGGTGGCCGCCGCCGACGAGCAGATCCGCGCCACCTGGCGCCGCGAACCCGCCTCGGGCGGCTTCGCCTTCGAGTCCGCGGGCCGCGAGGACGGCGGCTGGGGGCCGGCCGAGGACATCCGGGGCCGGATCGCCATGACCGTACGCCGCTGGCGCCGGGTCCTGGAGGAACTGGCCGAGGAGGAGGTGCGGCTGATGGAGCGCAACGCCGCCCCGGCCCCCGAGACTGTCGCCGCCCTGCTCGCCGCCGCGCTGCTCGGCGGACGCCGTGCCCGTACCGCCGGGGAGCAACTGGCCGAACGCATCGGCGCCCAGGGCGCCCTGCGCCTGCGCGACAAGGGAGGGGCGCTGCTCACCAGCTACCTCGACCAGGTGCTCGACGGCGAACGCGACCGCCGGCTCGCCCCCTTGGACCGCCTCGACGTGGCCCCGGAGCCGCAGGCCGAACTGATCGCCGCCCTGTCCGTACTGCAGAAGGAGAGGTGGCAGCGATGACTGCCGTCACTGACGAAGGCCCCGGACACGGCGGGGGCGCCACCCCCCAGGCACCCACGCCCCCGCCCCCGCCCGGTGCGGGTACGGGTGCGGATGCCGGGGACCCCGGGCGGAGTGCCGTGCGGGCCGGAGAGGGCTGGGACGACGGGCTCATCGCCCGCCGCGCCTCGGCCGCCGCGGGGACACCGCCGCCCGAGGACCCCGCGGTGCCGCCGGAGGACGAGGTGCGGCCCCAGGTCGAGGCGTACGTACCGTCCGGCAGCCCGCTCAGCCCCCGTCTGGACGCCCTGCGCGAACTCGTGGGCCTCTCGCGGGCCCGGCTGGACCGGTCGGACCTCGCCGAGGCCGGACGGGTGCTCGACGAGGCCGCCGCCCGTCAGCGGCTCTCCTCGCGCCACACCGTCGTCGCCATCGCCGGAGCGAGCGGCAGCGGCAAGTCGACCCTCTTCAACGCCCTCGCCGGCACCCAGATCTCCGAGACCGGACTGCGCAGGCCCACCACATCCCAGCCCCTGGCCTGCTCCTGGACGGACGGCGCGGCGGGGCTGCTGGACCGCCTCGCCGTCCCCGGACGCCTCAGGCGCCGGCCGCAGACGACCGGCTCCGCCGCCGACGAGGCGCTCCAGGGCCTCGTCCTGGTCGACCTCCCCGACCACGACTCGGCGGCCCGGGGCCACCGCGACCAGGTGGACCGGGTGCTGGCGCTGGTGGACGCGGTGATCTGGGTGGTGGACCCGGAGAAGTACGCGGACGCGGCCCTGCACGAGCGCTATCTGCGCCCGCTGGCCGGGCACGCCGAGGTCACCTTCGTGGTCCTCAACCAGATCGACCGGCTCCCCGGCGACGCCGCCGACCAGGTCCTGGACGATCTGCGCCGCCTCCTCGACGAGGACGGCATGGCCGTGAGCGAGCACGGCGACCCCGGCGCCACCGTCCTGTCCCTCTCCGCCCTGACCGGCGACGGCGTGGGCGAACTGCGCGACCTGCTGGGCCGGTTCGTCCAGGAGCGTACGGCGGCGACCCGCCGGCTCTCCGCCGATGTGGACGCCGCCGCGGCCAGGCTCCGCCCCGTGTACGTCGCCGAGGGGCGGCCGGGGCTGGGGGAGCGGGCCCGGGAGGAGTTCGCCGACCGGCTGGCCGACGCGGTCGGGGCCGCCGCCGCAGGACAGGCCGCCGAACGCGCCTGGCGCCGCAACGCCGGACGCGCCTGCGGCACACCGTGGCTGCGGCTCTGGCGCTGGTACGAATCGACCCGCCGCCCCGGCGGCCCCGACCCCACCCCCGTCTCCGCGCCTCCCGAGGAGCACCTCACGGCCCGTCAACGCGTGGAGCAGGCCGTCCGCACCGTGGCCGACGACGCCTCGGCCGGGCTGCCGGGCCCCTGGGCCCAGGCCGTCCGCGAGGCCGCCGTGCACGGCGCGCGCGACCTCCCCGAGGCGCTTGACGCCCTTGCCGGACGGGCCGCCGGAGTCGAGGCGACGAGCGCGAGCACGGGTGCGGGTACGGGTACGGGTTCCGCGGCGGGGAGCGAGAGGGGCTCCGGTGCTCAGGGGCGTCGCAAGGGCGTGGATGCCGGAGCCGGGGCCGGAGCCGGTGCCGAGGCCGAGGCAGGGACCGGATTCGGCTACGGGACCCGGGGCGAGGCCGGACGTCGAGAGGCCGGGCGCGGGGAGGCCGGGCGAGGGGGTGCGAAGCCGCCCCGGCCCGCCTGGTGGCCCGCCGCCGTGCTGGCCCAGGTGGCGATGACGCTGCTCCAGGTCTTCGGCGGTCTGTGGCTGGCCGGCCAGATCATCGGCGTGCTGGAGCCGGGGCTGCTGACCCCCGCGCTGCTGATGCTGGCCGGGATCATCGGCGGTCCGCTGGTGGAGTGGTCGTGCGCGGCGGCGGCCCGGGGACCGGCCCGGCGGTACGGGCAGGAGGCCGAGCGGCGGTTGCGCGAGGCGGCAGCGGCGCTGGGGCGGGCCAAGGTACTCGACCCGGTGTCGGCCGAGTTGGCGCGTTACCGGGAAGTGCGCGAGCGCTTCGTGGCGGTGACGGAGTTTTCCACAACGGGGCGATAGTCCACAGGGCTCAGCGGGAATTCCGCCTCCCCTTCACGATGGGACCAGTGACGGCGCGTAGGAGCGCGGTCACGGAATCCGGACCGAAGGGGAGGCGGAGTCATGAACGAGACCTTGGTGACGCTGGTGGGAAACGCGGCGACGGGTGTGGAGTTCCGGGAGACCGCGAGCGGGGGAATGGCGCGATTCCGGTTCGCCGTGACACCGCGCCGCTGGGACCGCGAGAAACAACTCTGGACCGATGGCCACACCAGCTTCTACACGGTCTGGGCCTGGCGGACCCTGGCCGCGAATCTCTCCGGCTCGGTCGCCGTGGGCGAACCCCTGGTGGTGCACGGCAGGCTGAAGGTGCGTGAGGAGGAACGGGAGGGGCAGCGGCGCACGTTCGTGGACATCGAGGCGACGGCGGTCGGCCACGATCTGACCCGGGGGACGTCGGCCTTCCGGCGCGCGGTCAGGGCCGAACCCGAGCGGATGGCGGTGACCCGGGGCGGTGGCACGGAGACGGACCCGTGGGCGGTGCGGGAACGGCCGGGCGGGGAGCCGGTGGGAGGCGAGCGGCAGCAGGACGGTGAACAGGACGGTGTAGAGGTGCGGGCGGCGGAAAACGATCGGTCGGCGGACCGGCTCCCGCCGGGTCCCCGGGGACGCGGTGAGGGCGCGGGGGAGCGAGTCGAACGGCCCGTCACCCGGCGGCGGACGGGGCGTCAGAAGAAGGAGCGCGAGCTGGTCGCGGCGTCCTGACTGGCCGACGGACGGCCCTCGAAGGAATGGCGATTTCCGGCCATGATTCCCGTCGAACGGGCCCGGATCCGGTGCCCGGAGCCGGTCGTCGGGATCATTGCACGGGATAACGATTCCGAGTCGGAATGCTTGTCGGACGGTATGACGGGGGACTGTTCTACGCCCGGTCCTTAAGATTCCTCGGTACTCACAGGGCACTTGAGTCGGCTGGCGGGACATTCCCCACACACGTACCGGACGTGAGGGTCTCGCCCGGAGGGGAATTCTGTGTTTTCTGCTTCTTCAGCGACCGACCCGTCATCCACGGCGGCGTCCGACACCGGGCGGAGACGGGGCTTGACCCGGCTGGCCGCCACGCTGGTGGCGACCGGTCTGGTCGTGGCCGGCGCGCTCACCGGGGCGGGCGGCGCCGTCGCGGACGAGGCACCCGCGCACCAGGGCGGTGCGACCGCCACGCTCGACGGACTGAAGACCTTCGACAGCGCGATCCTGCGGACGAACGGCAAGACCCAGAAGCTGCCCGCCGGGCTCTTCGAGATGACCGTCGACGGCGGCGGCAGGCTCAAGACGTACTGCATCGACATCCACAACCCCACCCAGGACCAGGCGACGTACCTGGAGACCCCCTGGAACCAGACCTCGCTCGGCACCAACAAGAACGCCGGGAAGATCCGCTGGATCCTGGAGCACTCCTACCCCCAGGTCGACGATCTCCAGGCGCTCGCCGAGCAGGCTCACACGGGCCCGCTGTCCGAGCGGACCGCGGCCGCCGGCACCCAGGTCGCCATCTGGCGCTACTCGGACGACGCCGACGTCCGGGCCTCCGACGCGCAGGCGGAGAAGCTCGCGGACTGGCTGGAGAAGTCGGCGAGCGCCACCGCCGAGCCGAAGGCGTCCCTCTCCCTGGACCCGGTCGCCGTCTCCGGCCGCTCCGGCAAGCGCGTCGGACCGGTCACTGTGCGCACCAACGCCGGACAGGTCGGCGTGACCCCGCCGGCCGACGCCGCCAGCGGGGTCCGCGTCACCGACAAGAAGGGCAAGCCCGTCACCACGGCGGTCAACGGCACCCAGCTCTGGTTCGACGTCCCGGCCGATGCCGCGGACGGCTCCGCCGCGCTGACCGTCCAGGCCACCACCTCCGTCCCGGTCGGCCGCGCCTTCGCCGGGGCCACTCGCAGCCAGACCCAGATCCTGGCCGGCTCCAGCGAGTCCACCGTCTCCGCGACCGCCACCGCCACCTGGGCCGGCAAGGGCGCCGTCCCCGCCGTCACCGCGCAGAAGAACTGCGCCAAGGGCGGCGTCGACGTCACCACCCGCAACACGGGCGACGAGCCGTTCACCTACGAGCTGGCCGGCGCCGAGCACACCGTCGCCCCCGGCCGCACCGAGACCGTCACGGTCCCGGTCGCCGAGGACCAGGCGTACGACGTCACGGTCACCGGACCCGGCGGCTTCGCCCGCACCTTCACGGGCGTCCTGGACTGCCTGACCGCCGGCCCCGGCACCGACGGCCTCACCACCCAGACCGCCGAGCGGCCCATCACCACGACCGCCACGGCCGGCGGCGCCGACTCCGGCCCCGGGGGCAACCTCGCCGAGACCGGCAGCTCCAACGCCACCCCGCTCATCGCGGGCATCGCGATCGCCCTGGTCGTCATCGGCGGCGGCGCGGTCTTCCTCCTCCGCCGCCGCAAGGACCGCCCCTCCGGCGACTGAGCCCCGTCCGGCCCGGCCGCGCGCCCACGCACGGCCGGTGACGCGCTGATCGCGGCCCCGGTACGACCCCGCCACGGCGGCGGCGTACCGGGGCCACCGCGTGCGGGGGAGGGGGCCGGAGGCGCTGTGCCCCGTACTGGTTTCCGTCCGGGGATGGACGTCAGGCAAGATGGGGTGTGTCTTGCGGTACCTAGGCGTAAAAGGACCCCTGACCAGCGGCGGAGCCACGAGACAGGGGCCGATTCGGAGCCGTGGGCCGGTAGGGGGCCGGTAGCTGCTCGTCAGGCCGCTTCCGAGAGCTCCAGCGGGCGGATGCGCTGGAACACCGACGACACCGCCGCCCGCGCCTTCTCCTCGCTGCTCGGCAGGAGGTGGGTGTAGATCTTCAGCGTAAACCCCGGGTCGGAGTGCCCCAGGTAGACGCTCAGAGCCTTGATGCTGCCTCCGGCCTCCAGCACCACCGAAGCGTAGAAATGCCGCAGCGCGTGCATCCCGTCGTCCGGGGCGGCGGCGTAGCGCCGCTCGCCCTTCTCGCGCGGCGGGATGACGCCCGCGTGGGCAAGAGCGGGCTTCCACACGTAGTCGTCGAAGTAGCTTCGCCAGATCGCGTTGCCCACACCGCTCGTGAACACCAGTTCCAGCGTCGTCGGTGGCCCGTCCGGGGTCTTCCAGGGCAACGTGACCGGCACGGGCGGGAACAGGGCCATGTGCTCCCGCAAGCCTGCCCCCACCACGGGGCTCAGGGGAGCGTCCCGGAGCTTGCCGCGCTTGGGCGGGGCGAAGACGAGGGTTCCGCCGACACGCTTGATCTGCTGGCGGACATGCACCCACCCCGTGGCGAAGTCGACGTTGGACTTGGCAAGTCCGAAGACCTCCCCCTGACGCAACCCACAGCCCCCGCCGGCGTCCACAGTGGCCGCGTAACGCGCGGGCAGCCCGCCGCGAACGGCCAGCACGCGCCCCTCGGACCAAGGAACGATCAGCCGGTCCTCTGGCACCGGGGCCTTGACCGACTGGGCGTGACACGGGTTCGACTTGAGGACCTTGTCGTCCACCGCAGCGTTGAACAGCGCTGACACCGAGTCGTAGATGGCGCGGCGGTAGGTGCCGTTCGGTACTGCCAACTGGAGACCGTTGAGCCACGTCCGCACGTGCTCGGGCTTGAACGACCCCATCGGACGCGTTCGCATGTAGGGCACCGCGTGAAGCCGGATACGCCTGCGCACGACCTCCTGACTGACCTGGTCGCCAGTCAACCCGCCAAGGTACTTCTCGGCGTACTCACCGAAGGTGACTCGACCTGCTTTCGGGTCGACGTAGGTCCCCGCGTCCATGTCGGCTTCGATGCGCGTCAGCCACTTGTCGGCCCGGCCCTTCTGCCGGTCCGGGAAGCTCTCCGACTTCTCGGTGCCGTCCGGGCCGAAGTAGCGGGCGCGATAACGCATCCCGATGCCGTGGCGATCAGTTTTGACGCGAACAACCTTGCCGTCCGGGGTCGTCTCTTCCTTGAACCAACGGTCCTGAACGTAGCCAGCCATGCGGGCTGTGACCTCTCGTAGATGGTGGGCCGCATTCGAAAGGGGCTCCTGCCTCCCCTCGGATGCGGCCCAGAAGCGGCGCTTCAGGGGGGACGCGCCTCCCTGCCCGACCCGGTGTTGAGGGGGCGAGCGGGTCAGGCGGCGTCGTAGGCGGTCTGCTCGCGTACCCACGCCTGTACGGCGGCGGGGTCATAGCGCAGGTACTTGCCGATGCGGATGGCGGGCGGTCCGAGCTTCTTGCGGCGCCATGCGTAAACCGTTTCGACACTCGGCAGGCCGAACATTGCGACCAGGTCATCCGGGGTGAGGTAGCGGTCGGGGAGGCCGGCGCGCAGGGTCGCCTGCGGGCCGGGGGATGGGATGCGTTTCGGGGCCACGGGGACTCCTTGGGGTGGCGATGGGTCGGTATTCCGTGACAGAACTGACAGAACCTCGCGACTGGCCCGCTGACCTGCGGATACTTCGGTTTCCAGCGTCGTGACAAAACCTCAAAAAACTCTGACAGAACCTCCGGGCGGGGGGTTCTGTCAGAGCGCCGCCCGGACCGGCGCGACCGGGCGAGGTCGTGCCGGAAATCTGCGGCGGGGAGGTTCTGTCAGAGTTTTCGGAGGTTTTGTCAGAACCGTGATCATGAACGTTTGTGCAGGTCAGCCGGGTAGGGCTGGGGTTCTGTCAGTTCTGTCAGCGGATTGGGGGTTCTGTCAGCCGCAGGTGAGCGGCGGGGTGACGCTGGGGTGGGTGTCGAAGCGGGGCGACGGCGGCCGACCACCGCGCCCAGTGCGCGGGGGTGCGGGCTGCTGGCGGACCCATCCGTGCTCTTCCAGCAGCGTGAGCGCGGGGTCCAGGTCCGTCATGGCGGGGAAGTCGCCGCGCGACAGGCCCCGGAACAGGTCCCGCTTGGTGAAGCCGGACAGGCGCTGTTCCTTGAGGTGGGTCAGGAGCTGGTGGGCGGCTTCCTGCGCGGGGTCGGCACCCATGGCGTCGAAGACCTCCAGGGCGTGGGCGGTGAAGTAGTCCCCGATCTCCACCGCGTTGGCCATGGTGGCGGCCTCGATGGGGACCATCCACCCGTTGTCCGGGTGGGTGGCGAGGTGGAGGAGCCCGGCGATGCGGGCAACGGCCCCGTCCCGTTTGGAGGCCCATTTGATGATCGGGTGGAGGCTGCGGCCCTTCCCGATGCGGGATTCGGTCACCTTCTGGTAGGCGAGCAGCACCGCGTCTGCTTCGGGGCTGAGGGTGAGGACGGCGGGGTCGGTCCAGTCCGCGAGGGCGAGAGTGAGGCCGCCCAGGCGCTGGGCGTAGGTGGCGGCGGTTTCTTCGGGCAGCAGGGCGGGGGTGAGGTTGCGCGAGCCGACCAGTGACAGGGGCTTGGCGTAGAGGAACCGGGCGAGCAGCCCGCGTCCGTCGGCCCCTTTGACGCGGCCGAGGGCGTCCAGGACTTCGGGCTGAATGGCCAGGCCCATGGTGATGGCGGGGGATTCGACGTGCTGGGCGTCGCGCCCTTGCCGGTTGACGCGGGCCATGTCCCCGGCGTGGCCCTTGAGGAAGATGCCCATGTTCGGGGTGCCGGAGTAGCGGCCGGCGATGATGTCGAAGATCTCGCCCTCGGCGGACATGACGCTCATCCGCCCGTCCTGCTCGGCGATCAAAGTGGCGAGGCTTTCGGGGGTGACGTCGTCCGCGACCAGCTGGGGTTTCGCGGGGACGGTCATCTCGTCCGCCTGCTGGGCGAGGTGGACCGCTTCGGCGGTGAGCTGGTCCCGCAGGCCGGGTTCGGCCGCTGCCGCCTTCTGGGCGGCCTTGTCGGCGGCGGACCGGGCCAGGCGTGCGGTCGTCTCCGCTTCGGCCCGGCGCGGCCCGGAGAGTTCCACCAACGCCTTCTCGGCGGCGAGGAGGGGGCCGGTCATGAGGGTGAAGACGGCGCTCTTGCGGTTGCCGGGCGGGAGGGCGACGGCGGTGTAGAGGTTCACCGGTTCGCGCCAGTGTCCCCGGACGTGGACGGTGGCGCGCCCGCCGGCGGCGGTGGCGAGGACGGCGAGTGCCAGGCATCCGGCGAGGTCCACCGGCGTCTGTGTCTCCTCCGCGACACCGGCCACCATGCCGCCCAGCCACTCGGGCAACGCGTGCACGGGGAAGGTGGGGAGATCACGGCGGGGGTTGAGGGGTACCGGCTCGTCCCACACGGGCCCGGTGATGGTCTCGGGGTCCAGAGCTTCGCTGAAGCCCTCCCACAGGTCGGCGCTCATGCGGCCTTGCTCCCTTCGGCGTTGAGCAGCGGGCAGGAATCGGGGTGAGCGGTGTGGGCTTCGAGTAGCGCCAGGACACCGGATCGGCCCCGGGCGGTGCGTTCGTATCCGCACCGGCACCAGGACCGCGCCGACACGAGAGCGGAGAACGATGGCGGCGCGGTGACGTGCAGCCATCGCACCGCCTGGCGGGGGCCGGGCGTGGCGGACGGCTGCGGGTCAGAGCGGACAAGACGAAGCGGACGGCCTTCGGCCGACGACTTACGCCCAACGACCGCCCGCGCCGTCCGGGGCGCGGTTTCGGGGGCGGCAGGAAGCCCGTCGATGCCGAGCTGCTGTCCGGCGAGCGCGGCTTGCGGGGTGGCGTTCATGCGGCACCTGCCAGGCCGTTGGCGACCGCCCTGGCCGCGTACGGCTCGGGGACACCCATGGACACAGCGGCGGCGATGAGCTGCTGTCCCAGGACGTCCAGCCCGCAGGGGCCGGGGCAGTCCGTGTGCTGCTTGGCCATGAACTGGGCGACGCCGAACGTCTGCGAGCCCGCCCCGCTCTCCCTGCGGGAACGCACCAGGGCGAGACCGCGCTCCAAGCCGGTGCGCACGTACCGCTCGGTGTGGCGGCACCCGGTGGTCACCCGGTGATCCCACGCGACCCGGTCGGAGAGGGAAGAGACCACCCCGCCCCGGGGGAAGGTGGTCTCTTCCTTCACCACCAGCCCGCGCACGACATCCGGCAGAGCGGCCATGGCGCCGGTGCCGGGACCGAGCCACCGGGCGTACTGCATGACGGACTTGACGTCCACACTCGCCCGCACGGCGTTGGCCGAGGGCATCGCACCCAGGTAGATCCAGTGCGCGCCCCGCGTTGTCGGCACCGTGCGGGTGGCGGGGAGTGTGGCGCGGGCCCAGGCGATGGCGGCGGCGTCGTCCAGGTCCACCACGGTCAGGCCAGCGCCGCCGGGGTGGTAGGCCACAGCCCTCGCCTGCTGCCAGGCAGGGGCCCATCCGGGCCCGGTGAGGGTGGCTTGGTCGGTGGTGGCGGCGGCCCAGGCGTGGCACGGGCGGGGGCAGGAGCAGGGGCCGGGGGTCTTCATGTTCGGCCGTCCGCCGCACGTGTTGTTCCGGCAGGCGGGGCAGTTCCCGAACGGGACCTTCCCCGCCCGCAAGGGCAGCACCGGCACGCCGCGTGCGGCGAGGTCCAGGGCGGCCATCAGGTGGGTGTTCATGCCGCCGCCTCCTGGGCGCGGAGGCTGTGGCGGGCATGGGTGCCGAGCCACTGGGTGTAGGCCGGGGGAATGGCTTCGGTCAGTTCCTCGCGGACGGTGGTCCAGGTGATGCGCATCGCGGCCTGCATCTCGGGGACGGTGGCCTTGCCGCCGCCGGCCCCGTACGCGGCGACGTACGGCCCGTCGCGGTAGACGCCGTGCCGGTAGCCGCGCACGTACCCCCGGTGGCGCGGGTGCGCGGGCTGGGGAACGGTCCAGCGCCCGAGTTCGAAGACCCGGTGACGCAGGACTCCGAGCCCGAACATCTCCCCGCACAGCCGCACGTCGGCCCGGACGGGGGCTTTGCCGTTGGGCTGCTCGATCACGTAGGGCAGGCCGGTGGTGTCGAGCAGGGTGCGGAGTTCTGGGATGAGCTGGACGTGGGTGCGCCCCCAGCCGCGCGAGGCGTTGGTGCCGACGGTGAGCGCGCATCCGGCCTGGCACGGCGGCGAGGCGTGCACCGCCGCGAACTGCTCGATCTCCCCGGACGTGATGAGGGCGGCGAGGTGGTCCAGTGCGTCCGCGTGGTGGAAGGTGAAGGGGTAGTTGGGGCGGTCGACGATGTCGACGCCGGTCACGTCGAATCCGGCGCGGTGGTAGCCCATGGCCGCGCCGCCGGCGCAGGAGAAGAGGTCCAGGAGCCGGGGCCTGCGGCCGGGGACTCGCCGGATCAGGGTGCGTTGGGTCATGCTGGGTATCTCCAGTTCTCGTGTGTGCTGGACGAGGGCGGCCCCGGATCTTTGGCGAGATGAGGGGGCCGCCCTTGGTGCTGAAACAAGGCTGTGGAGGGCTGCGGGCGGGGGTGCCCGTGCCCCCTTTACCGGCCTTACCTTGCAGGTCACGGGCCCTTACCTCCCCCGCTACCGGGGTAGAGGGCCCCCGCTACTCCGGGCCCCTCCGGGAAGTGCCCGGAAGGGTGCGGGGAGGGGCGCCGGGGAGGGGGTGGGGTAGTGGGGTGCCCCTCTACCCGTGGGTGAGGAGGATCTCTGCGGGGACGGCGGCTTCGATGTCGCGGCGCTGGTATCCGGCGGCGTTGGTGCCGCTGATCTTGACCTGCTTGCTGGTGCGCTTGACGCCGGCCGCTTCGAGTTCGGAGGCGAGGCGTTCGGCGTTGAAGTCGCCGTAGGTGTCCTCGTCGATGTTGACGAGTGCGGCGAGCAGGTCGGTGGTGAACATGCGCGGGCTGTGGCGCATGACTTCGAGCGCGTCGGAGAGGATCGGCGGGAGCTTGATCCCGGACGCGTCGGCCGCCGCCGTGACGTCCCCGGCCGCGTCGCCGGTGAGCTGTCCGGCCGCCTCGCGCAGGGTCCGGCCCTTGGCGCAGAGCTTGGCGAAGCCGGGGCCGTCGAGGTAGTCGGCCCGCACCGTGACGTACGACGCAGGACCGGTCACCAGCACACCGACACCCTTGTGTTCCTCGGACAGGACCGAGGCGTCGGCGCCCTGGGCGGCCTTGCCCTTGCCCAGCACCATGTCCGACGACGTGCGGTCCACGACCTGTGTCGAGTAGCGCAGGGTGATGATCTCCCTGAGCTTCGACGGCACGGACTCGGCGTCGGGGCGCTGGGAGGCGAAGTTGGAGACGAATCCGGCGGCGGGGCCGCGTCGGGCGATGCGGCACAGGTCGTTGATGACCTGCTCGCGGTCCTCGCGCTCCATCGCGGTGAAGTATTCCTGCAGCTCGTCGATGGTCACGAAGATGACCGGCAGGTTGTACCGCTTCACGATGTCCGGGGTCAGCTTGCCCTCGGGGCAGATGCTGGTCGGCAGCTCCCGCAGGATCGCGAACCGGCGTTCCATCTCGACCAGCAGTTCGGCGAGCATGGCCTTGAGGGCTTCGACGGCGTCGTCCTCGGCGCCCATGACCAGGCGGTGGGCGACGGCCCGCATGGGCATCCAGTCCGCCCCGCCCTTCCCGTCCGCGACGTAGTGCCGCACATAGGCGTCCAGGAGCCCGGCCGCCGTCATCAGGCGCTGCGTGAACGTCTTCCCGCGCCTGGGGAGCCCGCCGAAGAACATCGACTGCCACATGACCGGGACTTCGATGCGGTTGCCGCGGGCGTCCTGCCCGAACGGGATCGGCTCCCAGATCGAGAACGTCTCCGCAGACGCGAGCGGCGAGGGGTTCGGCGTGCCCAGGTACGGGTCGTCGTCCGCGACCCACATGCTGACGCGGCCGGCGTTGCCGCCCTTGGCCGCGCGGACGCGGGACATGATGACCTGGATCTCATCGACGCCGAGTTCCTGCGCGATGACCTCCCGCTTGGCCAGCACATCGGAGGCGGTCTTGCCGCCGCCCCTCGGGAGGTCGAAGATCACCGCCCAGCCACGGCCGTCACGGACCGGGCCCATCGAGCAAGAAACCCGGGGCGCGTCCTTCTCGTCGTCGCCGGCACGGCCGCTTTTCAGGAGGCCGGCCGCGCGGAGCGCGTCGTTGAGCTGCTGCGCGGACATGTCGACCCGCAGCGGCGGGGCGCCCTGGTCCAGGAACTGGGCGTCCTTGCCCCGGCCGAGGTAAGCGAGCGGGGTGACGACCGCCGCCGCGATACCCGTCTGGAGCACCGGAGGGGCAAGGGCGATCCCGATCGCGGCAGCGGCGACCGCGACGGCGGCGGCACCGAACCGCCAACGCCGCGTGCGGGTCCGCTCGAAGTGCGCGGCCTGGAGCCGGGCGGCCAGGTCCACATCCTCCGGCCGGGCCTTCACCTGGGCGCGCAGGGCCCGCACGGTCGCCGTGTGGTCCTGCGCGGACAGGGTGGGCCACAGCCCCGCCGCCGCCCGGAAGAAACCCCGCGCGGCCAGCAGAACCGTCTTGACCAGGTACTTCGGGACGCGGAAGGCGTGGAAGCGGGTGTGCCACCACGACAGGCGGGCCAGCGCGGCGGCGTTGGCCCGAATGGAGGCGGCCGACCGCGCCCACGCGGGCAGGACCGGGGAGTCGGGCACGGTCAGCCAGTCCGCCAACGGGTTGTCGGCCCGGTCCACCGCCTCCACCACACCGGAGCCATCAGCACTCCCGGCGGGGTCCTGGGTGGTCTTCGACAGGTTCACCGGTTCGGTGTCGGTGTCCGGGGAGGTCTGGGCGGGGCGGTGGTCGTCCAGGTGGTGAAGGGTGCCCATATCGGCCCCCTCAACTGCAAGTTCGGTCATGATGGACGTGCCTCTCCTGCTCATTACTGCTGGTGGGTTGAGGACAAGGGAGCGGCCGGACCGGCCAGGGAAACCGGCCGCCCCCGGTCAGCTCTCGGCCCGCAGAACGGCGCGCTCGGCACGCCGAACGGCGTCCTCGGCCTGCTTGCGGGCCTGGCGGGCGGCGGGGCGGTCGGCCCTGTTGGCGGTGCGTTCGGCGGCCTTGGCGTTGGCGAGGGTCTGGCGGGCGTCGGCCTGGACCTGGTGCAGGGCCCGCAGTTCCTGCGCGCCGCGCTCGGCGGCCCGCTCGTCGATGCGCTCGATGGCCTTCTCGACCGTCGGGTCGACGCAGTCGGCCAACGCCTGACGGAAGCCCTTGCGGAACAGCTTGCTGCGCTGGCGCTTCTCGGCCGGGGTGTAGCTCAGCATGGGTGCCTCCCAGATGAGGGCCGGGCTGTCCGGTCCTCCGCCCGCCCGGCACGGGGTCCGGGCGGACAGGGGACCGTCAGGCGGGCCGCAGTTCGTCGGGGTGGCACAGGACCGGCCCGATCAGCAGGCCGATCCTGTGGACCGTGTACCGGCCGTCCGTGAGCGGGCCGGGCGGTACCTCGTCGATGATTTGGCCGGTGCGTCCGACGGCGCGCGGGTCATCCGCACACGCCACGATCCGCACCCGGTCACCTGCCTTGAACATGGCGAACCCTTTCTGGGGTCAGTGGCGGCCGGTCTTGCGCACGGCCTTGGAGGCGGCCTTGCCGTCGGTGGTGAGGGACTTCACGACGGTGACGACGCCCCAGGCCATGACGGCCGCGAGGAACGCCAGCAACGCCAAGTTCGCGGCGATGGCGGTGAGGACGCCGACCAGGAGCGGGCCGAAGTAGACGCCGGCGGCGACGGCCCCGGCGCCGACGCCGGAGCCGAGCGCGAGGCGCTGGATGGTGCGGTCGGGCGGGGCGTGGTGGATGTGCTGGACGATCTGCTGCGGTCCCTGCTGGGCGGGCAGGACGCGGGGGTCGGCGTAGGTGTAGGTGCCGTCGGGGAGCTGGATGACGGTGAGGGCCCGGGGTGCGGGCAGGTTGGGGTCCATGCGGTTCCTTCCACGGGCGAAAGGGGGTGTGTGGGAGTGCCCCGGGCCGGATTCGATCCGGCGCCCTCACGGCGTGACTGCCGGGGCTGGCGGGCGGGGTGTGGGCTACTTCTTGGTGTCGGTGTGGATGTGGACGGTGCCGTGGAAGGTGCCGCCGGAGATGCCGTTGTCCTGGCCTCCGAAGTGGCCGCCGGTGATGGTGCCGCCGGAGTCCTGTGCGGCCTGCTGGATCTCGGCGGGGGTGGTGGTGTCGGTGTCGACGGTGACGTTGCCGAAGCGGAGCTTCACTGGGGTGCCTGCCTTCGTGGTGGGTGCGGTGGTGGGTGGGTGTGGGTCAGCGGCCGGTGACGGGCTTGCCGGACTTCAGGTACGCCTGGGCGCGGCGCATCTCGTCGCGGGTGAGGGTGACGTTCAGGGCGGTCTTGGTGCCGCGCATGTTCTGGCCGACGATCGCGGCGGCGATGGCGGCCTGGGCGCACTGCTTGTCGGTCTTGCGGGCCATGTCCAACTCCTTGGTCAGGTGGTTGGAGTTCCCCGGGCCGGGGCCTCCCCGCCACCCCCGCACCGGGCCGGTGCGGGGGTGACAGGCAGACCCCGGGGTCAGGCGGCCAGGGCGAGTGCGGCCAGGACCAGGGCCAGGACGTGGGCGGTCTGGTCGACGTGCGCGGCCCCGCCGTGCTGGGCCCAGGAGGTCTGGCCGGTGCGGGTCATCCACCACTGAACGGGCCAGCGCCGGTCGATGAACGCGTGCGTTCCGCCGATCCAGAGCAGTGCGGCGCCGGCGACGGGGACGGACAGGGCCACCCCGTCCAGGACCGCAGCACCGAGGGCGAGCGCGGCGCCGCAGGTGACGACGTGCGTGCCGGCGTGCCTCAGGTTCGCGGCCCATCCGGCCGCGTGAGGGTCGGCCTTGTGCGCGGCCTGGTGGTCGGTCTGGAGGGGGTAGTCGGCCAGGAGGTGGCCGAGGTAGAGCAGGACGAAGAGGGAAGCGAACACGATGGGTCCTTCCAGGTCAGGAAGTCAGCAGGAGGAGTCGGCGCAGGTGACGCACATGCCGAGCGAGGACGGGATGCAGTACCCGGCGTCGCGGTGGCAGGCGGGGCAGGTGCGGCGGGCGAGCATGGCCTTGGCGAGCGCGGC
>NZ_JBSFHN010000010.1:0-222555 GCF_053597115.1 Streptomyces sp. NPDC001515
TGTGTGCTTGCGGGCGGGGGGGGGGGGGGGGGGGGGGGGGGGGGCGGGGGGGGGGGGGGGGGGGGGGGGCGGGGGGGGGGCCGGGGGGGGGGCCCCCCCCCCCCCCCCCACGTCCGGCTCGGCACCACCGCCGAGATCCTGGGCCAGGACGCCGACGGTGTGTCCGTCCGATTCGGTGACGGCACCGAGCGCCGGTACGACTTGGTGATCGGCGCCGACGGGCTCGGCTCCGCGACCCGGGCGGCGATCGGCATCACGGACAAGCCCGAGCCGACCGGCATGGCCATCTGGCGCGTCGAGGCCCCGCGCCCCGAGGGCGTGACCCGCACCGACCTCGCGTACGGCGGTCCCGCCTACATCGCCGGCTACTGCCCGACCAGCGCGACGACCCTGTACGCGTACGCCGTCGAGGCCAACCGCGACCGCGCCTCCATCCCCGCCGGGTCGTACGCGGACGAGATGCGCCGGCTCACCCGGCACTACGGCGGATTCTGGCCGGAGATCACCGCGCACCTCACCGATCCGGCGAAGGTCAACTACACGTGGTTCGACCGGCTGCTGGTCGAGGGCTCCTGGCACCGGGGCCGGGTCGTCCTGGCCGGCGACGCCGCGCACTGCTGTCCGCCGACCCTGGCCCAGGGCGCCGCGCTGTCCCTGGAGGACGCGTGGGTGCTCGCCCGGATGCTCACCGCGTCCGACACCTGGGACGACGCGCTGTTCCAGGCGTACTACGAGCGGCGTATCGCCCGGGTCCGCCCGGTGGTCGAGGCGTCCGTGCGGATCGGGCAGTGGCAGCTCGACGGGGTGCGCGACGCCGATGTGCCCGGTCTGATGGCCCGCACCATGACCATGCTCCGGGAGCTGCCGTGACCGCGCCGACCGTGGACGTGCACGCCCACGTCCTCCTGCCCGGCGTCGAGGCGCTGGTGGAGGGGCGGCCGGGCCTCGCCGAGGCGCGGGCGCTGGACGCCCGGCGCAACGGCGCGGCCGCCCTCGCGGTCAACGGGCCGATGGTCCGCGAGCGCGTCCCCCTGCTGACGGACGTCGGCGCGCGTCTGGCGGCGATGGACGCCCAGGGCGTGGACGTCCAACTCGTCAGCCCCTCCCCCTCGCACTACCACTACTGGGCCGACGAGCCGACCGCCGAGAAGGTATACCGGACGGCCAACGAGGCGACGGCCGCGCACTGCGCCGCCGCACCCGACCGGTTGCGCGGGCTGGGTCTCGTCCCGCTCCAGCACCCCCGCCTCGCCGTCGAGGCGCTCGACCACGCCCTCGCCCAGGGCCTGCTCGGCGTCGAGATCTCCAGCCACGCCCCCGGCCGCGAACTGTCCGACCCGGCCTACGAGGCGCTGTGGAGCCGGGCCGAGGAGACGGGTGCCCTCCTCTTCCTGCACCCCTTCGGGTGCACCCTCGACGAGCGGCTGGACCAGTGGTACCTGTCCAACACCGTCGGCCAGCCCACGGAGAACGCCGTCGCCCTCTCCCATCTGATCTTCTCCGGCGTGCTGGACCGGCATCCGGGGCTGAAGGTGATCGCCGCGCACGGTGGCGGCTATCTGCCCACCCACATCGGCCGCAGCGACCACGCCTGGTCCGCCCGGCCCGACGCGGGCGCGGGCTGCGACCGTCTGCCGAGCAGCTATCTGCGGCGGCTGTACTTCGACTCCCTCGTGCACGACCCGCACGTCCTGCGCGAACTGGTGCGCGCCGCCGGGGCCGACCGGGTGCTGCTCGGCTCGGACTACCCCTTCGACATGGGCACCGAGGACCCCGTCGGCGCCCTGCGGGCCGCCCGGCTCGCCGATGCCGACTTCCACGCCGTACGAGGCGGCAACGCCGCCGCCCTGATCCGGAAGGACTGATTCCGTCATGCGTCTGCTCACCCACCTGAGGCACGTCGACCTGGCCGTGCCCGACTACCGGAAGCAACTCGACTTCTACTCCGGCGTCTGGGGCCTGACCACGGTCGCCGAGGATTCCGGCATCTCCTTCCTGGCCGCCGAGGGCTCCCCCGAGCAGTACGTCGTACGGCTCCGCGAGGCCGACGAGAAGCGCCTCGACCTCGTCTCCTACGGCGCCGCGAACCCGGCCGACGTCGACACGCTCGCCGAGCGGCTGCTCGCGGGCGGCGTGCGGCTGATCTCCCGGCCGGGCACGGTCGACACCCCCGGCGGCGGCTACGGCTTCCGCTTCTTCGACGTCGACGGACGCACCATCGAGGTCTCCGCCGACGTCGAGGTCAGGCAGCACCGCAGGATCGAGGAGAAGGAGTCCATCCCGGTCAAGCTCTCCCACGTGGTCCTCAACTCCCCCGACCTGAACCGCACCCGGGAGTGGTACGAGCGCCATCTCGGCTTCGCTCTCTCCGACACGCTCAGCTCCCCGCACATGGGCGAGGTCATGCACTTCATGCGGATCAGTAACCAGCACCACTCGATGGCCATCGCCCAGGGCCCGCACACCTCCCTGCACCACGTCTCCTTCGAGATGCGCGGCCTCGACGAGTACATGCGCGGCTCGGGCCGGGTGATGCGCGCCGGCTTCCGCAAGATCTGGGGGCCGGGCCGGCACATGGCCGGCGACAACACGTTCACGTACTTCCTCGACCCGCACGGCAACACCGTCGAATACACCACCGAGCTGGAGTGCCTGGACGAGGACACCTGGCACCCCCACGTCTACGACTTCTCCCGGCCGGAGGTCACCGACCAGTGGGGGACGGCGAACGCGATGAACGAACTCGTCGCCAAGGAGTCCTTCAACGACCCGGACCGGGGCGTGTTCGTCGCCCCGCCCTGCTGACCCCTCCCGTTCCCCGGCGGGGTGCGCGCCCGCGCGCCGCGCACCCCGCCCCGTGCCGCCCCTCTGGAGCCCTGCCATGCGTTTCACCTCCTACGAACACCGGGACCGCCGCCATGTGGCCGTCGTGACGGAAGGCGGCGCGCTCTTCCCGCTGCCGGGCGTGTCCTGTCTGACCGCGTTGCTGGAGGAGACCTCCGGTCTGCCCGGTCTCCTGGCCGCGGGCGAGGCGGCGCTCGCCGGACCGGCGGGACCCGACGTCCGCGAGGTGCGCCCGCTCGCGCCCCTGCGGCCGTCCTCCGTACGCGACTTCGTCACCTTCGAGGAGCACGTCGAGGGCGTGCGCCGGGCCGTGGAGGGCACCGGCGGCGTCCCGGAGCAGTGGTACGCGGCGCCGACGTTCTACTTCACCAATCCGCACGCGGTCTACGGCCCCGGGGAGGACGTGCCCGTGCCGCCCGGTTCGGCCGTGCTCGACTTCGAGCTGGAAGTGGGCGCCGTGATCGGCCGGGAGGGCCGGGACCTCACCCCCGGTCAGGCCCGCGACCACATCGTCGGCTACACCGTCTTCAACGACTGGTCCGCCCGCGACCTCCAGGGCGCGGAGATGACGGTCGGCCTCGGCCCCTGCAAGGGCAAGGACACGGCCACCACCCTCGGCCCGTGCCTCGTCACCGCCGACGAACTGGAGCCGTTCCGGGACGCCGACGGCTTCCTGCGGCTGGCGCTGACCGCCGAGGTCAACGGCGAGACGGTGGGGAAGGACCTGCTGTCCAACATGAGCTGGACCTTCGAGGAGATGACCGCCTACGCGTCGCGCGGGACCCGGGTCGTCCCCGGTGACGTGCTGGGCTCGGGCACCTGCGGCAACGGCGGCTGCCTCGCCGAGCTGTGGGGGCGACGGGGCGAGCGGACCCCGCCGCCGCTCAAGCCCGGCGACACCGTCGCCCTCACCGTCGAGGGCATCGGCACCCTCACCAGCACCGTCGTCCCCGGCGCCGAACCCGTCCCCCTGCCCTCCGGCCGGCGCCGCCCCCGGGAGCGGCCGTGACCGGCCCGCACCCCACGAGGCTGGCCGGCAAGGTCGTCGTCGTGACCGGGGCGGCCCGCGGACAGGGCGCCGCGGAGGCGGAGGCCCTGCGCCACGAGGGCGCCCGCGTCATCGCCACCGACGTGACCGAGGCCCCCGGCTGCCGCCGCCTCGACGTCACCAGCGAGCGGCAGTGGGCCGAACTCGCCGCCGAGCTGCGGGAGTCGTACGGGCAGGTGCACGGCCTGGTCAACAACGCCGGCGTCACCTGGCGGGCCCGCGTCGGGGAGGTGCGCCCCGAGGACATGGCCCGCGTCCACGCGGTCAACGTCACCGGCCCGCTGCTGGGCATCCAGCACCTGGCACCGCTCATGCCACCGGGTTCCTCGATCGTCAACGTCGGTTCCTCGGCGGCCCTCACGGCGCACTACCCGGTCGCGTACACCACCAGCAAATGGGCGCTGCGGGGCCTGTCGAAGACCGCCGCCCTGGAGCTCGGCCCGCGCGGCATCCGGGTCAACACCGTCCACCCCGGCTACATCGAGACCGAGATGACGGCCTCCGCGGCCCCCGCCTTCCGCGAGGCCAACGTCCGCGAGACACCGCTCGGCCGCACCGGAACGGTGGGCGAGGTGGCGCCGCTCGTCGTGTTCCTGCTCTGCGACGACGCGTCGTTCATCAGCGGCGCGGAGATCCCGGTGGACGGCGGCATGACCGCGCACGGCGGCGTCAAGTCCGTCTCCGACGCTGTGGGCTGAAGAGGGCCGGTCAGCGCCCGGGGGCGCCCGGACCCGGCCGGGCAACGCCGATCCGGTCCATGACCGCCCCGGGACGGGCGCAGTCGTTGCTCTTCCGGCCCCGGCCGCGCGGAAGGGGCGTCCGGCTCCCCGGCGACGCGGCCGAGCCGGACGCGCCGGGGCGGAGGAGACCGGCCGCGGTCCGGCGGCAGCGACACGCGGACGGGCCCGGGGCGCCGGCGGCGAATCGCCTGTGTGCTCGGATAGGCAGCTATGTCGATCGATCTGGATGAATGCCGCTCCTCCGCCGTGGCGGTCGCCGGTGCGGCACCGAAGACGCGGGCCGCGACCACGGCGCAGCGGGTCCTGGTGGCCGGGAGGTACAGCCTGACCACCTGCGCTCGCACGGGATGGCTGACCCGCGGAAAGGTCGAGGTCTTCGTGGACAGCACGTCGCACACCACGTTCGCCGGTTCCCGGCCTGCCCCGGCCACCCCTGTGCAGCACCCGTCCTGAGACGGGCGGGTCCCCGCGGCGCACACACGCACAGGAACGTCCCGGGGGTGACGCGCCCTCCGTCCCCGCCGATGCCCTGACGGCGTTGCCGGGACGAGCGCCGCCCGTTGAAGCCGCCGGTCAGGAGGCCACGAGCGTCGGCGCCCTTGCGTCGCGGGGCTGTCTGGGCCCTCGGCGGCGGCCACGGGGCCGTACCGGTGACCGGAGCCCCGCACGGCGGAGCGCTGTTGCCGATCTCAGGGACGCGCCCGGTCGTCGGCGTCCAGCAGTCTGCGCAGCAGCGCGGTCAGCGTGTCCCGCTCCTCGGGGCTGAGACAGCCGAGGAAGGAGTCCTGGGACTCCTGGGCCACCTGCCACAGCCGGCGCTGCAACTGACCTCCCTCGGCGGTCAGTTCGACCAGCTGGCGGCGCCGGTCGGACCGGTCCCGGGTGCGCCGCACCAGCCCGCGCTCCTCGATCGCGTCCAAGTAGCCGCCCAGGTGGCTGCGCTGGAAGCCGAGGCGGTCGGCCAGCACGTGCTGCGGCAGCGGACCGAAGTCCGAGAGCGCGGTCAGGGTCGCGAAGTGCGGCAGGCGCAACCCGTGCCGCCCCACCGCCTCGACGAGCGCGTCGTGGCCGATTCGCGCCATGTGACCGGCGAGATACGACGGCAGCGCCAGCAGGCTCGGCGGGCGCCGCGCACCGCCGTCACCAGTGGCGTGCGCAGCGGGTCCAGGGGTTTCGCTCATGCGCTCATGATACGGCAATCCAGTGACTGGACGTAATGATGACGCTATGGAACTATCGCATCGCGATACTAGTTCGGCGCCCTTTGCGTGCTCCGATACTGCGGACCGCGGCGCCCGTCCCCAAAGGACCGCCCGATGACCGACCACACCCCGTCCCCCGGCGAAGGGCGCGGCACCGCCGCTCCGTTCGCCGCCCTGCTCCTGGCCGTCCTGTCCTTCTCCCTGATGCAGACGATGGTCGTGCCGGCGCTGCCCGACCTCCAGCGGGAGTTCGACGCCTCTACGACGGCCGTCTCCTGGGTGCTCAGCTCCTTCCTGCTCACCGCGTCCGTGGCAACGGCCCTGCTGGGAAGGGCCGGTGACATGTTCGGCAAGCGCCGGGTGCTGATCGCCAGCCTCACCGTCTTCGCCGTGGGCACCCTGCTCGCCGCCCTGGCCGACTCGCTCGCCCTGCTGATCGCGGCGCGCGCGGTGCAGGGGGTCGGATCGGCTGCCTTTCCCCTGGCGTTCGGGATCGCGCGCGACCAGTTCCCGCGCGAGCGGGTGCCGGTGGCAATCGGCCTGATCTCGTCCACGTTCGGCATCGGCTTCGGTGTCGGGCTCGTGGTGCCCGGCCCGATCATCAATGCCCTCGACTGGCGAGGGATCTTCTGGCTCGGACTGGTCGTCGTCGTGCTCGGCATCGCCGCCGTCTCCGCGTTCGTCCGGGAGTCCGCGGCCACCAGCCCCGGGCGCGTCGACTGGATCGGTGCGGTGCTGCTCAGCGCGGGGGTCGTAGCGCTGCTGCTCGCGATCAGCGAGGGCACGTCGTGGGGGTGGACGTCCGGCCGGATCATCGGCCTGTTCGTCACCGCCGTCGTGCTGCTCGCGGTGTTCGCCTACGCCGAGAGCAAGGTCGGTGAGCCCCTCATCGACCTCGAACTGCTGCGCCGTCGCGCCGTGCTCACCAGTCATCTCACCGCGTTCGTCGTCGGGTTCGGCATGTACGGAGCGTTCACGCTGATCCCGCTGCTCGCCCGGACCCCGCCCGAGGCCGGGTACGGCTTCGGCGCGTCCGTGACCGAGGCCGGGCTGTTCATGGCCCCGATGGCGGCGACGATGCTGATCGCCAGTCCTCTCGCCGGGCGCATCGGGGCGGTCACCGGATGGAAGCTGCCCCTCGTCCTGGCCTGCCTGATCGGCGTCGCCGGCTTCGTGGTCTACGCGTCCGCGCACGAGACCGAAGCGGCCGTGTACGTCGGTTCCGGGGTCCTCGGCATCGGTGTCGGCTTCGCCTTCGCCGCCCTGGCGAACCTCGTCGTCAGCGCGGTCGACCGCAGCCGGACGGGCGAGGCGACCGGCATCAACACGATCATGCGGACGATCGGCGGCTCCCTCGGCGCGCAGATCGCCGCGTCGATCGTCGCCGCCAGAACGGTCCCCGGCACCGGGATGCCGGTGGAGTCCGGCTACACCACCGCGTTCGTCATGTCCGCGATCGCCCTGGGACTCGCCGCAGCGGCCGCGCTGGCGGGGCCTGGCAGGCTCTGGAGCAGGACCGGCACACCGGTGCCCGGGCTGCCGAGCACGGAGCGGTCGCGGTCGGCGACCTGAGGGACCGCCATGCCGAAGCCCCCTCGTGCCGGACGTCACCGGCCTCCTGCCCCCGCCATCGCGCCGACGACAAGGAGCGCACCCCCTTATGCCCGACTACGGACACGATCTCCTCTTCGGCGCCGTCCTGGTGCCGAGTGCCGGGCACGCCGCCGACGCGGTGGCGCTGGCCCGGGTCGCCGACCGGGCAGGGCTGGATCTGGTGAGCGTGCCGGACCACCCCTACCGGCCGGAGCTGCTCGACGCGTGGATGACCCTGGCGGTGATCGCCGCGTCCACCACGCGCGTGCGGGTCTTCCCGAACGTGGCGAACCTCCCGCTGCGCCCGCCCGTCGCGCTGGCCCGCACTGCCGCCGGCCTGGACCTGCTCAGCGGCGGCCGGGTCGAGCTGGGACTGGGGGCCGGGGCGTACTGGGACGCCATCGCCGCCGACGGCGGTCCGCGCCGCAGCCCCGGTGAGGCGGTGCGGGCGACCCGCGAGGCCATCGACGTCATACGGGCGCTGTGGAGCGAGGGCCGGCGGCCGCATGTCCCCGGCGAGCACTACGGGCTCGACGGCGCCGTCGCGGGCCCCGCGCCCGCGCACCCCATCGGAATCTGGATCGGCGCGCTCGGCCCGCGCATGCTGCGCCTGACCGGTACGACGGCGGACGGCTGGCTGCCCAGCGTCCCGCACGTACCGCCGCGCCGCCTGGCCGCGGGGCACCGGGCCGTCGACGACGCGGCCCTCGTCGCCGGCCGCGATCCCACCGAGGTCCGCCGACTGTACAACCTCTCACCGGGACCGGCCGGCTTCCCCCGGGGGCCACTCAGCGCCTGGCCCGAGCAACTCGCCGCGCTCACCCTGGAACACGGCACCAGCGCCTTCCTGCTCCCCGCCCAGCAGCCTTACCTGCTCCAGGCGTTCGCGGCGGAGGTGGCACCGGCAACGCGGGAACGGGTGACCGCGCATCGCGGGCGCGCGACGGACACGCTCGGCCCGGCGCCCGCCCCGGACGCGGCACAGGGCCACGACAGCACCGCCGCTGCGGACGCGCAGGTGGGTCGGGCCGGTGCCGGCACCCCAGGCACAGGTATCTCCGCTGCGCCGTCGCCCCGCACCGGCCCCGAGCCGCCCCCGCCGGGGGCCGGCTGACCATACGCCCGCCCCGCCTCCGCAAGCGTGGCGATCCACGAAACGGTTGTGGATCGAGTCGACGCGCCCCACCAGCCCGCCCGTCGCCCCGGAGCGGTGCCATCCGCGCCACGAGCCGCAGCGTGCCCGGAATCTCGTTGCCGCGCACGACCGGTTCCGTGCCGATCCACGCACGCTCGGCACGCTCGTGCGGAACGTCCCGGCCGGCACTCTCGCCCCGCAGGACGCGCGGCCGACGATCCAGTGACCGAGTTCGCGGCAGAACTCCTGGCACCGCGGTGACACACCGGAGCCAACGTCCGTCGGCAGGACATGCACACCGGAGCACCGATCGGCGGTACGGGGCCCGCCCGGTCCGGCACAACGACCACACCGGCCGGAAGGCATACGGCCGGGAAAGCCGGTCGCATGGGGGGGAGGGAGCCGGCAAGTCAGCAGGAAGGAGACTGGCATGCCAGGAAGCTGTCGCCGGTGAAGACCGACGAGCCGGAATGCGCCTTGATGAAGGCCGAATGCCAGGTACTGGAGATCCGGACCAAGCTGCGCCGTTGGGCTGCTGATGATTCTCATCGCAGGTTCGACGACCGCCCACGGATACGAGTGGGTGGTGGAAGGCGACAGCACGGCGCGCTTCGACGAGGCCGTGTCACTCCCGCCCCTCCGCTCCTTCCGCGGCCCAGGCGGCGTACGCGCTCGCGGTGTTCTCCAGTGCGGAATCGCTGAGGTCTCCGACGCCGTGGACGAAGAATCCTGGGCGGAAGCGCATGCCGACTCTCGCCGCCGTGGCGGCGTACGGGGAGGTGAGTTCGCTCATGGTTCGTCCGTAGCGGCCGTCGGGTTCGTAGTCGTGGGCCCGCGACCAGGTGGACACCGCGAGCGTGAGTTCCTTGCCTTCGAGGGCGTGTCCGCCGGGGCCGTAGGCCCAGCCGCGCTCCAGCGCGGTTTCTAGCCATTCGGCGAGCAGCGGCGGGGCGCCGTACCAGCGGAAGGGGAACTGGAGGACGATCCGGTCGTGCCGGGCGAGCTCCGCCTGTTCGGTCGGGGCGTGGAAGCCGTGCGGTCCGCGGGCGGCCGCCAGTACGCGGACGGTGAGGCGTTCCTTGCCGTCGAGGGCGCGGAGCCAGGCGGCGTTGACGCGCGAGTGCTCCAGGTCGGGGTGGGCGGCGATCACGAGTGTGGAGGGCTTCATGGTCCGGTCGTCATTCCGTAGGGGCGAGTCTTCGGTGAGGTGGCGGCGGGTGCTGCTGCCCACGGCGGGGAGGGCGAAGGCAGCGAAGGCCCCGAGGGTGGCGGCGAACGCGAGGACGGCCGTGCCGAGTCCGACGGAGTCGGCGAGGTAGCCGGTGGCCACCGGCAGCGCTCCGGCGGGGATGTAGCCGGCGATGCTGAGCACGGCGTTGGATTCGGCGCGGCGCTCGGAGGGGATGCGTGTGGCGATGAGCGTGAGCCCGGCGAGTTGGCCGAGTCCCTGTGCGGCCCCGGCGAGCAGTGCGGCGGCGAGGAAGACGGGCCACCACGGGGCCAGCGTGACCGCCACCGCCAGCGCCGCCATCGAGGCCGCCGCGGTCACGGAACTCAGTGCGAGATGGGTGCGGGTGCGAAGGCCGCCCGCCGCGAACTGGATCCCGGTGGCGAGGAGGAACATCGCACAGGCGATCGTGCCCGCGACCAGCGGATCGGGGGTCTTCAGGGGGCCGGCGAGCACCGAGGGGCCCAGGGAGAGCACGAACGAGGTGGCGGTGATGCCCGGCCCGAACGCGGCCGCGCCCCACAGGAGTTCGCGCCTGCGGTCCCGGGGCGGGCGCGGCCACCGTACGGACGGGCCGGGCAACGGCACGCCGCGGGCGGGCCGGGTGAGCGGCACGCGGGTGCTGACCGCCAGAGCGGCGACGGCGAGGGCCGTGACGAGGGCGAAGGTCCACGACTGCGGGGTGGTGGTGGCTCGCGCGGTGATGCCCGAGAGCAGGGGGCCGATCCCCGCGCCGAGCACCATCGAGGCGGAGGCGATCAGCCCTCCGGCCCGTTTGCGGCTGCTCGGGGCGACGTCGACCACGGCGGCCATCCCCGCCGTCACCGCGCCGCCGACCGCGACGCCGGCCAGCAGCCGGGCCGCCAGGAGCCACAGAACGCCCTGGGCGAGCAGGAACAGCAGGGCCGACGCGATGGCGGCCAGCATCGCGGGCACCAGGACCACGCGGCGCCCGTACCGGTCGGCGGCCCTCCCGGCGACGACCAGCGCCCCCACCAGCCCGACCATGTAGCAGGCGAAGACGATCGTGAGCATGCCGGAGGAGAACCCCCAAGTCCGCTGCCACTGGACGTACAGCGGCGTGGGGGCGTTGGACAGCACGAACACTGCCACGACGGTCAACGCCGTCGCCATCGACCACCCGAGATCACGTTGCTCGACTGTCCTCTTCACGGCACCGCCCTAGTTCGAGATTTCTCGTAGCTGTACGACTGAAGTCGAACTTAGCATCAGTACGAAGAAACTCGTACACCAGGTAGCCTGGGCCTATGCACACACTCGCGCCGACCTACGTCCGCCGACAGGAACCGCAAGGTCTTCCCGAGCGGCTCCCCGAGCCCGCGGCCGACGACATCCGCCTGGAGCGCGTCATGGGCGTCCTGGCCGATCCGCTGCGCCTGACCGTCGTCCAGCGGCTGCTGCTGTCGTCGGAGGACTTCGACCAGACGTGCGGCTGGTTCGGGTTCGACCGGCCGAAGTCCACGCTCACCCACCACTTCAAGGCGCTGCGCGAGGCCGGTGTCATCACGCAGCGCCAGTACGGACTCGAACGCCGCAGCCGCGTCCGCATGGAGGACCTGGAAGCCCGCTTCCCCGGCCTCCTGAACCTCGTGCTCGACTGGGCGCCCCCGGCGGACTGAACGTCGTCGGCGCGGCCACCTCCCGGCGCCCGCCCGGCTGGCAAGCACCGGGGCGGGACGGCTCCGGGGGCAGCGTGGGCCGCCGCGCCCCGATGCCCCGGGACCTGGCCGTCAGCTCTCCGGCCAGGAACCGCAAGGTGCGGTTGGACAGGCGCTTTTGTCAGCCAGGCGTCCCGCCACGCCCGTCCCGTCGGGCGAGCTTTCGGGCCTGCCCTTCATGGATGGCGCTTGCCCACTCCCAGCCGGGTTTGGGCGAGACGACCCGTGGATCTCTGCACACCCGGACGTCACGCAGGTCCTCCACGTACGTGCGATCCAGTGTGATCCTGGCGCGTACCTCCTCGCCTCTGGCGAGGGACCCATGTCCGGGGACGAGGACATCGACATCGTCCACCACACCCGCGAGCAGCCCCAGCCCGACGAGGTAGTCCTCGATCGGGTCAACGGTGTCGTCGAGCATGGGAACGAAGACGTCGGAGAGCATGTCTCCGGCGATGAGAACACGGCGTTTTTCGATCAATAGGGCGGCATGGCCCCGGGCATGCGCCGCGTGCTCGATGATCCGCACTGTGGGGCCGTCCCAGGGAAGCTGCGCGGTTCCAGCCGGCAGACCGGTGATCAGGCCGTAGAGGTCGAGCGGTGTGTCCTCGGCGATCTCCGGCGGCAGCCCCTCGGCTACGCCGGCCTTCCAGTCCGCGTGCGACAACACATCCCGCATGAAGTCCGCGCAGCGGGCTGTGCCGTAACGAGGCGCTTCACCGAGTTCGGCGTGCCAGAGCACGTGATCCCAATCAGGATGCGTCGAGAACCCCGCCACCACGGGCAGGTGCCGCTGTCGAAGGTCGTTCGCGAGGCAGACCATTTCGGCACCGGTAATCCCGGCGTCCACGACGAGCACGCCGTCCCTGCCCTGGACGACAACGGAGTTGCTCTCGAGCAACTCACTCCGGTGGATCAGCACGCCCTCGACGACCTGCTGGAGCATGGCTCCCTCCCCGTTCGATATCGGCACCCTGCCAGAGGGGAGGGCGCACATCAACACAACCGGGCGGGGCGCGCAGCTCTGTGCTTCGCGTCTTCCACCGCACGCTCACGTCCATAGAACGGGGACCGGACCTTCCTGGCCGGCTTCAGCCGCCGGCCCTTGGAACAACAGCTGCGACCTGCGGCGCAACGCGTACGGCACCACAAGGGGCTGGTCGTCGTCCCCGAGTGCGGCCACAGCCGGATGAGAGCGCACCGGCCGCGCGGGCACGGGAACCAGACCGTTCGCTGCCGGTCGCTGACTGCGCCAGTTGGGGTGCGGCCCCCTCTGCGAGGAAACCCCAGACCGAGCCCACCGTGGGCAACCCGCTCGATACGGCGGCCTTCCGGCGCCCTGCCGTACCGCTTCGCGTCATTGATGATCGCGCCGCCACCCCGCGACCTCGTTGTCGCTGGGGGGCGTGAGTCGGATCCTCGGGCGGGTTCGCTTGTCGGAGGGCGAAGGCGCGGGACTTGGTCGAGGGCGCTCGGCCGAGGGAGCGTTCCGGCCCACTCCGCCCGTAAAGGGCTCTCACGAAACCCCAGATAAAGGCCCTTACTTCACCGGCTCCAGAATCGCCACGCACTCCACATGATGCGTCATCGGAAAGATGTCGGCCTGAGTGAGTCGCAGAAAAGGCCAGGTCAGAGCCACTTTCGCAGATCGCCGCGCAGCGGGCGGGCGCTCAGAGCGTCAAACGAGCGTCACGACCGACAGTCCGTCGTGCTCAGGGCGGAACAGACTGCGGCAACCAGATCACCCCGAGGGATCCGCCCCCACTCGCTCCGGACGTCGGCCCCCCGCATCAAGACCCGCACCACCTCTCCAGCCGCCATAATGGACTCATGCCCTCCAGCCCACAGCACCCTGCATCCGCACCGAGGGGCTTCTCGCCCGCGGACGCCGAGGACCTCGCGCTGTACCGGGAGAAGTTCCGGCGGCGTCTGCCGGAGTCGCTGAAAGAGTTGCACGGCCCAACCCAGGGGGTCGTGGAGCTACCGCTGCACATGGCCTGGTCCGGGATGACGTCGTACGACATGAGCAAGCCTCGCCAACGCATGGGCCTGTACCGCACCGTCCTGCACGAGGGTCTGCACGACGATCTGCCCCGCTACCTCAACCAGGATCTACTCCTCCAGATGTGGCCAGTGCTGCGCACACTCGTCGGTCGCACCGTGCGCACTGTGTGGGAAGACGCCTTCCCTCAGCTCGCCTCCCGCACCCGGGCAGCCGCGTGACGGACATGCCGGAGCTGCACACGCGGCTCCTGGCGGATGTGATCGCGCTCGGTTCCCCGTATCCCTTGGTACTCACCGGCGGATATGCCGTGCGGGCGCACCGCCTCGTGAACCGCCCCAGCCAGGACCTCGATGTCGCCACCGAGAACCCGGCGCCCATGGCCGACATCGCGGCCACGCTCCGTAGCGGTCTCGAAGCGCGGGGGTGGCAGGTGCATGCGCTGGAGACCGCCCCGCTGTCCGCCCGCTTCACCGTGTCCAACCCTGCGACCGGGCAGGAATGCGAGGTCGACATCCTCAAGGAGATCTTCTGGCGGCCGGTCGCCCAGAGCCCGTACGGGCCCGTCCTCGCGGAGGAGGACGTGATCGGGACGAAGGTCCGCGCCCTCGCCGACCGCGGAGCACCCCGCGACCTGATCGACGTGTTCGCAGCCTCCCGCCGCTGGACCAATGTCGAGCTTGAGGAGTTCGGCCGCCGCCACGCCCGTGGCCGCTTCGAGCGCGAGGATCTGCAGTCAAACCTCACGGGCGCCGAGTGGACCGACGACGAAGCATTCGCAGCCTACGGCCTGAACAAGGCCACCATCACCGCTCTCCGTGCCTGGGCCGTGGAGTGGGCCGACAGCCTCGCGACCCGACTCCTCGAAGTGTCCGATGATCCGGACATCGACGGCTCGAATCCGGACTGAACCGCATCTGCGAACCCTCGAAGCCGATATCCGCGCCTGGGTCAAGATCTGGAACGCGGACCCCAAGCCGTTCACCTGGACTAAGACCGCCGAGGAGATCTTCGAATCCCTCGCCCGATACTGCCGACAGATCTCCGGCGTATGACACTAGCCCCCTACGTGCTGTTCATAAGCCGTCGATCCGGCGCGGGGCTGGGCTGGGCTGGTCCGAACGTACCCGAAATGATCGCTCGGCCGTGCGGCGAGCGCGCTGCCGACGGGCGCTTCGGCGGCGTAATGGCGCCCCCTCGGACGACCGCCATGTGACCCACGCCATCAGCCGCGCCTGCTCGACTTCGCCTGGGGCCACGGTGGGCGGGATGGGAACCGACAAGCCGCAGTCTCCCGGCTCGACGTACGAGGTTCGGTGGATAGAGAGCACGTCGTACAAGTGCGGCACCTGATGTTACGTCAAGTCGTTCACAAGTAGCGGTTATCTACCATCAAGACATCGGGCATGATGGAGGAGCTGGCGGCTTCTGGGTTCCGATTTCGGGCGCCAGGGTTCCGCGCAGCTTACGTCGCACTCGGGCAGCGGGGGGAGCACAGTGCCGCGCATAGTGGTCTGCCACGGCATCGGTTACCAATACAAGCACAGCGAGACGATGCTGACCGAGTGGTACGACGCACTCGGGATCGGCATGACGGACGCCGCGCGTCCGGTGCCGGACGCGGAGGATGTCGCCGCCGTGTACTACGGCAGCTGCTTCCGCAGTCGGGACAGCAAGGGCGGCGTGGAGGACGAGCTGGACGACATCCCACCACTGCGGATCGGTGACGTGCGCGACCCGCTCGAACTGGAGCTGCTGGAAGCGTTCGCCAACGGCACCGAGGCTCCGCTGCCAGGCGGCAAGGGACTGGGGCAGATGGCACTGCGCCGACTGGAGCGCACCGAGCGGCTCGGGAGGCCGGCGGGCCGGGCCGTGATCTGGATGGTCAAGCAGGTACGCCGCTACCTGGACCCGGACGACACCGTACGCGCCTGCGCGCAGCAGCGCTTCGAGCGTGTCGTCACCCCGGACACCAAGGTCGTCATCGGCCACTCCCTGGGCTCCGTCGTCGCCTATGAGGCACTGCGCGCGCACCCGGAGTGGAACGTGCACACCTTCGTCAGCCTCGGCTCCCCGCTCGGCATCCAGGCGATCCGGGACCGGCTGCGGCCGGCGCCGCCTGCGGCGGGCGACGGTTGTCCTCCCGTGACCCGCTGGGTCAACGTGGCGGCCAAGGACGACCCCATCGCACTGGTGAAGCAATTGGCGCCCCTCTTCGGCGATGTTGACGACCAGCCGGTCGTCAATCTGCCATGGCACCATCCGGGCAAGTACGTCTTCGGCAGCCACTCCGTGCTCCGTTACCTCACCACGGGAGAGGTCGCCGAAGCCGTCGCGAGCGCGCTGCTCGCCAGCGACCGGTGACGTCGGCGCCGTACACCGCCGACCGGTCGACGGGCATCGTCCGGACGGCGCTGGTCTCCGGCACCGGCACGTTCGCCGACGGGTTCGCGCCGCTGCCCCGGGTCCGGGACGAGCTGCGGATGATGCGGGCCGTACTGGCTGAGGCCGGGTACACCATTCACCGCGGGTCCCGGATCGACCCCACCTGCGACGAACTCGCGACCAGCTTCGAGGAGGCGCTGGACGGCGTCGAGGGCACGCCTCCCGATGTCCTGCTCTTCTACTATTCCGGGCACGGATACGACTACGGCGACGGAGACATCCTCCTCGCCGCTCACAACAGCGAGAAGGCCAAGCGGTCGACCATGCTGGGAGTGGACCGGCTCATGTCGTCGATCATCCCTGGCAAGAAGCCACGGCCCCGCGAAGTGGTCATCCTGATCGACGCGTGCCAGTCCGGGCTGGCCATCGCCCAGTTGGAGCGAGCCGCGAAGGAGCAGTGGGACAAGGGCGCAGACATGCCTGCACTCACCATGATCAGCTCCACGGACCGGATCACCGATGCCCAGCAGATGCACTTCGCCGACTCCTTCGCGGCGGCCCTGCGCAACACTCGCACCGACAGGGGGCGCGAATACCTCGATACTCAAGGCCTCTTCAGCGAGCTGAAGGTCCGCATGGCAAAGGGGTCGGAGAACCCTCGTGACCCCCAGTTGCCCAGCTGGGTGCCGCCCCGTGAGCAGCTCCGGGCCTTTCCCAACCCCCGCTATCTGCAGCCCAGGCGGCAGCCCCCCGAGGCGAACCCCGACAGCGGATGGGCCTTCTACGGGCGTGCCGAGGCCGTGCTGGACGTGGTCGCCCACCTGGACGACGCCTCGCCCGCCGACGGGCCCGCAGCGCCCCTCGTGATCACCGGGCAGCCGGGCTCGGGGAAGTCCGTGCTCCTCGACTGGATCCACGCCTCCTCCCAGGGACTGCCGCTGCCGGCCGGGGCCCGGGCGCCCGCTCCGGCGCCCGAGGGATGCGTCGACCTGCTGATGGACGTCCGCGATCAGAATGTGGACACCGTGGTGTGGAAGCTGGCCGAGCGCTACGGAACCGGCGAGGGCGACTGCGCGGCTGTCGTGGAGGCCCTCGGCGGGCGAGGGCTGTGCCTCGTCTTCGACTCCCTGGAAGCCAGCACGGAGCCGGAACTCCTCTACAGCATGCTGCTGGCTCCGCTGGCCACCCAGCCGCGGACCCGGGTGGTCGTGGCCAGCAGTCAGGTTCCGGACGGGTTCGAGGGGCGCCTCGTCGACCTCGACACGGAGGAGTACTTCCGCACCGCCGACGTGGCCGGGCTCGTCGAGCAGGTGCTGAGGAACCGTAAGGGAACCACCTGGTCGGTCACGGACACCCGTTCGGTCCATGACATCGCCCAGGCCACGGCGGCGGCGGCCGGGCGGTCGTGGCTCCGTGCCTACCTCTTCGCGGTCGCCATGAGTAATCAGGACCCCGCGACCGCCCGGGTGCAGGCCGAGCGGTCCAACGCCGATCTGTTCCTGGACGGACTCGTACGGCTCAGTCGCACGTTGGACGACGAGGACCCCCAGTGGGCGCGGGACATGCTCCTCCCGGTCGCCCTGGCGCAGGGCGACGGTCTCCCGGCCGACGGACGGCTATGGGCGGCGGTGGTCCGCGCGGCCGGCAGGCCCGGCGTGGACGCCATGGACCTCACCAGCGTGTGCAGAGAGGCGAGGGACTACCTTGATGCCCCGGAGGACGGAATGAACAGCCACGGGTGGAGGCTCAAGCACCCACCGACAGCCGATTACCTGGCTGAGTCGGCCGATGCGCGCGCCTATCACTTGCTGTTCGTCGCGGCCATGACCGAGCAGCTCCCCGTGCTGCCCTCCGGACAGCGTGACTGGTCGAGCGCCGACCGGTACACCCGTGACCACCTTCCGCACCATGCGCGGCTCGCCGGTGTGCTGGACGAGTTCCTGGACGATCCCGAGTTCCTGCTGGCGATGAACGGCGAGAAGCTTTACCGGGCACTCGGCCTCATCCAGGAGACCGCCGACGACCGGGCGGCCAACGTACGCGCCCTGTGCTGGGAGCTGATGGGGACACGCTGGCGGCTGCCCGACGGGCACACCCTGGCCCGGCTGGCGCTGCACGCCCAGGCGCGGGGGCTGGACGAACTGGCCCGGCGTGCCCGCGAGTACGCGGTGGGCTGGCGGGCCGAGGCGGTCGACTGCCGCCCCCCTTCCCTCCGGAAGGCCCTGGGAGACCGCAGCGTCAAAGCGGTTCACTGCCTTCCCGACGGCGGTGAACTGGCCCTGAGCGGCAGCTGGATCTTCCATCGGCCGGGAGAGGCCGACGACACCTCCTGGACGTCGTTCACCCCCAGGGGCGTGTCCAGCCGACGGGAGGTCCATGCGCGGGTCACCGCCTCGTCCGTCATTGACCATGGCGGGCTGGCCGCACTGCTCGCGGGGGAGATCACGGGCCAGGCGTGGGTCGCGCTCCTGGACGGCCGGGGGCAGCAGATCAAACCGCTGGATCTCGACTGCCCCGTGATCGCCTGCCTCAAGGTCGGACCGGACCTGCTGATCGCGGGCAGTGACGGGTGGCAGTGGCGAAGCCGGGGCGAAACAGGGGCTCTCGTCGAGAAGCCGGGGCTGCGGCTCGGCGGGGTTACCGCGGCCGAGACGGCGCACGGGGTCAGGGTCGCGGCGCGTACGGCGTCGGACGTGGTCGTGTGGCAGGGTGACGGCACACTGCTGCACACCTTCAAGCCGCCGCAGAGCCGTGGCCTGATGAAGATCGCTTCCGACATCGAGGGCATCTACACCGGAGCCGGGGACGGCTCCGTGGTGTGGACGGCCTGGAACGGCCGCAGCCGCCGGCTGGTCACCGAGCACACGAGCGGCGTCAGAGAACTGAGGCTGTGCACCGTCGGCGACATACAAGTCCTGGTCAGCGCGGGCGTGCACGGTGACATCCGGCTGTCGTCGCCCACCGGTTCCGGTCCGTCCCGCCACTTTGACATCGGACTCGATGTCAACGCGGTGGACGTTCACCGGAACGGGGAGATCGTCGTGGGAACCGCCGAGGGCCTGGTTCGCATCGCACCGTGAGCAACACCCGCGCAGGGAGCCGAGGAGTCAAGCGTGAGTCATGAGGACCTGATGTCATCCTCCGCCCGCAGGGCGGCGCTGCCCTACGAACTACGCATGACGCTTCATGCGCTGGCCACGGATCTGTTGCGCACATCGGTCGATCCGATACGCGTCGAGTCCCGGCTGCGCAATGTCATCACCCTCGGCAAGACGGTCCTCGACCATCAGATCCCGCTCCCCCGGCGTCCCTTCGACTTCTCGGGCGAGCAGAAGCCGATCGGGCCCGGCGCGCTGCTCTACGAGTACGCGGAGGCGGGGGCCACCCACCTGGGGAACGTGTTGAGCGAGCTGGACACCGGTCTCCTGTCCGAGCTCGACCGGCTGGTGACCCGGGCGGAGCTGCTGTCGGCCGGTGACGAGCCGCCCAGGGCGGCGCCAGTGGGCAGGGTGCCCCTGTTGCTGGCGCCGGTGGACGACTGGTACGTCATCGCCGGCGCGGACATCGTGTTCGATCCCGGCGATGACGTCCGGTCCTGGTCACCGCTCCCCGACCCGGCCGCGATCGAGCGGGGGCTGCACGCCGCCCGGCGCCTGGTGTCGAGCGTGGGGAACCGGATGTCCGCCGACATCCGTCCACGGGTCGAAACACGGGATCTGCTCGTCCCCTCCGCGATCGACCCCGAGTCATGCGCGCCCGCCGTCGCGCTGTCCTGGATCGCCGCCGAGGGCGGTCTGCCGGGCCTCGGCAAGCTGGGTGTGCTGGCCCTGGCGAGAACCTCGCAGGACGGTGACTGGCTGCCGCCCACCGCGCCCGAGCAGGCGATGGCGGCCGCCGCCGAGGCCGGCCTCGGCGTCCTGTGGCGGGACGCTGACGGCTGGCGGCTGCGCCGGGCGGGCACCGTCACGACCGACCCGGAGCCGACCCTGCTCGGAGCGGTCCACCTGCTGTGGGGAGAGCAGTGGCAGGCAACGGTGCGGCGCTGGGCAACGGAGACGCTCGCGGAGCAGGAGTGGCGCATCCTTCACTCGACCGGCTCGGCCGGCTCCGCACCGGGGTGGTCCGGGCCGACGGACCGGCGCCTGGTGGAGTTCGAGCGGGCCTCCTTCCTGTTCAAGAGGTTCCACGGGAAGCCGCTGTCCCGGGTGATCCAGTCCGGGATCCGTAACTCCGGGAAGACGGTGTGCGCCCAGCAACTGGTGCACAAGCTGGAGAGCGCCGGCTGGCAGACCGTGGTGCTGTCGCCCGACCGCCGCCAACTGCCCTCGGACGGCGAGCTGCTTGCGGTGGTCCGCGCCGCACTCACCACCACCGGCGCCGACAGCACCCGCCGGAAGGTGCTGGTCGTCCTGGAGGACCTGCACGCCCTGGAGGACGGCAACGTCGGCGAGGCGCTGGAGTCCCTCAGCGAGCTCAAGACGGGTGTCCTCGCGCTGACCCATTTCGTCGACGGAGCGGCCAACCGCTGGGACAACCATGGCGTGACCTCCTATGTCACCGTGGTGGCACCGGAGGAGGTGCCCGACCTGGCCCACCAGATGATCCGCCGGGCGCCCAGGGAGTACCGGGTCCGGGCCGACGACACGGCGGCCGTCGGCCTGGCGGTCGAGGCGTGCCAGGGGGACCTGCGTCTGCTGGGCGACCTGCTGCGGGAAAAACCGGCCGGCAAGTCCGCTCCTGCGGCGGCGCTGCCGGAGCGGGGCCTGGGAGTCGAACTGGTGCGGGCGCGGGCGCAGTCCGCCTGCGACGGCCTCGACGCCGACGCCCGGGCCGCGGTATACCGGCTCGCCGCGGTGTCATGGCTCGACGAAGGGGTCCCGTCCGCCCATGTGGCGGCCATTCCCGAGGAAACCCGCGCGGCCCTCGCCGTGGTCGTCCACGAGGCTCTGATGAGGATCCCCAGCACCGTCCGGGCCGAGGCGGTGATCGCCTGTGCGAGCCCCGAGGGACTGGACGCCCTTCCCACCCATCTCGAACCATACGTCCTGGTCCTCCTCCGGGAGGACAACCACCAGCGACTCGACGCCCTGCTGCGCAAGTGCGCCGCCTACGCGCCGGAACAGCTCGCGCGGCTACTGGAACTGGCCTCGGTACGCCGTGCGATCACCGACTGGACGGCGACCGCGCACCCGCCCAAGGCCCTCACTCTGCTGCGGCTCTGCCGACGCAACAGCGATGCCGACTGGACCGCCGCCGCACTCCCGGCAGTCCTCGAACGAGTTCGCTCCGTAGCAGATCTGACGGTGCGTGATGTGACACTCGCGCTCACCGCGATGTGGGACGACGAGTTCCGGCTGCCCCCGAACGTGTTGCCGAACCTCGTTACCTGGGTAGGGGAGCCGGAGGGCGGCCTGGACACGGTCCTCGCCCGGTCCTCCACCCTCACGCAGCGGTACCACCTCGTCAATGCCCTGCTGAAGCTGGCCGGCGAGGGCACCACACCGGCCGGGACGGTCTGCGAGTGGCTCGAACAGCGCGCCGATGACCTCGTCCAAGGTGCCGATCCCGCTCGTCACCGGGACCTCATCGCCGTACGGCGCATGGACGACCTGATCTTCGCCAAGTCACGTCAGGCGCGGGACGACCAACCCGCGTCGGCACTGCGCCCGCTGTTCAAACCGGCGCAGTTCCTCCTGGAGGCACGTCCCACCCGGGACAGGTCCCTCGCCGCCATCCTGTCCTGGCTGTCGCTGCGGTTGCACTTCGACGGTGCTCAGGACTGGGCCGAGCTCATCGAGCAGTACAAGACGCAACTCCAAGCGGCTCTGGCGTACTCGGACGCCATCCAGATAAGTCAGGCCCTGCACGACCTGTCGCAGAGCAACCGTGGGTTCAGCAACCGTCTCCTCAACCATCTGAAGTTCGGCCGCACACTGGTTCCCGTGGTGAAGGCGGCACCGCCCGCGGAGGCGGCCATCCTCATCTCGACCGTGCGGAACATCCATGGCGGCACTCTCCGGACACTGCTCTACCAGGAGAACCGGGACGGCGCCCTGGTGGCTGACGCCGGCTTGGCCCGCGAGCTGGCCAAGTCGGTTCGCAGCTTCGAGGACGTGCGCGGCGCGGGCATGCTCCTCAGCAGCGTCAGCCGCGTCGATGACCTCTACTGCGACACCAAGGAACGGTTCGGTTACCGCCTGGCCTGCGAGATCGGTCAGGATTTCGTCGAGAACGTCATGAGGCGAGAACGCCGGCCCGCCATCGTGTACCACCTGCTGCACGGCTTGTGGGAGTCGGGCGCGGACTATCGGCAGGCGATCGAGGATGCGGCGCTCGACCTCGTCGTGTCCAGCATCCACGCACAGCGCGGCACAGCCCGCCCTTGGGGTCCGCGGCTGGCCATGCTCCTGATCCAGGATGACTACTTCGGCCAGCAGTTCCTCCAGAAGCTGGCGGAACGACTGGACCGGAAGGTGCTGCGCGACCGAATGTCCCAAGTCGCGCTCGACCCAGAGAGCATGGTGCACACCCATCGGCTGGGGCGCGCGCTGGTACCCGACATCGGCGCGGACTTCGCCAAGCAGCTCAAATTGGACAAGGCCGTGCGCAGTCCGCTCCTGAACACCGCGAGCAACACCGCACAGAAACTGCAAGTCATGGCCGACACCCTGCGGGCCGGTGGCGAAGTCGCGGCGACCGCTCTGGTGCTCGGCCACTTCAAACGGCAGAACCCCCGCTGGAACTGGGCCGAGCGTCTGCGGGTCGGCCGCAGTATCGGCGCCTTCGTCACGGCGCTCGGCCAGCTACGCAAGCTGGACCCGGCCGAAGCGGCCATGACCGTGGACTTCCTGAGCCGCCCACATGGCGGGCAGGACCTCTCCCATCTGCGAGAACTTCTTCTCCGCAGCGTGGTGCACCCCCCGCTCACAGCCGAGTTGCTGAGTGAGGTGGAGCGCTGCAAGCCAGGACTCGGCAAGGCCGAACTCGCCGCGCTGCGGAACGAGCGCAGGCGCTGGTGGACACTCATCGATGTCTTCAAGTTCGACCAGGACCCGGTAACCCAGGGAATGGTGGGGCGCGCCCTGGCCCGACTCGGGGTGACCAACCGCACCGAGGAGACCGAGTGGATGTACACCCTGCTCACCACTCGGTGGGAGGCCACGATGCACCTCCTCGCCAGTCCCCGGGCCGTCACCGAGATGCTGACGCTCGCCCACATGTGGGAGCCGCAGTGGGGTGAGCAACTGGCCACCAGCGTCAACATCGATCGGTTGCTCAACCGGCTCCGGCTGGGTCTCCGGCCGGATCTGCAGCAAGTCCCCGGCCTGCTGCAGGCGCTGTGGCTGACCGGCCGGAGTGATGGGTTCGACGACATCCTCAGTTACGTGGACGGCTTGTCCGCCGACCTCCTGGCGAATGCGTTGGGGCTCCACCAGGCGAGCAAACTGCTGAAGGTGGCCCGGCTCACGAACAGATCCACTGACTCTCTGGCCCCAGCGGTGGCACGGCTCGTCAAGCAGGTGGCAGATCGGCACCTGGCGGTGGACGCCGAAACGCACTGGAACAGCATCGGGTGGGCGGCCCAGGCACTGCACGAGTGCTCCGGCCTTCGTTTTCTCCCGGATGTGGTCCCTGCGCTGCCGCCCAACACCGTGGCCCATCCGGCCGCCGTTGCCTGGGCGGCGGCGTGGTTGCCGCGCACAGAGTGGTCCACCACGACGGTCGTGGAGGCCGTGGACTCCTACGCAGGGTCCGGCAGCACACAGCACTGGCATCCCCAGGAGACCTGTATGGCCCTGATCGCCGCCGCGCGGACCGGCCTCCTTCCTGCCGACGGTCCACTCCCCACCCACTGGCACGCGGCCACCGAGGCGAGCCCCGAACTCCTCACGCTGCTGTGCCGCGAAGCGGCACGTTCCCCGATCCTGCGCGACCACCTCGCAACTCCGAAGATCGCCGGAGCACTGCGAAAGATGATCAGCGAGACCGGGCTGTCCCAGCATCTCTGCGGGGAGGAACTACGGTCCGCGGTGAAGCAGCTCTGCCCACAGCCACCCGAGCCTCATCCGAACCCAAACGTCGGGCTCGGGTACTAGAGCCCGACGTTCGATCTTGTAGAGCCTTCGCGATCAGGTCGTGGACGAGATAATCGCCAGGGGTTCGGTCCTCCTTAGGGCGAGGGAGGTCCTCGGGTCCGAACAGTCGTAGGCGGTGTGCTTGGACCATTCCAGGACAGGGTGGTCCAGGTCGCCACCGACTTCGACAAGGTAGTCGGCCTCGTGCCGTGTGCCGCCACCGCCGGTCCAGGTGGCGATCCCGATCAGGCGCCGTATCCGGCGCAGACACCATTCTGGAGGTGGCGGCGAGGAACCGCTCCTGCCGGTGAGTGACGGGCGGTGTGGCCGGCGGCGGGACCACCCGATGCAGTATCCCGTTGATGACCTGGCGGTTCACGCTGCAACGGACCGCACCCGCGCCTGGGCGCCACCTGGGACCCGTACGTCTGCTGTACGCCTCCGGCATCCGCCCGCTCGCGCTGGGCCGCTACCTCAACTGGGTCCCGCCGACGACGGCACAGGCGTCTGCGACAACCACAGCCGCGTCTGGAACACCCTCGTACTGTGGGTCGCTGGCAACAACGTCATCCCCACCGCCACCGCTCGCAACCCCACGCTGACATCCGTCGCCCTCGCCGTCCGAGGTGCCCGCGCACTCTTCGACCACCCGGACTCGGCGGCGGAGCACAGCACGCCGGTCGGCCAGAGTGGTTCCCACAGCGCCGGAACTGTCACGGGAATGCGTACCTGACACTCCGTCGGAAACAGCGTCAAACGAGCGTCAGGGCGGCATTCCCTCGTCCCGGCACAATCAGCGGAGGACACCCGCCACCCACTCACCGCTCGACAAAGCCGCAGGCAAAGCCTGCTCTCCGGACTCGCGGAAGGTTCCACGTCATGTCACCTGGAAAACAGGTCGGCTCCGCCCTCCCGGAATGCGAGGAACCAGAGAACCAGCAGGTCAGAGGCTCTTGGAGGCAGGCTCCAGAATCGCCACGCACTCCACATGCGACGTCATCGGAAAGGTGTCGGTCCGGACAAGGCCCGAAAAACAGCAGGTCATAGGTGGCTTCACGGCTCATCGCCGCTACGCCGAGGCGCTCAGAGCGTCAAACGAGCGTCACGGGGTTCGAAGACGACATCGCCCGGAGTGAGCAGACCCCCTCCAACGCCGGACGGCTTCCGATCCGACGCCGAAGGTGGGCAGCTGAACCCGGCACCCGACGCTCCATCACCTGTATGCACGGGGAAGGTCGCGGAAAGACGGCCCCCGACCGGGTAAGACCTGCCCGGCTGGGAACCCGGCCGGTCCGAGGGGCAGCGTCACGACAGGCCGACGCTGCGGACGGTACCTCTCCGGCCGGCGTCCGCGACCGCCACCAGAACTCACTGAGCAGCGACCCGGAGCCGCCTGCGCAGCTAGCAGAGAGTTTACCCAATCATGACAAGTGTCACCGTCCGCGCTCCGCGTTCCGAGAGTTCCGGCAGCGACTTCGCCCGGCTGTCGAGGAAAATCGCGGATGCCGGACTGCTCGGACGCCGCCCCGGCTACTACACACTCCGGATCACCGCGGTGGCCGGGCTCTACGCCACCGGATGGATCGCCTTCGCACTCGTCGGCCGCTCATGGTGGACGTTGGCGGTCGCAGTCTTCCTGGCTGTCGTCTTCGGGCAGGTGGCCCTGGTCGCCCATGACGTGGCCCACCGTCAGGTGTTCCGCCGGCGCAGGGCCAGTGAGGTGTCCGGACGGATCGCCGGAGCGGGCATCGGGATGGGGTACGGCTGGTGGCAGGACAAGCACACCCGTCACCACGCCAACCCCAACAACGAGGACCTCGACCCCGACGTCGCCCCCGACCTGCTGGTCTGGTCCCAGGACCAGGCCCGCGCCGCCACCGGACTCCCCCGTCTCGTCGGTCGGTGGCAGGCGTTCCTGTTCTTCCCGCTCCTCACGCTGGAGGGCTTCAACCTGCACGTGTCGAGCGGTAGGGCGGTCGCCAACTGCTCGCTCAAGCACCAGGCCCTCGACGGCGTTCTGCTGGCCGCGCACTGCGTGGCGTACCTGACCGCCCTGTTCTGGGTCCTGCCGCCCGGCATGGCGATCGCCTTCCTCGCCGTCCACCAGGGCTTGTTCGGCCTCTACCTCGGCTCCCTCTTCGCCCCCAACCACAAGGGCATGCCGATCCTGAAAGGCGACGACCGCCCGGACTTCCTCCGCCGCCAGGTGCTCACCTCACGCAACGTGAACGGCGGCTGGTTCACCGACATCGCCCTGGGCGGCCTGAACCACCAGATCGAACACCACCTCTTCCCCAGCATGCCCAGCCCCAACCTGCGCAAGGCACGGCCCCTCGTCCGGCGCTACTGCGAGGAACTGGGCGTGGACTACCTGGAGACCGGACTGATCGCCTCCTACCGACAGGCACTCACCAGCCTCCATCGGGCGGGAGCGCCCCTCCGGCACTACCGCGTCCCCGCCTAGAAACTCCCGGGCGCCCGCGGCCGACGCCGGTCGCGGGCGCAGTACCGGTCCGCCGAAGCCCTCTCCTGCGCAGGTCAGGGGCATCAACGGAGCACTCCCCCGACCTCATGGCTCCTGCCCGCCATCGAGCGGTCAGCCCACAGAGCCCTCCGCGGTGGCCGGAACGTCGTGGGGCGGTCTCGGGCCAGGGCGGACGAAGTGGAGCAGGAAACCGGAGCCGGTGATCTCGGTGATACGCGCCAAGGACCGCGGAGGCCGGTGCAGGCGCATAAGTGCTCCCGAACGTCCGGTGAGCTGCGCCATCTCCAGGAGGAGGTTGAACCCGCTGACGTCACAGAAGGTGACTGCGGAGAGGTCGATGTCGACGGTGCGGGTGTGGTCGCCGAGACCCTCGACCAGCACGCTGCGCACCAGCGGGATCGTGGTCAGGTCGATCTCCCCGGACAGGGCGATCAGAGCGCGCGGGCCGCGGTCCCGGCGGGGGACGTCCGGCAGTGGAGGGGACATGGCTCCTCGTTCCGAGAATCGTTCGAAGACGCCGTGCGACAGACAGAACCGGCTGCCGCCGTCACGGCCTCTCCGACTGGTCCGCCTGCACAGCGGCGACCGTCCGGCCCGGTGCGCGAGCAGCCGGGTCCGAGGCTTCGCGTCCGCCTTCGGACTCCCAGGCCGCCTGTGCGGTCCGGTCGTCCTCGGTCACCGGCCGCGGGGCGTCCGCCGTCAGCCGGCTCGCGGAATCGCTGCGCCGCGGGTCGCTCGCAGCGGCCATCAGCCACGCGGCCCGAACCGGATCCGTCCCCGGAGGAACGACCAGCAGGTTCCAGCGGCCCACGCGGTACGAGAGCAGCAGCAGCTCGTACGGGTCCTGCTCGGCCCGGAACCAGCCCACCTTCACCACGTGCCCGGCGACGGTGACCTTGCGCGGTACAACCGGCCACCGGGCGGGGTTCACCGTGATCCGGGTGATCCGCCCCCACAGCGGATCGAGCACGGCCGCCAGTGCGGGCAGTTCGGCGTGGAGGTCGGACGAGCGCGGCCACCAGGCGCCGTCCAGCAGTGCCGGCACGGAGCCGGCCGGTGCGAGAGCAAGGCGCGGACGAGAGAGGGCCGGCCGGCCTTCGGATGTCGTCGGGCGGGAGATGGTCACATTCATGACGCGGACCCTGCCCCGGACCGGTCGTAGCCGGCCCGGCGTATTCGATCGCCGAAAACGACACAGGTACGGATGCCGGTGCCCCAAGGATTCTCGGTGCTCCCTACCGTACTCCCCGAAACACCCGAACGGGCGGCAGCACTCGCCCCCGGCCCTCCGGGACCTTCCCCGCACGGTGTTCCTCGGACCACCCGGCCCGAGGAGAGGCGTCGAGGTCCGAAGCGGGTGATGTGTGCGACTAGAGTGATCGGCGCTCTGGTCCGATCGCATCCAGCCGCGCAGTGAGGTCACCATGGAGTCCCAGGAAGCGCCCTCGGCCGGGTATGCCGAGGTTCACGTCGTCGCCGCGTCGCCCGAGGACGCACGGCGGGTGGCGGAAGTTCTCCGTCGTTGCTTCGCCGCCACCGAACAGCGCAGTTATCCGGCGAACGGCGAGGGCGGCACCCGTCTCGAACTCACCGTGGACACCACCCGCGCGGCCGAGCCCGCCCGTTCGTGGCTGGAGTCCAGCCGGTCGACCGGACACACCGGTCCGGAGCCCGGGTGCGACTGATCGTCCGCCCACCCCGTGTCGGGACGGCGTACGGCCTCGACCCGACTCAGGTCGGATCGTCTGCCCCGGGCGGGATGAGCGTCTGATGCCCCCTCCTCACCCGCGTCGTTTCCATGTGCGTGTCACGCGGGGGATCTCCTCGTAGAACAATCGGCCGACCAGCGCGCCACCGAAGATCACGACTCCCACGCCGAGCAGCCAGGACTCGACGACCAGGAGGGTTCCGACGGGTCCGTAGGCGACGGCGTTGGATGCGATCAGCGGCGAGAAGACGAGGGCGGAGAAGATCCTCAGACCGAGCAGCCCGATCACGGTGGCCACAGCACCCGGCAGCAGGGCGCGCCAGCGGATGCGCACGCCGAGCAGCAGGTGCTGGGACCACCAGAGAAACGGGACAGCGCTCAGCGATGCGACAGCCCCGCCTGCCAGCGGTTCCGGCCGTAGTGTGGTCGTGGCGGAGGCGAAGAGGAAGACGGTGAGGACGCTGAGCCAGACCACGTGCCGCCACCTGGCCCACCAGCGAGCCGGCGGCAGGTCCCAGACCTTCTCGTAGCCGGTCTGCACCGCTGCCCCGAAAGCCAGGCCGAACAGGGCGAGGGCGGCGATACCGAACACGGTCGTGCTCCGCAGCGCCTGGCCGGGCCGAGCGAACAACCTCTCGACCTGCTCCCTGGCGGCCGTCGACACGCCCAGCCCTTCGCCCAGCCACTGCGCGAACCCCCGGCCGTGCTCGGGATCGGCAGAGGAGACGATGATCAGCAAAGGCACCAGCGTGAGCAACCCCAGCGCCGAAAAGCCCAGCGAACGCGACCCCAGCTCCATCTGCGCGCCCCGTCGCCATCCGCGCCCGACCGGCGAACGGCTGACGGCGCGGCGCAGCCGCCCGAACCGAAACGAACGGTCCGCGGCCTCGGGGGACTTTTCAGGCATGTCTGTCGATTATCACGGGCGATGCCTTCAACGGGGCAGGGCGCGACATGAGGTTCCCCGACAGGCTGCCGGATGGACGAGCCCGCCGGTCCGGGAGTCGGGCCACGCGTCGGGCTTCCGGCGCCCCGGCCGTCCCGGTCCACAGCACCGGTCTGCGCCATCCTGCGACGGGAAGTGTCACCACGGCTGGTACGGGCACTCGGCGAAGTGCCCGTTTCGGGTACACCGCCGCGCGAAGGGAAGCCGAAGGATGATCCACAGTGCGGACATCCGCGAGTGGCGCGCCCACGACGTCGTCGACGCGGGTGGCCACAAGATCGGCACGCTGGAGGCTGTCTACGTGGACACCAGCACCGACGAGCCGGCCATGGGCACCGTTCAGGTCGGACTGCCCACCCGCCGCCATTTGGTCTTCGTCCCCTTGCACGGCGCGGTCGTGGGACCGGGCTACGTGAAGGTCGACTACGAACGGGCGCTGGTGAAGAAGTGCCCGGCGATCGGGACCGACGACGTGCTGCCCGTCGAGGACGAGGCGGCGGTGTTCGCGCACTACGGCCTGCCCTATCAGCCCGGTGCGAACGGTGAGCGGCAACTCGCCCGACGCTGACCGACCCCGCCGAATCGAAGAGGTGCATTACCTCATGAGGCTCTTCCTCCTCCTCGTCATCGCGGCCATCGTGCTGGGCATCATCGGCGTGGCCGCAGAAGGATTGTTCTACCTGCTCGTCATCGGCATCGTGGTGCTGGTCGCGGCCCTGGTGTACCTGGGCATGCACATGCGAGGCTCCGGCCGGCACCAGCGCCTGCGCTGAACGTCCTGAGGCTGCCGGGCCGGGAGGGGGCCCAATGCCCACCGGCCCGGTTCAACAGCTCCGGGCAGGCTTCCATCTCACCATCCGCCATGACGGTACGCGCGATGTCGCCCCCCCCGGTGCGGCCCAGCACGTCTTCCTTGACGTCGCCCTACCGACGAAGGCCGCCCCCGCGCTACGCCTCCCCCACCCTTCGGCCTCGGACCACCCGGCGACAGGTCCTGACATGACATCAGAACGAGCGTCGGATGAGCGTCACGAGGGGCCACCTGCCGTCCATGCGAATATCACGTTCCAGACCCGGCGCCCTCTTGGCCGCTGGTCGAAACTGCAGGTCGGAAGCGGTCCCGGACATACGGCAAGTCTCCACACCATGCACTTCGGGAAACAGGTCGAGCACCGTCGAGCACACCTGAAGAACCCGATAAAACCGCAGGTCAGAGCCCCTTCTGGGCAGGCTCAAGAATCGCCACGCACTCCACGTGCGACGTCATCGGAAAGATGTCGGCCTGAGCGAGTCTCGGAAAAGGCCAGGTCAAAGCCTCTTTCTCGGCTCGCTGTCCTGCGTACGGACGCCCAGAGCGTCAAACGAGCGTCATGACGACCTAGCCATCTCTCCTGGGGGCGGAACTGGCTGGCACGACCAGCTCCCCCTGCGTGAGCTCGACTGCGTTCACTGCGGACACCGGCTCGCACATCATGATCCGCACCACTTGGCCGGCCACGACAATGGAGTCATGCCTTCCAGCCCACAGCGCCCCGCACCCGCGCCGAGGGCCCTCTCGGGAGCGAACGCCGAGGATCTCGCGTTGTACCGGGAGAAGTTGCGGCGGCGCCTACCGGAGTCGCTGGCCGAGCTGCAGGGACCCACTCAGGGGGCGTGGCGCTGCCGCCGCACATGGCTTGGTCCGGGATGACTTCGCACGACCTCAGCAAGCCACGCCAGCGCATGGGCCTGCAGCGCACCGCCCTACACGAGGGCCTGCACGATGATCTGCCCCTCTATCTCAACCAGGACCTGCTCCTCCAGCTGTGGCCGATGCTATGCACACTCGTCGGTCGCACCGTGCGCACTGTCTGGGAGGACACTTTCCCCGAGCTCGCCTCCCGCACTCGGGCAGCCACGTGACGGACATGCCGGGGCTCCACACGTGGCTGCTGGCGGATGTGACTGCGCTCGGCTCCCCGTACACCCCTGGTCCTCACTGGCGGATACACCGTGCGGGCGCACCACCTTGTAAACCGCCCCCGCCAGGACCTCGATGTCGCCACCGACAACCCGGCGCCCGCGGCCGCCATCGCAGCCCCTCCGTAGGGGTCTGGAAGCCGGGACTGGAAGGTGCAGGCGCTCGAGACCGCCCCGCTGGCCCCCCCCGTTTAACCGTAACCGGCCCAGCCACCGGGCAGGACGTGAGGTCGGCATTCTCAAGGAGATCTTCTGGCGGCCGTCCCCCAGAACCCGTACAGGCTTGTCCTCGCGGAGGAGGACGTGATCGGGACGAAGATCCGCGCTCTCGCCGACTGCGGAGTGCCGCGTGATCTGATCGACGTGTTCGCTGCGTGCCGCCTCTTGACCACGGCCGAACTCGAGGAGTTCGGCCGTCGCCGCGCCCGCGGCCGCTTCGCCCCAAGTCAAACAAAGGTTGATCATTCAGCAGGCCCCGCTGCCGTGTGGACCCCGAAACTTTCAGGTACCCAGCCTCCGGGTTCACTCTTCCCGAAGGACGTGCACAGGTCATTGTCAGTGGTCCCTCTTATCCTGAGTTGACTCGGACCACGCGCGAACGACGGAGGATCACTGCATGGGGTGGGACAACAAAGCGCGCCGTCGGCCGCCCAGATTCAGCAGGGCTGCGGAGCACACATGTGTGCGTTTCTCGGAGCACTGATCGGATGCCGAAGCGCAGTGTCCAGCAGCGGGCTGGGTACCGGGGTGAAGCATTCGTCGACAAGGCCGTCTCCGATGCCGGCCATGTGTGGAACGACACCAAACGTGACTTCGCCGTCGACGGGCAGATCGAGTTCGTGGATGTCGACCGGGAAGTCACCGGTGTCGCCGTCCTGGCTCAAGTGAAAGGCACAGAAGTCGGATTTCGGGGCGAGACGGCGACGGGATTCAAGTTCACGTGCAAGGCCGACCACATCGCCTACTGGCTTCGGCTGAGGCGACCAGTCGTGCTCATCTGCGTCGACCTGCGTATCCAACAAGCATGGTGGAAGCGCGTCGACACCTGGTTCGCCGACCCTGAACGCAAAGCCCGGCGGGTCGTTCAGTTCGACAAGGCCGCAGACCGCTTCGACCCCGACGCCTTCAGCCGGCTGTCGGCCCTGGGCGTACCCGTGGGGGAGCCGTTGCCGCGGCTCGAAGGAAGCGAACAGCTGGTCTCGAACCTCCTCAAGGTTGAGGGCTTCGCCCCACTCATCTACGAGGCGTCCACGCCCTGTCGTGACCGCGGCGATGCCTGGGAGCGGATGCGATCGAACGGCAACCAGTTCGAGAGCGGCTTCGTCCTGGCTGCCGGACGGATCTTCTCGCTGTGCCGACTGGACGAGGGCCCGCTGGCCGTGCTCTGCGACGGGCCGGTCACCTCCGTCCTCAGTGAGGAATGGGCGACCACCGAGGACCCCGACCTGCAGCGGCGCTTCGTGTCCCTGTTGAACTTCACGCTGCGCTCCGCCCACCATCCCGAGTTGGTCTGGCATCCCACCAAGAAGGTCGTCTATATGCAGGCCCCGCCCGACCGGTCCCGCCGGAAGATCAAAGGCCGCTACCGAGGCAGCCGCGGACGCACCTTCTTCACCCCGTATTTCGGCAAGGACGACCAGACCAAGATCAGCTTCTGCCGTCACTACGCTGCCAGCCTGTACTTCCGCCGCTGGAGTGAGCAGTGGTTCTTGGAGATCAACCCCACTTACCACTTCACCATCGACGGTCACCGCGACTCCCTGTTCGACGCCGAGTACGTCCAGAAGATCAAGCGGCTGGAACGCAACAATGCCGTCTACCAGCTCGTACGCGCCTGGGCCGACTATCTGCAAGGCGATGACACCCTGTTCAGGAGCCGGGATGAGCGCATCCGATTCGGCCAGCTCCTACAGCTCGACTGCGATGCCGCCATCGACGAAAGCGTCTGGATTCCGCAAGAACCAGCGCCGAAGCCGAGCGTGAACGGGCTGGCCGAGGGACTGTGGGAGCTGCCGCAATGAAAGCACCAGTGCTTCATGAGCCGGAACTGGAGTTCCGCGCCGGAAACCGTCACATCGATCCCCGCTACGGCATCAGCGTGTTCGGACCGGCCGACGCCGACTCCCCTACCGGACCCCGTCAGATCCCCATCGCCTTGGTCGGCCCCGCCCATGCGGTCGACGGCATCCGGAGTTGGCTGCAGCGCTGCCAGGACCCAATCGAAGCGAAGGAGACGAAGCCCGGGCAGGAGAATCTTCACCAACCGTTCCCCGGTTTCAGCGGCGACTCCCCGTTCGGTGCCCAGCTCGTCTTCGACGACGCCCTCGTCCGCGAGATCCCCGAACGCCAGCTGCGCCGCCTTGCCCGCGTCGACATTGCCTCCGCCACCGCCGATGCGGTCGAGCTCTACGCCGACGCCGCCCGGTCGCTGGCCGAGACCGGGCGCTGCCGGGTCATCATCTGCGCTCGCCCTGAAGAACTGCGGGACAGAGAAGACCATCTTCCCTCGGAGGAGGTCGTGACCGACCGCCAGGAGGAACAGGGCGAGCAAGGGGCCGGAGGTGATTTCCACGACCTGCTCAAGGCCGCCGCGCTAACGCTGCCGGCCCCCTTGCAACTGATGCGCAAGGAGACTTGGACCGGGATCCCGGCCAAGACCAACGGTCAAACCGTCCGCCCGCTGCAGGACGAGGCAACACGGGCCTGGAACCTGCATACCGCCCTGTACTACAAGGCCGGTGGGACCCCCTGGCGCATGCAGCGGCACAGCTCCGACCTGGCCACCTGCTACGTCGGGGTCAGCTTCTACCGCAGCGCGAGTGGAAACGAGCTGCACACGGCCGTCGCCCAGGTGTTCAACGAACGCGGCGACGGCGTCGTCGTCCGCGGCGGAACCGCGCAGATCTCCAAGACCGACCGCCAGCCCCACCTGACGCTCTCAGACGCCCGGCAGTTGCTGCTGGACGCCCTAGCCGAGTACCGCACCACCCACGGCCACCAGCCCGCACGCATCGTCGTTCACAAGACCTCGAACTTCACCGCCAGTGAGGTCGACGGATTCCACGAAGCCGCCGACCTGCGTGAGATCGACCATGTCGACCTGCTGTGGATTCAGCGGCGCGGCGCCCCACACCTGTACCGCACCGGCCAACTCCCCCCGTTGCGCGGCACCAGCGTCCAACTGGACGCTCGTTCCCTGCTCCTGTACACCCGCGGCTCAGTGCCGTACTTCCGGACCTACCCCGGCCTGTACGTCCCCCAGCCACTGCTGATCCGGCCCGCAACACACGGCACGGATCTACTGACCGCCGGCATGGACATCCTCGCCCTGACTAAGATGAACTGGAACAACGCCCAACTCGACGAACGTGACCCCCTCACCTTGCGCACCGCTTACCGAGTCGGTTCGATCCTCAAGCACGTCCCGCCCAATGCCCGCATCGCCACCCGTTACGCCTACTACATGTAGGCAAGGGCGCCCTCAACAGCCCGAGCATCCTCAACAGCGCTTTCGCGGCGCGGCACGCCAGGCCAGGCTTCTGTAGGTCGGTACCGGTCCGGCTTCCACGCTCAACGCGCCCTCCGGGGCGGCGTAAAGACGTATAGGTCGAGGATGTCGGGGCAGGGGCGCTACCCGGGGCCGACATCCTGGACCCAGGCAGCGATGTCCTCGGTGGCGTCGAGGTCGTTGCCGAGGCCGAGCCAAACAGGGCGGGCGCCAGCGGCGTGTGCGGCGGCGGAGGCTGGACGACGATCACGTTGGCTTATTCGCACATGTCGAGGCAGTCCGAGACGCGAACGGGGGCGTTGGCCAGGCACGCGATCTGCCAGTCGTGATCGGCTTCGGGCACGCTGGAGGTTCCCCAGCAGCAGTCCCGGCAGACAACGATGCGGAAGGGTGCCGGTGCCGCCGGGGCGTGCGCGGAACGTCGTTCTTCAGGTTGCCGTCGGGGCATCGCTCGTCGTGTTCCTCTTGCGGAGTGATCCCTCGCGGGCTGCGGGACGCAGGAAGCGGATCGCGCGGTGGCCGGGGTCGTGGGTGACCTCAGCACGAACCCGGTAGACCTGCTCGATGAGGGCGGGCGTTAGGACCTCGGTCGGGTACCTTTCGCAACAGCCTGGCCGTCGCGCAGGACCAGCAGGTGGTCGCAGTACGTCACGGCGAGGTTGAGGTCGTGCAGGGCGATCACGTTGGTGGCCGACAGGCTCGCAACGAGGTCCAGCAGGTCAAGCTGGTGCTGAATGTCGAAGTGGTTGGTGGGTTCGTCCAGGAGGAGCTCTCGGGGTTGCTGGGCGAGGGCGCCGGCTATCTGGGTGCACTGGCGTTCGCCACCGGACAGGGTGTGCCATAACTGGTCGACCCGGTCGGTGCGCGCGAGGGCCTCAGTGACGGCTTCCGCGTCGCCAGCCGTAGCGGGCGTTCAGGTGCACCGGTGCGGAATGCGTCCGAGGGCGACGACATCCCGGACGGTCAGTTCGATCTGGGTGTCGGCGTGTTGTTCGACGGTCCGATGCGGCGGGCGGTGGCCCGGCGTCCGACCTCGGCGAGCGGACGTCTGTCCAGGGTCACGACTCCGGCGGTGGGAGCGAGGCTACCGGGTCTCCGTCGAGACCGGGGCGAGGCGGAAGACACACTGGACCGTGTTGAACTCGATCACCTCGGCGACGAAGCGGAACTTGTCGCCAACGGCAACAGTGGCAGGGACCTGCTTGCCGGTCAGGTGCAGATTGCCGGTGTTGACGTCCTCATACTTGAAGTTCGGGCCGTCCGTCGTCTGCGGCCCCTTGTCGCCCGGGCCGAGAAGGAAGTCGTAGCGGGTCCGGTCATCCGCGTGGGCCGCCATGTGCCTGATTGACCCGTCGAAGGCGACCGTTTGCCCCGCGTGCTTGGTGGCGAAGTTCACGTTCGCTCCGCCACACGGATCCGCCTTCAACAACGTCGCGAACTCGGGGCTGTACGGGATCCTCAACGCCGCCGACTTCGGCGTCCCGCAGACCAGGAAGCGGGCAATCCTCCTGGCCTCCCGCGTCCGCACGGCGCAGCCGCCCACGCCTACGCACGCCCAGCTCGCCGAGCCGGAATCGCTGTTCGGTCCGGGCCGTGCCCGCTGGGTCAGCATGGCCGAAGCCCTGGGATGGGGCGCGACCGACCGGCCCGTCCCCACCGTCTGTGCAGGAGGTGGGCCCGGCGGCGGCCCCGAGCCGTTCCCGTCGGGCTCTCGCAAGACGCTGTCCGACGCGCGGGAGCGCGGCACCTGGATGCCGCGGCCGGACGGGGTGGTTCTGCAGTCCCGCCGGGAAGGCGCGGGGTGGGCGGCCCGGCACGGCACGCGCGAGAATCGTGCGGCCGACGCTCCGGCGCCCACGTTCACCGCCGAGGCGCACCGCTGGTCCTGGTCCCTGCGCAGCAACAACCAGGCCAACGCCACCGTCCGGTCCATCCAGGAGCCGGCTGGCACGCTGTTCTTCGGGCACCGCGCCAACGAGTGCACCTGGGTCGCCGAACCCGCCACACCCTCGGCCACGGACACCGATGCGCCGGCCGTTCCCGAGCCGATCCGGATCACCGCCCGCGAGGCGGGCCTCCTGCAGACCTTTCCCGCCGACTACCCCTGGGCCGGCAACAAGGGCCAGCAGTTCTCCCAGATCGGCAACGCCGTTCCCCCGCTGCTCGCCGGCCACCTCCTCGCCCCGCACCTCGGCGTCACCCTCGACCCCGACGACTTCACCCTCGCCGCCTGATGCCCCACACCCCCGAACCCGACGAAGACAACCTCGACACCATCACACCGCCCCAGCCGGTATTCCACGTCGAGCAGGCCCTCCTGGGGGCTCTCCTCCTCGACCCGCACCGCCTGGACGACGTGAACGGCATCGCCGCCGACTCGTTCTCCACCGCCGCGCACGCCGCCCTGTATGCCGCGATCAGTACCCTGCCGCGGCCCGACCCCGCCGAGCACGCGAAGAACACCACGTGGCTCGACCGCGTACTCGCCACCGCCACGGAGGAGGCGCGCGGACTGACCGCCTCCTACCTGCACGCCCTCGTTCAGGTCTGCCCCTGGCCCCGCCACGCCCCCGCGTACGCCCGGATGGTCGCGGCCGAGCACGCCCGCCGTCGCCTGCTGACGGCCGCCGAACGCCTCGTCCACACCGTCCACGACGCCTCCCTCCCGCACCCCGTCCAGACAACGCTCGCCGAGGCGGATGCACTTGCCGCGGTCGTGGACGACATCGCGAACCGCTTCCCCCCGCGCTCCGGTGTCCTTCCCCGCACCCCGGCACCTCCTCCCACCGCCGCCGACGACACCGAGGCGGTCGAGGAGGAGCAGCTCCTGCTCGCGACCGCTACCGCCCGCCCGGACGACATCGACGCCGTCCGGTGGCTGCTCCCCGACGACCTCACCCTGCCCCTGCACGCCGGCCTGTGGCAGTGCCTGACCACCCTCGCCAGCCGCGACGAGCCCATCGACCCCGTCACCGTCCTGTGGGAAGCCCAGCAGCGCGGCCTGCTCGACTACGGCCGTGAACCAGGCGAGGTCCTGCGCATGCTGGCCGAACCCGCCGGATCCGTCGAGCACTGGGCCGAACGCGCCCTGCGGCGCTCCCTGCTGGCAACGGCCGAACACACCGGACGGCGCGTCGAGGCGTACGCCGGCGACTCGGCGAACACCCCCTTCCAGCTCGTCGCCGGGGCCCGCCGCGCTCTCGCTGACATCGCCGCCGTCCGCACCCGCTGGCAGCACGCCGCCGGAGCCACTCCGCCGCAGCAGCGGCGAGCGGCGCCTGCCACCCGCGCCGGCCCGCCGACCACCACGGCCGCACACGCCGCCCGGCCCACACGAGCAACCCGATAACTCCCGATTACGCCGGTGGCCGGGCCCGCGGGTCCGGCCACCGGCAGAACGGATGAGACCCCCACGTGACTGCCTCCATCGACGCCCATGTCCGCCTCGACACCCACCCCGCTCACCCGAGCGCCGTGCAAGCCCACCTGACCGGCACCCAGGCCCACGCCGCCTCCACGGCTCTGGAGGCTGCCGGCTGGAGTGCCGCCGCCACAGGCGTCCTGGTCCTGGCCCGCATCGATCACGAGGAGCCCTACTGGGCCGCCGACGCCGCCCAGCACCTGACCGCCGAAGGCATCACCGTCGAGATCACCCCGCGCCTCCAGGAGGCCATCGACGAGGAATGGACCTGGCCGAACTACCCAATGCCCTGGTGCACCCGCAACGAGATCCGCGAGGTCTCCGACCAGGCGCAGAAGATCCACGACGACATCCGCAACGGCCACCTCCTGATCCACGCCCACGCCCACGACGGCCACACCACCGTCGCGGTCGGCACATACCTCCACCAGGGCGGCAAGTCCGTCTACCTCCACGGCGAGGACCATCTGCGTCAGATCGCCGACACCTTCGACTCACCCGCGGAAGCACTGGTGGCCTTCGAGAACGCCCACGCGGCCGAAATGCGCCCCGGCCCAGCGCCCCTGACCGACGCCGAACGCGCCGCCACCGCAGCGCGTTCCGTCTTCGACGTCACCACAGCCAAGCTCGAACCGTCCCGCCCGGAGCCGGAGGCGGTCCCCATCTACCTGGCCGATGCCGGTGACCACGACGCGCTCCTCGGCACCTTCCTCGACACGCACGGCGAGTTCGAAAAGTGGCGCACCTGGTCCGATGAAACGACCCACGCCATCCACGAATCGCAGACCCTGCGCATCGAACGCGTCCACGAAACCCAGGCCCGCGAGACCGCCTGGATCGTAGCCGCCTACGAAACGCCTGTCTCCGACCGCATGTGGCACCTCACCGCGACCAGCGCCACCCCCGCCCCAGTACTGCAGAATCTACTGAACCACCTCGCCGACGGCGACGGCTGGGACACGGTCATCGGCGTCCCAGTGGGCGAGAGGACGGTCACCACAGCCACGCAGCCGCTCACTGAGGCCGGGTGGAAGCACACCCTGACAGGGCACGGGATCCGGTGGACGTCCCCCGACGGGCAGGCAGGCGTCCGGTTTGACCCACTGACCGCGCAGGCCCCCCAGAACCCAGCCACCTGGACCATCTGGGCCGGCCCCGACCCGGACCGGCCCACGTGGGCCATCACCGCGTCCCCGCACACCCCGAGTTCGCTACTGGCCGACCTCTCCGAATCTCTCGCCCACGAGACCGGCACGCGTCAGCCCCAGCCGGGCCGCGAGCACAGGACCCGCCTCGCAGCCAGTGCACCGGCGGCTCCGGCGGTCACGGCCGGCCGACCCGCCAGCCGTTCACGCTGATCATCGGCCCCGCACGAGCGGGGCAACCGAGCGCGGGATCGCCGGTTGGCCAAACCGGCGATCCCGCGCACCATAGATATTCCACCGCCACGCCCTGCCCGCACGTCGAGAGGCTCCTCCCACGACCGCAGACACAACACGTAGCGCAGCCCGTCACGAGGCCGGGAGCGCCGGGCGATCACGCCGCCGCGTAGCTCGCCCGGAACAAGTCCTGCGCCCGCTCCACGTCCCTCAGCGTACGGAGCTGGACCTCCAGATCACCCGTGCCGTGGTGACCGAGACCGGACACGTCCCGAGTGAAGCCCGGAACAAGATCGACGTTCTTCGGATCGACCTTCAGATAGACCAGCAGCTTGCTTCGCTGCGGCGGGCACAGGCAGGCAAAGTTGCGCAGCCGCTGATACGCCCGGTAGGTCTTGCGCTCCACCCGGTTCACACCATCCCCGAGCCCAAGCAGGACCTCGTCGACCGCACCCGCCAACTCGCGCATCGCCGCGCCCTGGACATCAGCCGCCGACTGGGCAACCGCCTGGCGCCGTGCCCGGCGGGCCACCTGCACGCCGCCGCTCACGGAGGCCACGGCCTCAAGCCCGAGCAGGTCCCTGCCGAAGAGTCGGTAGCGAACCAGGTCGATCGACCTCCGGTGCTCGCGCACGGCATGCACGTCGTAGCGGGTGAAGTCGCCGGCGATGCAGATCAGGCGTGGTCCGCTCCACAGGACCTGGGACGCGGCCGTCACCCCGAGCCGGTCGCGGACCAGGTGCTCGAACTCCGCCCGGTGGTCCATCAGCCAGGCCAGGTAGAACAGGCCCTGGTTGATGACGCCGGCGTCCGTGCCGCGCTTGTACTCGATGATGACCGGCGATCCGTTCTCGTCCAGCCCGAGCGAGTCGATCCGGCCCCCGTGGGCGGGCCCCGTGCTGTACTCGCTCGCCAGGAACCGGACGCCCAGCAGCGTCTCCATGTGCGCCTCGACGAGAGCCTGCACATCGGCCTCGATCTCAGCAAGACGCGGCATGACCTCCGTCATGCCGCTGTTCGTCGTGTCCGTGCGGAACAGCTTCAGGCCCGACACCTTCCCCTCCTCGGCTCGGTGATCACCAACGCCGACGGGGTGCGGGATTGTTTCCGCGAGAGCCTTCGGGGGCGTGAAGATAGTGTGAGACCCTACGTACTGCTCGACCAGGGAGCTCGCGCCCCCCGGTCACCGGGAATCCGCGATTCCCCCATGTGTCCCCCGCGACCTGGGGGACAGCTCCCGGAAGCTGCGTTTACGCAGGTCAGCCCCCGTAGTTCAGCGGATAGAGCACGTGCCTTCTAAGCGCCTGCCCTGTCTCAAGTAGCTCCACCGAGTGACTACTGCACCCGCTCCGCAGCAAACCATTACCGAGAAATCCTTTCCCCCCTCGCCGCCTGACTGCCCTCCTTGAGTCGAATATTCCATTCAACACGCCGCAGACATCGAACCAATGGCGAATGACTCGTTCAAACCAGCGACGGCAACAAGCGGCAGCATTACAGAATGGAAGTTCGACGTAGATTTCCCGCGCCTGCAGCTAGTGGCAGGGTAGCCGAAAATAATCGCTTGCGCGTTCGACCTCGAAGCATTGTCAGTGCCGTGTCCTAGCGTGAATTGCCGGTCGAGCGGATGATGTTGGGGGGCTCTCTGTGTTCTTTGGCGAGTCATCGGCGGCGTACGAGAGCATCACGTCGCGGATGAGGGCGCTGGCCGTGGTTCGGCCACTATTGGCGCTTGACGAGAGTTCGGCGAAGCGGGAGCGGGGCTGGGAGGGGTACCGGCTGGCCGAACTCGCTTTGGCGGCCATCGACTTCGTGACGCTGCGGATAGGGGCGCGGACGGCAGTTCGGCAGGAGGCCGTCGTAGAACACGTGGCTGAGTCTGCGGCGCTCCAGGTTCCCGGACGGGCGGGTACCGAGTATCGGGAGGTCGCGCGCTGGCTGGTGGAGCGGATGATCAACACCGAGAGACACGACCGGTGCTTTCGGCACGAGATTGGCAGCGTGACAAGCGACGGCTTCGTCGTCAGGGAGTTTCCGTTTCAGATCCTCAAAGACGTGCCGGACGAAGCCGGGCAGGCTGCGCTGACAGTTACTGATGCGGCCATCACGGTGCTCGTCCATGCGGTCGATGTGGACATCGCGTCCGAGCAGATCGCGGCGGAGGCCAAGCTGGCCGCGCTGCTCAAGCGCGCGCGGATCGGTGAGGCGTGGCAGGCCGCCCGCACTGCCCACGTGCAGAGCATCCGGTACGCGAAGGAGCTACTCGACCGCATGGAGGAGATGAAACGCAACGTACGGGCCATCGACTGGGAGGCGGATCTTGAGGGCCCGCTGAAGGAGGCGCAGGAGCACGTTGAGGAGAGGTCTCAGGCGGAGACTCAGCTGAAGGCGCAGGTGGCGCAACTGCTCGCGGTTACGGAGGAGGAAGACAAGCGGCAGCGGCTGGAGGCACTGGATGCGCTGATCGAGGACTGCCTGCAGCGGCACTTGATGCTCATCGACATGCTGCTCAGGGTGGTTCCGGAGTTCCGGCGCCAGCAGGACCGGCAGATCTTCGTACCTCCCGTGATCCATGCACGGGTGCATCTGCGCAGCCAGCTCCTGGAGCCGGCGCTTGAGCTGAGTATCGACGACAGCGAGCGGCCCCTGGAGGCGTTCGTACGCGGGGTGCTGGGTCCGGTACGTCCGCGAGTGATGTACCTGCCGGACTACTTCGAGGCCCTCACACGGATGCCGGAACAGGCCGAGGTTGAGCTGGTGGCGGTGGGCGCACCGGAGGACTGCGAAGACACGTTCGATCCACCGAAGTTCGACGACGCGCAGCATGCATGGGTGGACAGGCTGCTTTCAGCTGTCCCCGGGGAGGGCGTGCGACTGTCTCGGTTGCTCGAGCGCGCCCGCCAGTGGGGCGAGGGCAGAGGGCCTGGTGACGACACTGACCATCTGCTGGCTATGGAGACCGCGCATCGGTTTCGGCATGTTCCGGTCGCCGAGCTGGCGCGCGGTGAGGAAGCGGTCGTTGTCGTGGATGACGGGACTGAGTTGGACGACACGGTTTTCGGTGGCAGCGACTTCCTGTTGTTGCCGGCCACGGGTGAACCGGTCTCCGACAACGTTGATGCGACCCCGGACATACAACCGCCCCATTCGTCAGAGTTTGCACCCCTCACCACGAGCGACGATCTGGAGCCGAGTGCATGACGCAGTACGACGATGTTGCCGCAGCCGCCCGGATGGTGGCTCTGGCTATGACACGCGGCAAGTCCCCAGGGCGCTCTGGAGACTACGCCCGCCTCGTGCGGCGGTTCGATACGGAACCGGAATTCGCACAGCTGGTACGGAAGGTCGCGCAGGGCTTCGACCTCACGGTTCAGGAGGTACACCCGCAGGCGGGGCTGGTCCTGGCGACCACGAACGAGACGGACTTTGCCGTCTCGGTCACCGACCTCGTACCGAATGCGGAGAACCGGCCGCTGTACCTGCTCGCCCACCTGGCCATCGCATCGCGGGCCTTCCCTCGTCCGGAGAACTTGGACGACGACGAGCACGTCGGCCGGGTCTCGGTACAGAAGGTCGACGGAGACGTTAGGGCCTATGCGACCGTCCTTGAGCGCCGCGCTGCAGCCGCCGACGTGGACACCGACCCGCCGGCCGGCAGCCCCGGGCTGGAGGGATTGTGGCGGGCCTACCTGCGTCGCAACCCCACCGGTCGTACGGACAAGGACAGGACTCCGCGGTCGGCGACTTACGCGCTGGTGAAGAAGGCGTTCAACCATCTCGAGCAGCGCGGGTTCGTCCGCGCGACCAGTGAGGAAGAGGGCGGCACGTACGCCACCAACGTCCTGTACAGGCTGCACATCCGTGACCAGGCAGCCCGGGAGATGCTCCAGGAGCTGGCCGCCCTAGGCGTGGCGGCCTTGCCGCAGCACGATGCGCCGCTCCCATCCAAGGATCCGAAGCAGCCCGACGCTATGGACCACGGCATGCTCCCGGACTCCGCCCCAGCCACCTGACGCCATCGCGATGTAAGGACCCCTCTCCATGTACGAGTTGAACCGCATCCTGCTGCGCAACTTCGGGCCGCGCGATGCCCGCTACGAAGACGTGAACCTGGACTTCTCTGGCGTGGGCCCCCTGGTTGAGACAGCATCCCTGATGCCGACGCCCGGACACGTCACGCAGCGGCCCTCGCCGGCCAGTCTGGTCATGCTTCAGAACGGCGGCGGCAAGGGTGTGCTGCTGACCGGCATCACGTGCACCACGATCCCGTTGCGTCACCATGACCCTGAGGAGCTGCGGAGCTTCGTCGTTTCTCCGGCTCAGCCCTCCCACATCGTCCTGGAGTGGGCTGATGCCCGAACTGGCAGGCTCTTGGTCACCGCACAGATCCTCGCGCCCGAGGGCGATGGCAAGCTCAGGCGCCGCTTCTACAGCTTCCACCCGGGTGCCGCCTTATCCGCGGACGATCTACCTTTCCACCGCGACGGTCACTGGTTGCCGTTCGACCGCTACTACACCGAGCTGTGCGAACTGCAGGCCATGGTGGAGGCGTTGGAACTGCAGATCGTGGACGGGCAGGAGAAGTGGGAGAAACACCAGGCCGGTCTGGGTCTTGAACCTGGCCTCTTCGATGTCCAGCGCAAGATGAACGCCACCGAGAGCGGGGCAGCCGAGGCGTTCACGACTTCAAGTGCGGGAGCGTTCGTCCAGTGGCTTCTGGAGAAGGCCAACGACGACGACAAGTACGCCAGCCTCGGTAGTGCCTTCGAGACGTACGCCGGCGCCCACGACCAGCGGGAGAAACTGGTCAAGGAGCGAGAGTTCGCGCTGGCCATGGAGGAGATCTGCGCCCGGGTGGCCGAGCGGCACCAGGAGCACACCGACCAGCAGCGCGAGGCTGGCCAGGCCAAGGGCGACCTCACCGCCCTGGCCGCAGGGCTGATGCGTCGGCATCAGATCCTCGCCGCCGCGGCACAGGCCACCACAGGCACGGTCAATACCGCATACCGGGCACATGAAGCGGCCAAGCAGGAACTGGACGTCGCCATTGCACGTGTGGCGCATGTGCGTTGGGCTACCTGCGGTATCGAGCTGGGCGAATCAGTCGAGGAACAGAAGCGAGTCGCCGCGACGACGCAACGGTTGGAAGACCACCTTGCTGGCTGGCGCAGTGTCCCGGTCGCTGTGCGTCACGCGGCTGCCCAGGAGCGCCACGGCCGCATGCAGCGGTCCCTCTCCGAGGCCGAGGAAACCGCCGCCCCCTATGTGCAGGTGTGTGATACCGCCGCGGCAGCGCTGCGGGCGGGCTACGCGGCGGCGGAAACGCAGGCACGCGCCGAGGCCGGCAATCTGGAGAAGGAGATCTCCCAGTCTCGCAGCAAGATCCAGCAGTGGCGCGAGCGAAGCAACTCGCTCCATAGGGATGCCGGTACGGCTGAGGGAGAGCAGCGCCAGTTGCGCCGTCAAGTGCAGGACTTCGAAGAGCAGCTGCACACCGCACGGGAAGAGGGACAGGTACAGCCCGGCGAAAGTGCTGCCGACGCCGCCTCCCGGATGGGCGACGAAGCTGATCACCACGGTCAGCTCTGTGTAGAGGCCAAGAAGGCACAGGATGAGGCCCGCAGCCGCCGGACGCAGGCATATCAGCAACTGCCGGCGCTGCAGGAACGGGCTCTCGAAGACCGCCGCGCAGCAGAAGCGGCCGAAGCGGAGACCGACCGGGTCCGCGTCCGCGCCGACTCCGTGCGCCGCCACCCCGTGACTGCGGAACTGCTTGAACTCGGCCTCGAAGACCTGCAGGACAGCGATGCCCTGACCTGGCTCGCCGACCACTACGCTGCCCTGCACAACTTGATCGGCCGGAAGATCACCGCTCTGGACGGTGCGCTCAGGCAAACACAGCTCCAGCACAGCGCAGATGAAGAACTCCTCGTTGCCCTGGATACCAGCGACGGCCTCCTGCCCGCCACCAAGGAGGTCCGCTCCCTGTGTGCCGACCTCTGCGCCCAGGGTATCGACGCCGTCTCCGGCTGGCAGTGGCTGCGCGACAACGTCCCGGCGGACGATCACCAGCGCCTCATCAACGACCACCCGGACCTGGTCGGCGGCATCATCGTAGGCGGCGGCCCTGCAGCGCTGGATCAGGCGCAGCGTCATCTGGAGCGCACCCGTCCCCTGCCCACGGCGGCCGTCGCGGTAGGAACCGGGGAGCGGATGTTGACGCCGGTGCCCGACACGAGCGGCCGGATGGTGCCCGAGCCGACCCCGGCCCTGCATGACGAACAGGCCGCGACACTCGAACGAGCCGAGGTCGAGGCACGCCTGGCAGCCTCCGCGCAGGCACTGGGTGAGCTCGAGGAACGGATCAGCGTCACCCGCGACCTGGGCAACAAGATCACGTACTGGCTGGACGAGATCGGCTCCGTAAGCGTAGGGGCACGGCTCGAACAGCTCCAGGAGCTCCGGACAGCAGCGCAGGCATCCCAGGCCAGCCTTGAGGTAGCGCGCGCCAGTGCCGAACGGAATGACGACGCCGTCACCGCTGCCGAGGAGGTCTACGCACAACAAGAGACGGCTCACCGCGAGGCCACCGAGGCCGCGCACGCGATGCGTCGCCTCGCAGAAGCCGAGGCGAAAGCCAGCCAGGCACGCGACCGGATCACCGCGCTCGAGGAATCAGCTCAGCAGCGTCAGCGCGAACTCGAAGAGCTGGGCGAGAAGGAGGAGACGGCACACGGCAACATCGCACGCATGACCCAGGCGGTGGAAGCCGCCGTCCAGCAGGCCCAGAGCCATGCCCAGGCGCGGAAGAAGGTCACCGCTACGCCCGAGGCCGAGCAGGCTCAGTACTCCAAGGGAGCGCCCGGCGAAGCGCTCACCGTCCTCCAGCACCGCTATGAGCAGGCACTCGAGGACCTGCGGAGTGTAGACATCGGAGAGGACCAGCGTCAGCGGGCCAAGGAAGCAGAAGATGCCTTGCGCGCCTGCCAGGACGAGTGGGCGCAGGTCCCTGACCGGGTCAAGCCCTTCGCCCTGGAGTACAGCCGTTCTCCCGCCGCGGCGGATGACGTCCAGCGCGACGCCGTACAGCGCGATCTGGGCCAACAGATCGACGATCTCCACGACCAGTTACGGCGCCTTCGGGACAAGGCGAGCCGTCTCAAGGAACGACACCACACGCTCGCCTCCGAGGCACAAGCCATCAGCACTCAAGACGTCGCGCAGTGGACCCCACACTCCCTCGAAGAGGCTTACGACCTCACCGCGCGTGCCGAGCACGCCCACGCGGAGGCGCAGCAGGCCGAACGCGGTGCCGGTGAGGAGTACAACGCGGCCCGTAGGCAGCAGAGCCAGCACACTCGCGAACTCGACGCCTTCGGTCGTGTCCTGGCCCGCTTGGATGCCACGATCGAGCAGCTCGGCATTCACCCCGTGGCGGACCCCTACGAAGGCACCGCTGATGGGGCCGAACCCGCCGTACGGCAAGCCACAGCCCGATACGAAGACGCCCGGCGCACGCTCACCAGCACCGAGCGCCGCGTCGAAGACAGCGTGTCCTTGCTCAAGGACCAGGCCGGCGACGTCCGCTTCGAGCAACTCGACATCCCCTTGCGTAACCAGATCTCGGCTCTTGACCGGCGCCATATCCCCGCCGCCGCCCGAGAGTGGACTACGGCGTTGCACCGCGCTGCCGCAGCCCTGACGACCCAGCTCGAAGGCATGAGCAAGGCGCGTGAGGCCCTCGTGTCTCAGCTGAGCGGCTTCGTCACCGAACTTCTCCAACAAGTGGACCAGGCAAGCCGGTTCTCCCTCTTCCCCGACGGTCCCACGCCCTGGGCAGGGCAGCGCTTCCTCACCATCCGCTACAGGAAGCCCGAGCCCTCCGTGCTCACCGCCCACATGCGCGAAACCATCGACAACCTCGCCGCCAACCCGCGCACCCGCAAACTCAAAGGCACCGAGGTGGTCATGCGCTGCCTGCACGCAGCCGTTCCCCGCTTCACCGCCGAGGTCATGAAACCCAACGCCACCCAACGGATCGAACGCGTGCCAGTCGAAAAGATGGGCAAGATCTTCTCCGGTGGCCAGGAACTGACCGGCGCCATCCTGCTCTACTGCGCTCTCGCCGCATTGCGCACCTCCCCCGGCCCCCGCAGCCGCACCCGCCACGGCGGACTGCTCCTCCTCGACAACCCCATCGGCCGCGCCAATGCCCCCTACCTCGTCGACATCCAGACGCAGATGGCGGCAGCCCTCGGCATCCAGCTCATCTACACCACCGGCCTGAGCGACGAAGCCGTAACAGCCCGATTCCCCGCCACCATCCAGCTGCGCAACGACGCCGAAGCCCGCACCGGCCTCTCCCGCATCCGCCTCGACGACCACGTCCGCAACGCCCTCATCCCCACGCCTCGGACCGCCCCGGAAACCCACGAGCCCGAAGCGAACGGCTACCTCAGCTCCGCACGCCTGTACACCAAGGGGGATACGAACCGATGACCGCGCCCACCCCCGAGCAGCTTCCTCGCCTCTCACCAGGCGCCGTCCGCCTCAGTGCCGCACTGCACGCTCGCGCCGAGAGGGCCACCGTGCCGCGCGCCACCGTGATGGAAGCCTTCACCGCGGCCCTACCCGGCACCGCCCGCGGTGAGGACTCCCGCACCGCACTGGCCACCCTGCTCGAAGAACTCTCCGACGCCGGCACCCTGCGACTCCCCCACGGCCAGAGACACAAATGGGACGCAGGCCGTCCCGCCCTGCCCGAACAGATCCGGTTGCCCGCAGTCACCCCGCGCAAGCCTCCTGCTGTCAGCACACGGCGCTCCTACCGCCCAGAACTCGACTGGGCCCACACCGCATACCTCACCTCCGCCCATCACGAGGACCTGGCCCTCATCAACCGATGGTTCCGCGACACCAGCAATCGCCCCGAAGTTCGCGTACCGATCCCCCTGCGCGAACGCTCCTACGAGATCTTCCGGGACGAAAAGCGTCTCGATGGTCTCCTCTCCGGTGCGCTGTTCGCCCCCGGCCGCCTTACCCTGGAACAGCTCGGCACCTTTCGCGAACCACCGCCCCTCGCCTACCGATTGCTCGGTGACGGAGACACTCTCCTGGTCGCCGAGAACAGCGACACCTACGCCACACTCCGAGACCTGCTCACCTCGAATCCCGGGTGCACCAGAGGCGTGGCTTTCGGCTCCGGAAGAGCCTTCGAAGCCTCCGTCGAAACGGTCAAAGAGATCCATGGAATCCAACGGATCGTCTACTACGGCGACCTCGACGCCGAGGGGTTGTCCATTCCCGCCCGCGCCTCAGTAACGGCCACTCAGTGCGGGCTGCCCCCAGTCGAACCCGCCTCCGCGTTGTACGACCTCCTCCTGAGTCACGCCTCCACCCCGGGTCAGATGGTTTCCGCTGAGCGCGCTCACACGCTTACGGCATGGCTGCCGCCCAAACTGCGACAGAGGACCCACGAGGTCCTGCTGTCAGGCCGACGTGTTGCGCAGGAGGCCACCAACCGTAACCAGTTGTCCGGCGACGCCACCTGGTGCCCTTGAGCTCGTCGGGAGATCGTGGGCGCCTTCAGGCCCGACGGCATGACCGCCACGTCACGAGTTGCTACGTGGCGTGTGCGGTGGCTTCGTCGTCGCTCTGTCCAGGCAGGAGCTCTACAAGGGACCATGGGAGGACTGCGAGGTCGGCAATAGAGCCAGGAAGCCGCGGATAGCGTTCCAGCTGGTGCATTTTCTGCATCAGGGCGTAGCCGTCCTCCGCCGTGACTAATCCCGCTTTCACGGCCAGCTGCATGATGCCGAGCGTCTCCGCCGTCATGATGCCCTGCCTGATCGCATACTCAAGGGCAGACCTATCGTCTGATATCCACCACGCGCCAGCGAACTGGGGCCAGTGCTGGATGATGTGGCAAGTCTCAGCCTCTCCGAGGTGCTGAAGGTTCCGGTCGGCTTGGCCGCCGAACACGGCTGTGCGGAGATGCCCGACGCTCTCGCGGTCGTTCGAAGCGGTTACTCGGATGGCTTCGCCGAGCCAGCCTTGCTGCCTCAGTTCGTGAAGGGCAGGCAGCTTCTCGGCCGATTTGCGGGCCTCCCGTGCCACCGCCGCGGTCCACTTGCCGCGGCCGTCCAAGACCGCACGAAGCAGGTCGAGGCGCTCGATGACGGCGAAGTTGCACAGGACGGTGTTGTCCGGGAACAGAATGTCGCTCATGCGGCACCGCCGTCGTCCTGTTCGGCCGCGAGTTGCTCCCTGAGCTTGTCGACGTCAACGCCGAGCAGCGATGCGTACGGGCGCAGGGTTGCCCTGCCGACCTCATAGGCGGCGCGCGTGTCGCGTGCCAGAAGTCCAGGGAGCCTCTTCTTCTCTGAGGTCGCGATTCGCCGGTCGAGTTCATCTGCGCGGCTGGCGACGACTGCGGCCTCGCGGACGGTCATGCGCTTGTAGTAGTCGCAAGCGCCAGCGTCGATCACGCGCAATTTGAGCAGTCTGTAGGCCATGGTCTCGGGGCTGACCATGAAGTCGCAGCACAGCGCGCTAAAGGTTTCCCGCGTCAGCTTCGCTGCGCTGACCGCATCGCGCAGGCTTTGCTCGGGCAGCAGGAAGACGGAGGCAAACGCGTTGGCTCGCTGCTCGCTCGGATCCTTCTTCTGGGCCTGGTCGAAAATGTCGCGATCGAGGTGGACGTCCTGGTCGTCGTCGGCGAGGAGGTGCCCGAGCTCGTGGGCGAGGGTGAAGCGCTGACGCGCCGGGTTTGACGTCGTGCTCAGGACGATGAGCTTGGCACCCTGGCCCATCGCGGCGAGGCCGTCAAAGCCGTCGCCCAGCGACTCGACGGCCACATCAGCACCGAAGACCGCCTCGATCATTTCTGGCAGGCTGTCCTGGGGTACGGACCGTCCGTGGCGCTGCACCGCCTTCAGAGCTGCTCTCGCCAGCGCCTCTCCCTGAGCTGCGTAGCCATTGCCGGAGCGCGCTGTCGGGGAGACGGGCCGCCAGGGCTGGGGATAGCCCAGCTTGTCCAGGTCGGCGCGCCGGGCAACGTAATCCCGGGCGACTGCCAGTGCTTCGGCTGCCTTTCCGGTGGTCGTTCTCGCTGCTACGGCCAGTGGCTGCTCGACCCCGGTGAGCAGCCAGTCCATCGAGACGTGGAATTCATCGGCAATGACCGCGAGGTCGACGGATGAGAAGGGGTTCGTGCCGCTGAGGCACTCGGTGAGTTGCTCGGCGTCGAGGTCGGCCTGGTCGGCGAAGTCGCGAAGGCTAAGGCCCGACTGGTCGATCAGGCTTCTCACGCGATCGGAGATGCTGGACACCCGTGGACAGTAGTCCGCCGTCTGTGCAGTTCACAAGGCGCGGCGTGCGCGACGTCCCAGGTCCGCGCGGACGCTGGCCACGGCTCACCTCAAGAGTGCGACGGTCTAGTGCTATCTGACCTTGACCTGCTCATACAGGGTGCCTTCGGCTTCGCTCATTTCGCGTTCGACGGTCTCGGTAAGGGTCGGGTTGTCGATAAGGACACCGAACTCGACGTTGTTGTTCTCCGCGCTCCACGAGAAGTTGGCGCTGGTCACGAGGAGAAGATGGTGGTCGATGGCGAGGAACTTGGCGTGATTTCGGACGTAGGTGCCGTCGAAGGTCTTGGTCCGCCATACCGCAGCGGGTCTCAGATGCGCGGCGACCTCGTTGGTAGTGGGTGCCCGAAACACCACGCTGTCGTCTGCGGCTTTGGCGTCCAGGTAGACGCGTACGGCGACTTCGGGGCGCTGTGCGGCCTTGTGCAGGGCCGTCCACAGGCCGGAGGAGCGCTGGAAATTGAAGGTTGAGCAGGTCACCGTGTGACGCGCGTTGTCGACGAGGTAGGGCACGGATGTCGTGAGCGGTCCGCTCTGGGCCAGATGGCCGGGCATGGTCCACAGCGGAGTGACCGTGGCGGGCAGCATCCGTGCGCCCTCGATCGCGCGCAGGAGGGCAATGTGGTGGGCTGCTGCCCCGGGTCCTGCGGCTACGTTCTCCAGTAGGTTCCTGGCCTCTGCTCGGTGGCCGAAGGCGACGGCCTTGAGCGCGGAGGTGAGGGTGTCGCCGTCGGCAAGCCGGTCGGCGACACCCTTGGCCTCACTGCGGGTGAGGAGTTGGCCCAGGCGCAGGCCGGCCGGGGCGTCACTCATCGGATGAGAAATAGCCCAAGCTGCTGCCGGGCAGGTCGAGCAGGAAGCGGCGGTCGAGGAACCGGTTGGCACGCTCGCAGGAGGTTTCCGAAGCCATGACGCAGCAGTGGCAGGCGGCGCCGTGGAGGAAGTCCTCTGGGGTCTGCGGGGTGCGCATGGAGCAGACCGGGTCGGAGGAACAACGTCGTGCCTTGCGCAGAGCGCCCGTGACGACGCTTTGGAACCGGGTGGGCTCGCTGAGCTGGACGAGTCCGCCGAGGGTCCCGTCGCTGTCCGAGGCAGTGGTGCAGATCAGGAGTCCGGCTGCAGGCTCCCGGTTCTCGGCTTCGGGCCAGGCATAGAGGCGTTCGCTCAGGCTGGCGGCCGAGTAGCCGCAGGTGAGGGCGAGTTCACGGATCAGGACGTGGGCAAAGGTGTGCAGGAGCCAGTATCGCGGGGGCTTGAGGCGGCTGTCGGGGTCGACTTGGCCGGCTGTCTCGGAGAAGCGCCGCTCGAAGTTCCGCTGGTGCGCTTCTCGGTGGGCCTGCCACACGTCGGTGTCCAGGATGCGCTTTTCCCAGCCGGCGACGGAGGTTTCGTCGAGCTGGAGGAAGATGCCCTCGCCGCGGTCTTCGGTCGCCCCGGTCCATGTCGGCCGGGCCGTCCGGGTCAGCGGCGCCAGACGGCGCGAGAGGTCGCCGACACGGTCCATGTCGTCGATCCTGGTGAAGCCGACCAGGGCGTTGACCTTGCGAAGCTTTTCGACGGCCAGGACACGGGTGATCTCTGGTCGGAGCAGAGGGCCGCGCTCGCGGGTGGCCAGGGTGAGTCCACTCTTGGGATCTTCGTTGCGCTTGCCGAGCATGGGCAGCAGCAGATGCTGCCATTCGGGGACCAGCAAGTCGACCGGATCCCAGTTCTGTCGTTTCTCTGCCTGTTCCTCCGGGGTGTCCTGTGGAGCACAGGCAGTCTCAACAGCCGCGGCCAGTTGAGAGTCGGTCAGATCGGAGACGTCCACCTGCGAGGTCTCCAGCAGGTCCCGGAGGATGTCGAGGTGGGCGCGGTATTTGTCGAGCTTGTCGCCCAGTGTGGTGCGGATCCGGTCGGCGAGGTCGTGTGCCTTCTCCTGCGGGGAGTCGGGCATGACGATGATCGACTGGGTGGCGGGGAACCACAGGTTGGAGGCACCGACCAGCATCAGACGGGTCTTTTGGCCACAGCCGCGGTGGTCGAAGGCGTCCAGGTGCGGATGGCGGCCCCGGCAGTCCGGAAGCTTGGCCTTGCCGGCCTCGCCCTGCGCCTCGTTCATCGGTCGCTGTACCTGGCACGATTCGCAGCGGATCACCGCAGATGCACCCTTGCCGGCGGTGCGGTCGACCATCTTCAGTACGGGGAGTTCGGCGTTGGAGCACGGCTGGCCGTGGTGCACCCAGAGGTCGTAGGGGAATTCGTCCAGGTGCCCGTCGACGCACGCCAGCAGGTACCGGGCGGGCACCGCCGGGCGGCGCATCGCCTTGCGGCTGCGATTCCCGGCCCGCCCGGGACACTTGGTGTGCTCAAAGATGGCCAGATCGGTGCGGTAGGGGTGGGTGTTCTTGTAGTCGAACTGAGAGAGCTTGCCGAGCAGGTCGCAGCCGGTGCATCGCAGCCACTGCGGGAACACGCGGGCCGGCACCCCCAGGTCGTTGCCTTCCATGGAGCGGCTGTGTTTCTTCGGCTGCCACGGGTGAGGGCGCAGTTCGACATCGTTGGAACCGAGCATGAACCGCACCACCTGCTTCAGCCGCGGTGCGTGGATGGACGGAGGTGTACCACGGCGGCGCCAGATGCGCTCCCAGTCGTCCAGGCCAGTGGGCATGATCGTGAACTGCGGCAGGTCCATGATCGAGCCGGGGCCGTAGGTGTAGAGCAGGGAGGAGGGGCGGGCCGAGCCGACCTTGGCGCGGTTGTGCTTCGCCTGCTTCTCGGCCTCCTCTTCCAGGTCACCGAGCGGGTCGACGGCCCTGGCTGCGTCGTAGACGAAGCGCTCCTGGTCGCTCACGAGTTCTCCTCCGGCATCACCCACTGGGGCGCAGTCATGGGTTCGATGTACACCAGTCGTTCCTTGATCGGGCTGACCAGGAGGTTGATTTCCGGCTGCACCTCACGCATCGAGTTGGCCACGATGAATGGTGGCGCGTCCCGAGTGTCGATACCGGACTTGGCGTCCTCGGCGCTCATCATCAGGGCGTCGTGCCGACTGTCGTCGGTGACCCTTTCGTAGACCAGTGACTTGCGCAGTTCCACCAGGTGCTTGCGGCGCTTGCCCCACTGGTCGAGTCGGTTCTCCAGCCGGTGCCGGGCCCGCTCGGCGGCGTCCTCGTTGCCGGTCAGCTCGATGCGGCGCACGAGCGCCTCGATGAGTTCGGTGGCGAAGTGCCGTTCGGTCTCGATGCGGTCGGCGCCGTCTTCCGGGGACAGGCCCTGGGCGCGTACGGCTTGCAGGACCCGGGCCGCGCTGACCAGGACGCCGTCCAGACCACGCTCCAGCGAAGTGACCGAGAACGGCGTCACCGACAACGCCTCGACCTGTGCGTAGAACGTCTCGTGGTAATGCCGGAACTGCTCGAAGTGGGCCAGGTCGCGCGGTCGTGCCCAGTTACCCAACGACACGACCAGGCCAGGGCGGTCGGCGTCACGGCCGACGCGCGAGGACGCCTGGATGTATTCGGCGGTGTTCTTCGGCTGACCGACCACCAACATCAGCCCGAGCCGGGTCACGTCTACACCGACTTGGAGCATCGACGTGGCCAGCACCACGTCGTACGGGTTCACTTCCCGCTCGGGCACGCGCGTCTTCGCCTCCCGCAGGGTACGCAGGTTCCGCTTGCCCGCGGTGGAGTCGAAACCGGGGTCGAATGCGACCGACATCTGGTCCAGAGTGGAGGTGATGTCCGCGCTGGCCACACGCGAGGTCAGCTCGGCCACATGAAGTGCCCCGAAGTTGGTGCCAGTCCGGCTCGGCAGCCTGGACCAAGGACGACGCTTGGCCAACGCCGTCTGAATGTCATCCCCCATGTACCGGGCCATACCGGCCAGCTCACGCGTCGCGCTGAAGTAACCGACCAGCGTCATATACGGATCGGCCGCCTTGCCCGAACGGTCAAGAAGCAGCTGCCCGCCGGCCATGAGCACCTCGGCCACGCGGATCTCCGCCGTGGTCAGACGCACCCCCGTGGTGCTGATCCCGACGTACCGGCGTCCCGGAGCCTTCTCGGAGATCTCGATCTCCTTGGAGAAGAAGGTGTTGCCGGCGTCCAGCACCTGCGGCGGGAAGATGGTCACGTACCGCCCGTACAGAGCCCGCACCTGGTCGGCCGCATTGCGGGCGGTGGCCGTGGAGGCCACCACCAGGGGGCGCACGGGCTGTCCGTCGTGGGTGCGCCAGCTCGTCATCACGTCGACGGCGACCTCGAACAGTCCGACCGTGGTGCCGAGAGAACCGGTGATCAGGTGCAGCTCGTCCTGGATGATCAGGTCCGGCGGTCGCAGCCGGGTCGCAGGGTGCACCGCGGCGGCCTCCAGGCCGTCCTTCTTCGGGTGCTTGCTGCCGTCCTTGATCGCGCAGTGCGAATAGTCGGGGTGGACGAAGCCGTGCCGTTCACAGCGCCGCGAGACGTGCCCGAACAGCGATGCTGCCTCGCCCTCGCGTGCGAGCCGGGCGAACTTATCCACCGTGGCGATCACGAAGGCGGGGGCGAGCCGGTAGATCTCTTCATCGACGGTCAGGACCGGAAGTCCTTCATCGACCTCGCCGCCATCGGCGAAGGGGCACTCGGCCATCTCGTCGCCGCAGTAGACGTACACGCGGCGATGCGCCTTGTCCGCCCGCACGTCCCGCGCCTCGATGCGGGTACCGCACCAGGGGCAGCGCTGGATCTGTAGCACGGTCAGCCGGTAGCCGCGGCCCTGGTTGGCCTTCTCCAGCTGGCCTTCGGCCTCGTCGTACCACTTCGGGCTCACATCGGTACCGACCCACAGCCCGATGCGGAACGGCTCCTGGCCCCACGTCGCCGGGTCCTTCAACCGGGCCCGCTCCGCAGCACACACCAGAGCCGTGGCCCGCTGGAATTGCTGGGCGGTCAGCAGCCGCAACGTGTAGCGCATCAGCACCGCCACGCCCGACCGGCCGTCCAGCGGACCGTCGAACGCGTCGATGACGCCCTGACGGCGCCGGATAGCGAAGGTGTAGGCGGCCAGCCCCAAGTACGCCTCCGTCTTGCCGCCGCCGGTCGGAAAGAACAGCAGCTGGGCTTTAGCAAGATCACCGGACCGCTTCTCGGCTGCAGGATCCGACAGCAACGGCAACTGCATCAAGACGAAGGCGAGCTGGAAGGTACGCCACGAGTGCGCGCGGTTGCCCCGCTCCCCCTGCCGCCCTTCCTCCAGGATGGCTTCGCGCGCCTGCTCGATGCTTTCGCGGTCGTCCTCGTTCTGGTTCGCACGCCGCTGCGCCACCTGGGACTGGACACGCTGGTCGGCCATCACTCGGTTCATGAATCTGAAGCACCGCAGCGCCTCGGCATCATCCAGCAGGAACTTCAGTCCCTCATCGAGCTGACTCTGTACCTTGCGTGCGTCGCCGACTGCTTCCCGGCCCTCGGGGCGAAGATGCTCCGGCAGCGCCTCGGCCCGCTGTTCCTCGGCGTCGAGCCAGGCCGCATAAGCGGACACGATCGGCTCCAGCCCCGCGCGCAGCTGTTCCGGGGTGGCCTCCTCCAGCTGACGCATGTCCAGCATCGCCGCCTCGATCTCCTCGGCGGCGATCTGTGGTGTCTCGCTGGTCGGCAGCCACGTCGTCCACACCCTGCTGGCGCGGCGCGCGTCCTTGTCCGCCTCCCAGTCCACCGAGCAGGTCCGCCCGACGGCGAACTCCAGCCGGTTGCGGTACTGCAACTGCAGACGACGCACCTCGTCGTCCGGCTCGTAGCGCGTGTCCTCCAGAACATCGTTGACCGGCAGGAACACGGCCGTGCCCTCAGCGGTCTCGACGCAGAGCCGAGTCTGGTAGAGCCACGCCTCCACGGGAATCTTGCGGGGCGTCTCCTGATCGTTGCACAGCGCGATCTCGATGAGGCGGCAGCCACGCTCGGCGTCGTCGTGGCGGTCCGCCCGCAGCACGACCTTGTCCTTCAGCACGAACGTCGTCGTACGGGACGGCATGAGCTCGCTGACCTTGACCGTGGTCTCGAACCTATGCGGAGTGCGCTGGTACCGGCGAAGGCGCGAGGTCGGCTCCCCGCCCTCGCCCTGTTTCTCCTTCACCGGCTCGTACGTGCCGAACTCGGTCACCACGGTGAACGCGTCCAGGTCGTCGGGGATCTGACAACGCAACCCCATCGAGGCCGGGATCATCAGCCCGCGCTTTTGCGGCTGGTCCTCGACGTCGTCCTCTTCCGAGCCGGCACTGCTCTCGTCCACCGCGGTCAGGGGCACGCCCCGGCTCTCGGCCGCGTCCACGGCGTCACCGACGTCGGTCGCGGCCTCCGCAGAATCTGCTTGGGTGGGGTCATCCTGGCCGGCGGTCAGCCGGACCGGGGCGATACGGCCAACCAGATACGCGGAGTCCGGAGCACCATCGAGGATCTCCTCGGGACCGCCTGCCGGACCAAGGAGTTCACGCTCCAGGATGTCGACGAGATTCTCACGCACCGTCCACGAACGTTCGTCCGGGTCAAGGGCGAGACTGTACCCCTGGTCCGAGCGGACAGAGGGACGCTGCGGATGCGGCTGGGGTGCGGACCCACTGGTCACTCGTTGCCTTCTTCCTCGACGCTATCGCCGTCCGGTAGTACAACATCCCCTTGGGCGCCGGCGCGACGGTGATTCTCTTCCAGCAGCAAATCCAGGATCTCCACACGGGCCGTAGGGCTCACCGTCCAGCGCTGCACCTGTCGGTAGGTGTGGAAGCCGTGATCGAGCGACACGTCCCAGCCATAGGCGGCCATGACTGCATGGTCCAGCTCTACATGGATCTGGCGAATCCGCGCAATATCACGATCTGCAGCATCGCCAATCTGAGGGTCGTTGATCAAGTTGTAAAGCTTTGTGAGACCAAGATTGCGGCGCAGCATGATCTCAAGGCGCTCAGCGTGGAGCACTTGGCCGATCTCGGCCAGCCTCGCGATCGACTTAGGACGAGGAAAGGTCTCGAAGACGCCCGATGGGGTGTAACGGGGGTCTTTACGCAAGCCCGATCCATATTTCATAGCCCACATCTGATGTGCTGCAGACGAAAGAACAGCCTGATCTGCAAACGACTCAGTCGCAAAGACCACCAACGCATCACCAAAGACGCGATCATTACGTACGCGGCTCGGCATTGCCGTGACGGAGTGCCTCGGCATAACAAGGACCTCACTCAGCCCAGAGATTGCCTTGCGAAGTCCAGGCCGCTTCTCAGCGAATTGCCACCAGTAGTCGCGATACACTTTGCGATTATTCTTAAGCCGTTGCGGCCGGACTTGGTCACGGACTCTCTCATACGGAATCCGAAACTCCTTAGCCGCATCCTCCGGATAAACACTGAAGTCGATAATGAATCGAGAGGCGGAGCTATCTGGACGCGAGTTTAGATCTTCACCACCCACATAGGGAAGTACTACCTCCGAGTTCCTGGGATCGCTCTCTAGCCACTCCGCCGCCTCGACAGGATCCACCACGAAACCGGCACCGGTCGGCTTGCACCCTTCGAAAGTAATGCCCACATTCTCGGCGAGCCTAAAAGGGTTACCGTCCACTCGCCCCACGGGCTCCAATAGCGTAGAAATCTTCCGGACGGCAACATCGTCGGCGACCCTGGGAACGCCCTCCTCCACATTACCGTACGTTCCCCACACAGCCGCATATTCAAGATCGGCACTAGCCGCCGGCCATTTCCGGCTTTGAATCGACCGTGTGATCGTAAAGCCCTCCGCAACCATCCGATCGAGACTCACTTCACGACTCTTCCCTTGAGCGATACTATTGGTCGCAATGAGCCCGAGCTTACCCTCCACGGCCAGAAGCTTCCCGGCTCGAAGGAAGAAGTAGGCGACAAGATCTGCATTTCCTCGTTGGCCAGATGCACACACTTCAACGATCCAGTCACGAAAGTTCGTGCCCATTGCGCCGGTAATGTCAGAACCGGCAACAAAAGGCGGATTTCCGATAATGGCATCGAAGCCGCCACGTTCCATAACGTCAGGAACCGCGAGAATCCAATGGAGCGGCTTCCATCGCACGTAGTCCGTCAGGACCGTTGGAGTGAGCCCGGCTTCCAGGATGGCGTCAAGCATTGCCCGGTCCGGAGTCTCTCCCTCGCCAGGATATGCAAGATCGACGGCGATACGCAGGTTCTCATATGCCTCACGCAGCTTCTTGCCCGGTTTTCCGCCAAGCCGCAGCCCGGCGGCTGTCACTCCGTCGGCAACATCCGAGAGCTGTGCCACGAGCTCTTGATAGGTGCGCCATTGGCGACGCTTAGTCGCGGCGGAGCGTTGCGGATCGTTATCGTCGACCTCGGTAGCGAGCTGGCGGCGCAGACGGGCTGCTTTGCGCAGCGTGCTGTCGATATCAAGGTCCAGGATGCTGGTCTGGCTATTGGCCGCGTCCGGACTGATGTGGAGCTCGCGTAGCTGGCGTGCGTCGGTCAGCCCGAGCAGCGTGTTGCCATGGAGGACCTTGTCGTCCACGAAAGAGAACGGCAGCTTCGGGTCGAGGGAGACCAGCCACAGGGACAGCTTGCACATCTCAACGGCCATGCCGTTGATGTCCGCGCCGTACAGGCAGGTGGCTACCACCATCCTTATGGCGTGAACGTTGAGCTCGTGCGGCGTGCGCCCATAGGCCACGCCTTCGCGTTGCCATGCCTCCACCAGACGGTCGGCGAGGAAGCGTGCTGCGGCGACTAGGAACGCACCGGAGCCACATGCGATGTCGGCGATCTTGAGGTCGAGGATGTCGTCGGAGGAAAGGGGCTGCCAGGCGTCCCGGTCCGCGGTCTGGTGGGGGCCGGGTGAGTAGACGAGGGGTTCGAGGGCGTGGCGTACCACGTCCTCGGCGAGCGACCGGGGCGTGTAATGAGCGCCGGCCGAGGCCCGCGAGGGCGTTTCCACTAGAAGGACGCCACCGGGTTCTACCACGAGGGGACGCTTGCGCAGGTCGCGGCGGATGATCCCGATGAAGGGGCGCAGTCGCTCGCGAAGGTCGGCGTCGTCGGTGAGGTCACGCAGGGCGTTGTCGGCGTCGTCGAGCGTGTCTCTCGTCTGGAGGGCCTTGGTCAGGGCTGCCTTGGTGGGAGGCTTGGCGGCCGGCTGGTTCTGCTTGATCCAGGCGAGGATCGCGTCGACCAGGGCTGCGTCGGTGCGCTTGGTTTCGGCGAGGTTTTCGAGGGTGGCGAGAGGGATTTCCGGTTCGGAACCGGGGCTGCCGATGAGACTTACGACGGTCTCGTCCGCACCGACGCAGGAATAGCCGAGGAGGCCCTCGTAGATGTAGCCGATCTGCTCGACGTCGATGTCGCGGAAGGAGATCTGGCGAGCTCCGCCGGGTAGCTGGGCGATCTGGATGGCACGCAGGACTTCGAGCATGACGCGGTCGCTGACCGTGATCGCGAGGGAGCCCTGGGAGTTGCGGGCGGTGAGGAAGGGGAAGCGAGCGGGGTCGAAGAGTGAGCCGCCGTACTCGGGCAGGCGGAGGTCTTCGAATGTCGCGCCTCGGTAGAGAGCCTGGGAGGTGGCCAGGAGGCGGTGCCAGGTGAGCGACGTGGCGTCGATGGCTTGGTCACCTTCCTCCTTCTGCCGGGCGTCGAGCTTGCCGAGTTCGTCGCTGACGCCGTAGCCCATGGCGAACAACTGGTTCTCGGGGAGCAGGCCACGTTCTTCGGCGAAGAGGAGGAAGACGACGCGCATCATGACGGTGACGGCGGCTTCGTAGACCTGCCCGCGCTCTGCCGGCAATGGGTCGGGCTCTCGTCGGCGTACCGCCTTGAGGCCGCCTTCGGACAGGGCCTGGACGATGAGTTCGACGGCACGGCGAACCTGGGTGCCGAGCGCTTCGGTGATCTTCTCGGCGGCGGTGACCGACTCGGCGAACAGCTCGGTGAGCCGGTCCTGGGCCCTGCCTCCGACGAGGCGCTTGCGCTGGAGGAGTTCGACGAAGGCGTTGCGGGCCTGGGGCTCCTCGATCCAGGTCTGGGAGTCCACGATGCCGGAGGCGACCATCGTCTGCGGACGGGCGCTGACGATCGCCCACCAGCGGCCGTCAGTGACCACGCCGATGGTGGCACCAGAGGTCCGCAGGAGTTCCTCCATGCGGTCGATGGGGCTGGCGGACCAGCCATCGGTGAGCGGGTCGCGCAGGGAGTCGACGGGGTCAGTGAGCAGGACGAGCGCGCCGATGTTCTCACCGTGGAGGAGGGCTCCGTTGGCGCGGACGGTGACGGCGTGATCGGGTGAGCGGACCTCAGCGGTGGTCGGGGCGGGGACGGTGTAGGCGGTGCCCCAGCGCAGGCCCTGGCGCAGGACACCGTCCACCCAGGTGTCGCGGGCCTCTCGGTAGAGGTCGAGGGCGGCGTCGTCCTCCGGGTGGGTGTCCCAGTGCTCCCATGCCTTCTCGAAGGCGGGTTTGGCGTCCTTGATGAAGGCGAGCGCGCGGGCATCGGGCTGAGGGATGCCCTGGGGCCAGGCTCGTTCGAGTGCGGGGACGGCGAGGAAGGGGCCGTCGGTGTCGACCAGGGCGAGCCAGGCGCGGTGGAGGTCGGCGATGGTCGGGGCGTGCTTCCTGCTCATGCCTGAACCGCTCCGTTCTTCGCGTCTTCGGGGGTGAGGGCGAACACGACCGCGGCGGCCGATACGTAGGGCCGGATGTCGCTGTAGCGCTCCCGGATCGCGGCGATCTCGCGCGCTTCCTCATCGCCCAGGCTTTCAAGGCGGTCGATCATGTTCTGCAGGTCGCGGCGGCGCTGTTTCTGTTGGTCGTCGGTGAACAGAAACTGCTCCTTCTGCTCGCGGATTTCCTGGTCAAGCCGGTCGCGGGAATCGCTCAGGTTGACCCGAAAGGCCCCGAAGATCTCGTGAGCGCGAGTGATGTCGGTTTCCTGGCGCTTCTTGAGTGCTTCGGTGACCTTTTCTTGCCTGCTCTCGCTCTTGCGCTTCATCGCGTTGAGCAGCCGGGTACGCAGCCGGGCATCGTCCGCGTTCCACAGGGCCGCGAGGTGAGCGCGGACCTGCTCGTCGGCCAGGACGAGGTCGTGTGAGTCGAGGGTCTCGTCCAGGACCTGCTCGACCTTGGACTCGGCAAGTGCCTGGCCGCGCAGCCGGATTCCGGTGAGGAAGACCTCTTCGTGCAGGCGCAGGCCGCCGCGGCCGACAAGCACGAGTCGGGAGACTGCGGCGACGCAGGATTCGGGCAGGCCCGGTGTGACGACGGCGGTAACCCGGTTGACGGGCGCGTCCACACTGAACAACGCGCCGCGAAGGGTGCGTGTGGCGCGTTGCATGAGGGCGTGGCCCAGGTGGATGTGCACAAGGTCCGTGCGATTCGCCGCGGCCTTGTCGTCGAAGGTGATGGAGCGCAGGACGCCCGGCTGGAGACGGGTGTCGAGGCCGCGCAGGGCCGGCTGCCAGGTGCGGCCGAGGTTCGGTAGCTCGAATACCTGGGCGTCGGTGTCCGCGTCGCCGGTCTCCACCAAGGGCGGCTGGGAGTCCAGGGTCAGTGCGGTGTCCACGACGCGGCGTGCGTTGCCCGGTGTGAGGTGCATGACCTCCTTGCGCTGTTCGTAAGTCGCGGTCAGCTCGGTGAGCTGCCGGTTCAGCTCGATACCGCCGGCCAGAGCCTCGTTCATGGCCTCATCGCCGTCGTCCGGCGCCGCCGGACGCAGCTTGCGCAGGCTCCCGGTTGGGCTGAAGTGCTCCTGGACCTCGGCGTCGATGACCTGGTTGACCTTTCCCAGGTCCTGAGTCGCCGTGCCGACCTTCCTGGCGATGATCCCCATGAACTCCATGTCCGCCGCGTACGTGGAGGAGGAGGCCACGGGCTTGAAGTGGTAGATCTCCGGGTTCTTGGTCTGCCCGTACCGGTCGATCCGGCCGATTCGCTGTTCCAGGCGGGACGGGTTGAACGGGATGTCGAAGTTCACCAGCCGGTGGCAGTGAGCTTGGAGGTCGATGCCCTCGCCGGCGGAGTCCGTGGCGAGCAGCACCCGCACCGGATGCTTGTCCGGGCTCTCGGTGAACCGGGCGCGGATCAGCTCGCGCTCCTCGATCGGGGTGGATCCCTGGATCGTCTCCAGTGCCTCCTTGTAGCCGCGCTGCCGGAGCACGCCGGCGATCCAGTCGAGCGTCGCGGCGTACTCGGTGAACACCACGACGCGCTCGTTCGTCCAGTGCTGGCCGTCCGATGTCCGGCAGTGCGCGTCGAGGAAGGACACCAGAGCCTCCAGCCGGGAGTCCGGCTTGTGCTCGTAGCTTGAGCCCCACGCGACCAGCGAGGCTGCCTCGCTGGTGATCGCGTCAGTGAGCGGGTCCGTTCCCTTGCTGTGCCGCAGCGCGGTGAACTCGGGATGCTCGGCCTCGCCCTCCTCCTCATCGGACTGCCCGCTTCCGACGACCTCGGTGTAGTACTCGTCCTCGTCCAGTTCCAGCTGTCGGTTGTCGTCCGCAGCCGCTTCGTAGAGCTCCATAGTCCGGGCGAACGACCACGGGCTGGACAGGAAGCGCTTCTTGAGCAGCATCGCGACGATATCGCCGCCCTTGCCCTTGCCTTTCGCTCGGGCGGCCTCCGTCAGCATCCGTGCCAGCCGGTCGAACTGCTCCTGCTCATCTTCGGAGGGTGTGAACGGGATCGTCAGCAGCTTGCGAGATTTGAATCCCTTGTCCGGGAGGTCGCTCTTCAGACGGCGGACCCGCACCTCGCCCAGAGCGCGCTGATCGATGCTCGCACCGCGAGTGAACCGACGACTGTCGATCATCTCCAAGAGCGCGGTGAACGACTCCGAGTAGCCGTTGTGCGGGGTCGCACTGAGGAACAGCCGGTGCTCGCAGACGTCCGCCAGCGCCTTCGTCGCCGTCGTACGGTGACTGTCCACCGCGTACCCACGCTGACCGGGGGCCGTCGTCGGACTTGCCGGGGCCACGTGGTGAGCCTCGTCGACCACCAGCACGTCGAAGGCGAAACGTCGGGCGCTGGAGGTCTTGCGCACATCGGCCAGGACATCACGCAGCAGACGCTGGGCCCGCAGTGACGGCAGCCACGACATGCTGACGATCACGCGCGGGAACAGTCGGAACGGGTTGGCGTTCAACCCGTGGCTCCGCCGGACCTTCGCCATCAGGTCGCTGTTGACGATTACGAAGTCCAGACCGAACTTCTCCCGCATCTCGTCCTGCCACTTCAGCGACAGGCTCGGCGGGCACACGATGACCACGGTCCGTGCTCGGTGGCGCAGAAGCAGCTCTTGGACGACCAGGCCGGCCTCAATGGTCTTGCCCAGGCCCACGTCATCGGCTAGCAGCAGGTTCGTACGGGAGGATTGCAGAGCGCGACGCAGCGGTTCGAGCTGGTACGCCTCGACGTTCGCCCCGCTGCGGAAGGGGGCCTGGTAGGAGTTCGCGTCCGCCGACGTAACCGCACCCCAGCGCACCGCGTCCACAAACGCTGCCAGCGTGTTCGGGTCATCGAACGCGTCCGGCCGCACCACCTCAGGAAGGCCCTGATCGGGCTGCAGCGTGTGGCCGACCTCCAGCTCCCAGACCACGGTCAGCTCCTGACCGAGCCGATCCTCATCCAGTGACTGGAGACTCACGACGTGGGCGAGCCCAGGGGCTCCTTCGTCGGCGGGGCTCCGTGGCAAGCCCTGGCGGCGGACGTCCGAGACCGCCCAGATGGAGCCCCGGACCTTCACCACCTGCCCCGGCTCCGGAACCGGTGGAAGCGCCGCTGTCCGCCCCGTGCCGCCTTCTGCGCCCTGCCGATACTCCGTAGCGATCGCCACCCGACAGCACTCCTTCATCGACGCATCACACCCAGCTGACTGACCTCCTTCGCACACGAATTAGCCTCAGGGAGACCTGAGACCTTTGGGGAGATCGTCAACGCACCAGTATTCCCGACTGTCGTCGGCGCCCATGCAAAATCTTCAGATCGACACCTCATCTGCGACCCAGCGTTGGTCAGGTGAGGGGAGGCGGGACGGGCTCGTGAGAGTCAGGTAGGTCCAACTCGCAGCGCTGCTTCCCGAAGAACGGACCGCAGGGAACACACTGGCCGCTCGAAACGACCTGCGATTGCGCAAGTGACACCCCATCAGAACGAGCGTCAAATGAGCGTCACGAGCGTCATTTCAGCGTCAAGATATCGCCCGTAACGCCCACACCGCACATAATGCGCACAGGCAAAACCGCAGGTCAGGAGCCCTTCGAGACCGGTTCAAGGATCGCCACGCACTCCACATGATGCGTCATCGGAAACAGATCGAACGCCCTCAGCGTCCGCACCCGGTACCCGCCCTCCGCGAAGTACGCGATGTCGCGGGCCAGTGCCGCCGGGTCGCAGGCCACGTAGGCGATGCGGCGGGCGCCCAGGGACGCCAGGTGCTTGACGGTGGCCTTGCCGGCGCCGGCGCGGGGCGGGTCGAGGACGATGAGGTCGCATTCGGTGATGCCGGTGCGGGGGAGGACCTGGTCGACCTTGCCGTGCTCGATGCGGACGCGGTCGAGGTCCTTGAGGTTGTGGCGGGCGTCCTCGACGGCGCGTTTGCCGGATTCGATACCGAGGACGGCGCCCTTCTCGCCGATGCGCTGGCCGAGGGCGCCGGCGAAGAGGCCGACGCCGCAGTAGAGGTCGAGGGCGGTGTCGTTTTTGCGGGGCAGGAGGCCCTGCATGACGGCGCGGACGAGGGTGTCCGCGGCCTGGGGGTGGACCTGCCAGAAGCCGCCGGAGCCGACGCGGTAGGTGCGGTCGTCGGCGCGTTCGCGGACGAAGGCGCGGCCGTGGACGCGGTGGACGCCGCCGTCGCGTTCGTCGACGCGGAGGACGGAGACGGGCCTGTCGAGTTCGACGAGGGGGAGGCGGCCGCCGGGGCGCGGGGTGAGGATGACCTGGCGGTCGTGGGAGCCGGTGGCGGCGATGGCCTCGACCGAGGCCATGCGGGGCCAGTCCTGGTGCTCGACGCCGAGTTCGGTGACGCCGGGGGCGGCGATCATGCAGTGGTCGATGATCTCGACGTCGTGGGAGCGGTGCTTGCGCAGGCCGACGCGGCCGTCCTCGTCGATGGCGTACTGGACGCGGGTGCGCCAGGCGGGGACCTCGCCGGCCGGGAGCTTGTCGCCCTCGGCGGGCATGACCGTACCGTCCCAGCCGGCCTCCTCGGGGGTGAGGCCCGCCAGGCGCTTGAGCTGTTCGGCGATGACCTCGCCCTTGAGGCGGCGCTGCGCGCCCGGCTTGGCGTGCTGCCAGTCGCAGCCGCCGCACTTGCCGGGGCCGGAGAACGGGCAGGGCGCCGGGACGCGGTCCTTGGACGCCTCGATGATCCGTACCGCGTCGGCGCGCAGGAAGCGGGAGTCGGTGGCGCCGTCGGTGACCTTAGCGACGACCTTCTCGCCGGGCAGGGTGTGGCGGACGAACAGCACCCGGCCCTCGTCCGTACGGGCGATGCAGTGGCCGCCGTGGGCGACCGGGCCGATCTCGACCTCGTACTCCCGGCCGACCAGCGACTCCGGCTGCGACTCGGGCTGTGCATCGGACTGCGACCCGGGCTGTGACTCCGGCTGCGTCTCCCCGGTCTGCGGCGACGTCGGTTCGTTCTGCATGAGGGGATGGCTCCAGAGGGGAAGGGGGCGGCCGGCGGCCGGACGACAACCTACGAGTCTACGTGGGTGTCGCCCGGCCTCCGACCACCGCCGAACGGCGGTCGGGCGCCGGCCGCCGTCGCCGGCTCAGCCCTTCGGCGTGGTCTCCTTCGGCTTGCGTTCCACCGGCCCCCGGCGGACCGAGCCGGGGGCGCTCCAGTCGGCGCGCCGGCGGGCCCGCTTCTTGGCGGCCTCGGAGGACTCCAGCTGGTACGGGACGGAGGTGACCATCACGCCCGGGGTGAACAGGAGCCGGCCCTTGAGGCGCAGGGCGCTCTGGTTGTGGAGCAGGTGCTCGTACCAGTGGCCGACCACGTACTCCGGGATGTAGACGCTCACGACGTCGCGCGGGCTCTCGCGGCGCAGGCTCTTGACGTACTCGATGACCGGGCGGGTCACCTCGCGGTACGGGGAGTCGAGGATCTTGAGCGGGACGTTGATGCCGCGTCGCTCCCAGTCCTCCTTGAGGGCCTTGGTCTCGGCCGGGTCCACGCTGATGGAGAGCGCCTCCAGGCGGTCCGAGCGGATGAGCTTGGCGTAGGCGAGGGCGCGCAGGGTGGGGCGGTGGAGCTTGGAGACGAGGACGATGGAGTGGACCCGGGAGGGGCGCATCGTCTCGTCCGCGGGGGTCTCGTCGGCGGCGATCTCCTCGGCCACCCGGTCGTAGTGGCGGCGGATGGCGGTCATCGTGCCGAAGAAGATCACCATGCCGAGCAGGGCGACCCAGGCGCCGTGGGTGAACTTGGTGGCGAGGACGACGACGAGCACCAGACCGGTGAAGAACGCGCCGAAGGTGTTGATGGCCCGCGAGCGGATCATGTGGCGGCGCTTGGCCGGGTCCTTCTCGGTGCGCAGATGGCGGTTCCAGTGCCGGACCATGCCGGTCTGGCTCAGGGTGAAGGAGACGAAGACGCCGACGATGTACAGCTGGATGAGCCGGGTCGAGTCGGCTCCGTAGATCCAGACCAGGAGGATCGCCGCGCCGGCCAGCAGCACGATGCCGTTGGAGAAGGCGAGCCGGTCGCCGCGGGTGTGGAGCTGGCGGGGCAGATAGCGGTCCTGGGCCAGGATCGAGCCGAGCAGCGGGAAGCCGTTGTACGCGGTGTTCGCAGCCAGGAACAGGACGAGCGCGGTGGCCGCGGCGAGGATCACGAAGAAGAACGTGCCGTCACCGAAGACGGCCGCCGCGACCTGGGAGATCACCGGGTCCTGGACGAATCCGGAACCGACCGGCGTGCCATTGCTGATCAGGTCCTTCGCCGGGTTCTCGGCCATTTTCACATCGGTGGCCATGGCCAGTCCGATGATGCCGCAGAACATGGTGACGGCCAGCAGACCCATCATCGCGAGGGTGGTGGCGGCGTTCTTGCTCTTCGGTTTACGGAAGGCGGGAACGCCGTTGCTGATGGCCTCGACGCCGGTGAGCGCCGCGCAGCCGGAGGAGAAGGCGCGCAGCAGCAGGAAGACGAGGGCGAATCCCGCCAGGCCCTCGCGTTCGGGCCGGATGGTGTATTCCGAGGTCGGGGCGTGCATCGTGTCCCCGAGGACCAGCCCCCGGAAGGCGCCCCACACGATCATGATGAAGACGCCGGCCACGAAGAGATACGTGGGGATGGCGAAGAGTTTCCCGGACTCCTTGACGCCGCGCAGGTTCATCAGCGTGAGCAGCACGATCGCGGCGATGGCGCAGAGCGTCTTGTGCTCGACGACGAAGGGGATCGCGGAGCCGAGGTTCTCCACCCCGGAGGAGATCGACACGGCGACCGTCAGGACGTAGTCGACCAGCAGCGCGCTGGCCACGGTCAGTCCGGCCTTGGGGCCGAGGTTGGTCGTGGCGACCTCGTAGTCGCCGCCGCCGCTCGGGTACGCGTGCACGTTCTGCCGGTACGAGGCGACGACGGTGAACATGAGCACCACGACGGCGACCGCGATCCACGGGCTGAAGTGGTAGGCCGACACACCCGCGATGGACAGCACCAGCAGCACTTCGCCGGGTGCGTACGCCACCGAGGACAGCGGGTCGGAGGCGAAGACGGGAAGGGCGATGCGTTTGGGGAGAAGCGTCTCCCCCAGCTTGTCGCTGCGCAGGGCCCGGCCGATCAGGATCCGTTTGGGCAGGTCGGTCAGTTTGGACACGCTGAGGATCGTAAGGGTTTCGTATGGGACTCTCCGACGCACCACCCCCGTGGCCCCGCAATCTCCTGCGGTCGGCCGGAAAGGCCACGGAATCCTTAACGCAATCCTTGCGCCGCGGTCGCGCGAAAGCGCGCAAATGCCCTCGGGGCCGTGTCGGACGGCGTCGCCTTTGCCACACGGGCGGCGCCATGGCCAGACTCGAATGAGGCAACGCACCCCGGGCCGCATAAGCTCATCCTGGGCAACGGCACGAAACCGTTGCCCCATTGTTTGCCCGGCCAGCCGAGGAAAGAGTGTGAGCAGGGTGTTTTCGCAGGTCAGCCGGACGACCAGGACTGCGAGGTAGGCGCAAGGTGCACATCGTCATCATGGGCTGCGGGCGCGTGGGAGCCGCTCTCGCGCAGACCCTGGAGCAGCAGGGGCACACGGTCGCCGTGATCGACCAGGACCCCACGGCGTTCCGGCGCCTGGGCTCCGGTTTCGGCGGCCGGCGGGTCACGGGCGTGGGCTTCGACCAGGACACGCTGCGCGAGGCGGGCATCGAGGAGGCCGGCGCGTTCGCGGCCGTGAGCAGCGGCGACAACTCGAACATCATCGCCGCCCGGGTGGCGCGCGAGATGTTCGGCATCGAGAACGTCGCGGCCCGGATCTACGATCCCCGGCGCGCCGAGGTCTACCAGCGCCTCGGCATCCCCACGGTCGCCACCGTGCGGTGGACTGCGGACCAGATGCTGCGCCGGCTGCTGCCCTCGGGCGCGGAGCCGCTGTGGCGCGATCCGAGCGGTGGGGTGCAGCTCGCGGAGGTGCACACGACGCCGTCGTGGATCGGCCACAAGATCAGCACGCTCCAGGAGGAGACGGGCGTGCGCGTGGCCTTCCTCACCCGTCTGGGCGAGGCGATCCTGCCGTCGTCGCAGACGGTGCTGCAGGAGGGCGACCTCGTCCACGTGATGATGCGTACGGACGAGATCGCGAAGGTCGAGGCGGCCTTCGCCGAGGGCCCCGAGGAGGGCGGTCACTGATGCGTGTCGCGATTGCCGGGGCCGGCGCGGTGGGTCGTTCCATCGCGGGCGAGCTGTTGGAGAACGGTCACGAGGTGCTGCTCGTGGACAAGGCGCCGACCGCCATCTCGGTGGAGCGGGTGCCGATGGCCGAGTGGCTGCTGGCGGACGCCTGTGAGATCACCTCGCTGGACGAGGCCGCGCTGCAGCGCTGCAACGTCGTGATCGCGGCGACCGGCGACGACAAGGTGAACCTGGTCGTCTCGCTGCTCGCCAAGACGGAGTACGGCGTTCCGAGGGTCGTCGCCCGGGTGAACAACCCGAAGAACGAGTGGCTGTTCAACGAGGCATGGGGCGTGGACGTGGCGGTCTCCACGCCGCGTCTGATGTCGGCCCTGGTCGAGGAGGCGGTGAGCGTCGGCGATCTGGTCCGGCTGCTGCGCTTCAGCCACGGCGACGCGAACCTGGTCGAGCTGACCCTGCCGCCGGAGTCGGCGCTGGCGGGGACGCAGGTCGGGGCGGTCGCGTGGCCCGAGGACACCTCGCTGGTCACGATCATCCGCGGTCAGCGGGTGCTGACGCCCAGCACGGAGGAGACCCTGGAGGCGGGTGACGAGCTGCTGTTCGTGGCGGCCCAGGCCCGTGAGGAGCAGTTGGAGGACCTGCTGTCGGTGCGCCGGGGCGACCACCCGGAGGACTGAGCGGCGCGTACACGAGGGGCCGGCGAGCGCGTCACGTTCGCCGGCCCGTATGTGAGGGGCTCGGCACCGCCATGGCGGTGCCGGGCCCCTCACATACGGGCGAACGGATCAGAGTTCCTGGCCGCGGGCCGTCTCGGCGGCGGCCGCCTTGCGGGCCTTCTCGGCCTGCTCCTCGGCCTCCATCTCGGCGAAGACGTCGATGGGCGGCGGGGCCTTCGCCAGGAAGACCCAGGTGAGGTAGACGGCGAGCAGGAACGGCGGGATCTTCAGGGCGACCAGGACCCAGCCGAACTGGGTGGTGTCGGCCCACCAGTACAGCGGGAAGAGGATCGCGCACTTGGCGAGGAGGATCAGCCCCCACGCGTAGCTGGCCTTGGTGTACGCAGTTTTGCGGCCGGGGTTGCGGGTGCGCCAGGAGAGGTTCTCCTTGAACACCGGGCCCAGGATGAGGCCGATGAGGGGGACGCCCGCGAGGGCGGTGACCAGGTAGGCGAGGGCCAGGCCCAGGGTGTAGAGCATGCCCGGGAGGTAGAAGTCCTTGGCGTTGCCGGTCATCTTGGCGAAGACCACGCCGAAGGCGACGCCGAAGACACCGCTGAAGGCGTGCTTGACGGTGTCCTTGCGGATCAGCCGGACGGCCACGAGCACCAGCGACACGGCGACGGCCGCGATGGCCGAGTTCGTGAGGTTCTTGTCGATGGTGAAGATCGTGACGAAGAGGAGTCCGGGCAGGACCGTCTCCACCATGCCGCGCACGCCGCCGAAGGCCTCGAAGAGCGCGGCCTCGGTGACGGCCTTCGCGTCGGCCTCCTGCTGGTCGGTCGTGCGGTCCGTGTCGGACGTCGGCTTGTCGAGAGACGTCACCGGCTACTCCTTGCCGAGCGGTCGGAGTTCGTATTTGGGGTTGAACAGCACCCGGCGCCCGTGGCTCATGGCGATGCGGCCGGAGGCGATGAGCTTGCGGCCCGGCTCTATGCCCACGATGGAGCGGCGGCCGAGCCAGACCACGTCGAGCGGCGCGGTGCCGTCGAAGAGCTCCGCCTCCAGGGCGGGGACTCCGGCGCGCGGTCGCAGGGTGACCGTCCGCAAGGTACCAGTGACCTTCACGATCTGGCGGTCGGTGCACTCGGAGATGCGGGTGCATCCCGACGCCTGCGCGTCCTCCTCCAGCTCCTCGCACTCCAGGTCCTCCTGGGAGCTGGAGAGGCGGTCGAGCATCCGCCGGAAGCGCCCGGTCGGCCGCTCGGCCTTCGGGGACTTCTCGAATCGAGGAACAGCACTCATACCCGAAGGGTACCGGTCCCCCGCGGCCCGGGCAGGTGGCCACCGTCTCACTCGAACGGATGATCCGCGTGGCTCCGCTCACGCCACCGGTTCACCCGTGCGGGCGGGGCCGGGGCCGGGCCGCCGCTGCCCCCGCACGGCGGGACTCAGGCCTTCTCGAAGCGGTAGCCCATTCCCGGTTCGGTGACGAAGTGGCGGGGGTGCGAGGGGTCGGCCTCCAGCTTGCGGCGCAGCTGGGCCATGTAGACCCGCAGGTAGTTGGTCTCGGTGCCGTACGAGGGCCCCCAGACCTCCTGGAGCAGCTGCTTCTGGCTGACCAGGCGGCCGCTGTTGCGGACCAGGACCTCCAGCAGATGCCATTCGGTCGGGGTGAGCCGTACGTCGCGGCCCGCGCGGTGCACCTTCTTGGCGGCGAGGTCGACGGTGAAGCCCTCGGTCTCCACGAGCACCACCTCGTCGCCGCCGTCCTGGCCGACGGGCTCGGCGCGCCGCACCGAGGCGCGCAGCCGGGCCAGCAGCTCGTCCATGCCGAACGGCTTGGTGACGTAGTCGTCGGCGCCCGCGTCCAGCGCCTCTACCTTCTCGTCGGAGGTGTGCCGGGCCGAGAGGACGAGGATCGGCACCCGGGTCCAGCCGCGCAGGCCCCGGATCACCTCGACGCCGTCCATGTCGGGCAGGCCCAGGTCCAGCACGACGACGTCGGGGTGGCGGGCGGCGGCCAGCTGGAGCGCGGTGGCCCCGTCCGGCGCCGCGTCCACCTCGTACTTGCGCGCCTTGAGGTTGATCACGAGGGCGCGCACGATCTGCGGCTCGTCGTCGACCACGAGCACCCGGGTCATCGGGGTCCTGCCTTTCTGCCGTGTGTACGCGGGGCACGGAGCGTCCCGCGGTTCATGAGGTGACCCGGGCGGGCAGGCCGGGGCCGACCGGGGCGTGCCCGGGGGCCGCCTTGAGGGTCAGGACCATGGTGAGGCCGCCGCCGGGGGTGTCCTCCGCGTCGAGCGTGCCGCCCATGGACTCGGTGAAGCCGCGCGCCACGGCGAGGCCGAGGCCCACGCCGGCGCCGCGCGGGGCGTCCCCGTAGCGCTGGAAGGGCTCGAAGATGCGTTCCTTGGCCTCGTCGGGGACACCGCGGCCGCGGTCGGCGACGCGGAGTTCGACGCGGTCGGCGAGCGCGCTGGCGGCCACGGTGACCCGCTCGCCCTCGGGGCTGTACTTGACCGCGTTCTCGACGACGTTGGCAACGGCCCGCTCCAGCAGTCCGGGGTCGACGGCCACCATCGGCAGCGTCTCGGGGATGTCCAGCTCGACGCTGTCCTCGGGGACGCCGCCCAGGGCCATGGGCACCACCTCGTCGAGGTCGATCTCGCGGATCAGCGGGGTCACGGTGCCGGTCTGGAGGCGGGACATGTCGAGGAGGTTGCCGACGAGGTGGTCGAGGCGGTCGGCACCGGCCTCGATGCCCTCGAGGAGCTCCGCCTCGTCGTCCTCGGACCAGGCGACGTCGTCGGAGCGCAGGGAGCTGACGGCGGCCTTGATGGCGGCCAACGGGGTGCGCAGATCGTGGCTGACGGCGGCCAGCAGGGCGGTTCTGATCCGGTTGCCCTCGGCGAGTCTGCGGGCCTCCTCCGCCTCGTCGACCAGCCGCTGGCGGTCGAGGACGACGGCCGCCTGGGCGGCGAAGGCGCCGAGCACCCGGCGGTCCTCGGCGGGCAGCACCCGGCCGGAGAGCGCGAGGGCCATGTGGTCGCCGACGGGCATGTCCGCGTCGGCCTCCTCGGGTCGGGTCACGGGCGCCGGGCCGACGCTTCCCGCGCAGGTCCACGGCTCGACGTCGCTGGTGCGCTCCAGCAGCGCGACGGACTCCATGCCGAAGGTCTCGCGAACCCGGTCCAGCAGCGCGGCCAGGGTGGTCTCGCCGCGCAGCACGCTGCCGGCCAGGAAGGAGAGGATCTCGGACTCGGCGCGCAGCCGGGCGGCCTGATGGGTGCGGCGGGCCGCCAGATCCACCACGGAGGCCACCGCGACCGCCACCGCGAAGAAGATCACGATGGCGACGAAGTTCTCGGGGTCCTGCACGGTCAGGGTGTGGGTGGGCGGGGTGAACCAGTAGTTCAGCAGCAGCGAGCCCACGGCGGCCGAGGCGAGGGCGGGCCGCAGTCCGCCGAGGAGGGCCGCGGCCACGGTCATGAAGAGGAAGAGCAGGACGTCGTTGGCGAGCCCCGGGCCGTTCTCCAGGCCCTTGAGCAGCAGGGCGAGCAGGGCCGGTCCCCCGACGCCCACGAACCAGCCCCAGATGATGCGGGCCCGGCCGAGCCGGGCGCCCCGGGCCATGGGCAGGCCCCGGCCCTTGGCGACCTCGTCGTGGGTGACGATGTGGACGTCCAGGTCGGTGCCGGACTCGCGGGCGACGGTGGCGCCGACGCCGGGTCCGTAGATGTACTGCCAGGTCTTGCGGCGGCTGGAGCCGAGGACGATCTGGGTGGCGTTGACGCCCCGGGCGAATTCGAGGAGCGCGGAGGGTATGTCGTCGCCGATGACGTGGTGGAAGGTGCCGCCCAGGTCCTCGACGAGGGTGCGCTGGACGGTCAGTTCCTTGGGCGAGGCGGAGGTCAGTCCGTCGCTGCGGGCGACGTAGACGGCGAGGATCTCGCTGCCCGAGCCCTTGGCGGCCATCCGGGCGGCGCGGCGGATGAGGGTGCGGCCCTCGGGGCCTCCGGTGAGCCCGACGACGATGCGTTCGCGGGCCTGCCAGGTGGTGCGGATGTTGTGCTCGCCCCGGTACTGCTGGAGGTATTCGTCGACCCGGTCGGCGACCCAGAGGAGGGCCAGCTCGCGCAGGGCGGTGAGGTTGCCGGGGCGGAAGTAGTTGGAGAGCGAGGCGTCGATCCGGTCGGGCTTGTAGATGTTGCCGTGGGCCATGCGGCGGCGCAGGGCCTGGGGCGACATGTCGACCAGTTCGAGCTGGTCGGCGCGGCGGACCACCTCGTCGGGGACGGTCTCGCGCTGGCGTACGCCGGTTATGGACTCGACGACGTCGCCGAGGGACTCCAGATGCTGGATGTTGACGGTCGACACCACGTCGATGCCGGCCTGGAGGAGTTCCTCGACGTCCTGCCAGCGCTTGGCGTTGCGGGAGCCGGGGACGTTGGTGTGGGCGAGTTCGTCGACGAGGGCGACGGCCGGGGCGCGTTCCAGTACGGCGTCGACGTCCATCTCCGTGAAGACGGCGGAGCGGTACTCGATCTCGCGGCGCCGGACCTCCTCCAGGCCGTGCAGCATGACCTCGGTGCGCGGGCGGTCGTGGTGCTCGACGAAGCCGATGACGCAGTCGGTGCCCCGCTCGACCCGGCGGTGTGCCTCGGAGAGCATCGCGTACGTCTTGCCGACGCCCGGTGCCGCACCGAGGTAGATCCGAAGTTTGCCGCGCCCCATGGCCCCATTGTCTTCCCGGTCCCGGTCGCCACCAGTGGGACCGGTGGCCGCCGTGCGGCGGCCACTGTCGAAAATACCCCGTGGATATCCGGCATATCGGGCGCGGGGTGGGGCGGTGGCCCGTCTTGACACAACTCTGATGCCACCGTCGCCACGGCCGTCGTCAGTGGTGGAAGTGGCGCAGGCCCGTCCCGGCCAGGGCGATTGTGTGGGCGCGGCACGCCTTCGCGACCTCGTCGGAGCGGATCGGTCCGCCGGGTTCCGCGACACAGGTCACACCGTGGCGGTGGGCGTGGTCGACGCTGTCGCGGAAGGGCAGCGAGCCGTCCGACACGAAGGCGACCCCGGTGAGCCGGGCGAGCCAGGCGGCGCGCTCCTCCGGGCCCGGTTCCGGCGGCTCGCCGCCGAGCGCCTCGCGGGGTCGCGTCGCAGCCGGGCGACGGCCTCGTCGACCGGCCCGGCCGGCGCCGCTCCGGCGGGCGGGGCGTGCTTGAAGGAGGTCGCCGCCGGGACGCCCCCGTGACCGCCGGCTCAGTGCTCGATGATGTGCCCGTCGCTCAGCTCCAGCACCCGGTCGGCGAGGCCGAGCAGCTGGGCGTCGTGGGTGGCGACGAGGGCGGTGACGCCCTCGCTGCGCACCACGGCGCGCAGCAGTTCCATGACGGCGAGACCGGTCTCCTGGTCGAGCTGGCCGGTCGGTTCGTCGGCGATCAGGAGGGCGGGGCGGTTGGCGAGAGCGCGGGCGATGGCGACGCGCTGCTGCTGGCCGCCGGAGAGTTCGCCGGGGCGCTGGGCGGCGTGGTCGGCGAGGCCGACCAGGGAGAGCATCAGCGAGACCCGCTCCTCGCGCTCGCGCGGGTCGGCCTTGCGCAGCCGGAGCGGGACGCCGACGTTCTCGGCGGCGGTCAGGATCGGGATCAGGCCGAAGGACTGGAAGATGAAGCCGATCCGGTCGCGGCGCAGTTCCAGCAGCCCGTTCTCGCCGAGCGTGGAGAGGTCGGTGCCGTCCACGGTGATCCGGCCGCCGTCGGGGGTGTCCAGGCCGCCGACGAGGTTGAGCAGGGTCGTCTTGCCGGAGCCCGAGCGGCCCTTGAGGGCGACCAGTTCGCCGCGCGGGACGTCGAAGGAGACGCCGCGCAGCGCGTGCACGGCGCCCGCACCGGAGCCGTACGACCGGTGCAGGTCCTCGATTCGGACCATGGGGGTCTCGGCGACGGCCGTGCCGCCTCCCGCTCCGTTGTCCGGCGCGGCGCTTGTCTCGGTCATGTCGCTCCCCCGTGGGTCCTCGGTCCGTCGGCCGCCAGTATGGGCACGCGACACGGGGACGGGCAATGCCCGGGGCGGGTCCGCGAGGGGCCCGCCCCGGGACGTCCGGGCCGGTCAGGGCGTGCGCGCGCCCTCCACGAGCTGCCGCAGCGCGATGTTGAGCCGCAGTACGTTGACGCGGGGCTCCCCGACGAAGCCGAGGATCCGGCCGTCGGTGTGGTGCGCGACGAGCTGTTCCACGCGCGCGGGGTCGAGGTGGTTGCGCAGGGCGACGCGCTGGACCTGGAGGCGTGCGTAGGCCGGGGAGATGTCGGGGTCGAGGCCGGAACCGGAGGAGGTGACGGCGTCGGCCGGGACGTCGGAGGGGTCGACCGGATGGCCGGGGACGGAGTTGTCCTCGACGACGGCGGCCTTGGCGGCGGTGACCCAGTCGATCAGCTCCTTGTTGTCGCCGGAGCGGTTGGTGGCTCCGGAGAGGATCAGGGAGTAGCGCGTGTTGACGCTGTTGGTGCCCAGCCCGTTGGAGGGCCGGGGCTGGAACCAGCGCAGATCGGGGGCGGCGGTGTCCTCGCCCTCCTTCGGGGGCAGGTCGTAGCGCTGCCCGATGAGTTCCGAGCCGACGGTCCGGCCGTCGGCGGTGATCTCGGAGCCGTTCGCCCGGCCCGGCATGAGTCCCTGGGCGACGCCCGTGACGACGAGCGGGTAGAGGACTCCGCAGACCAGGGTGAGGACGAGCAGGGCGCGCAGCGCGGCCCCGAGCTGCCGGGCGGTGGTGCCGAGTGAGGTGTTCATGAGGGTTCAGCCGATCCCGGGGATGAGGGAGATGAGCAGGTCGATGATCTTGATGCCGATGAACGGGGCGATCAGGCCGCCGAGTCCGTAGACGCCGAGATTGCGGCGGAGCATCGCGTCCGCCCCGCTGGGCCGGTAGCGGACGCCCTTGAGGGCGAGCGGGACCAGCGCCACGATGATCAGCGCGTTGAAGATCACCGCGGAGAGGATCGCGGAGCGCGGCGAGGCCAGATCCATGATGTTGAGGGTCTCCAGGCCCGGGTAGACCGCCGCGAACATCGCGGGGATGATCGCGAAGTACTTCGCGACGTCGTTGGCGATGGAGAACGTGGTCAGCGCGCCCCGGGTGATCAGGAGCTGTTTGCCGATCTCGACGATCTCGATGAGCTTGGTGGGGTCGGAGTCCAGGTCCACCATGTTCCCGGCCTCCTTGGCGGCCGAGGTGCCGGTGTTCATGGCCACCCCGACATCGGCCTGGGCGAGCGCCGGGGCGTCGTTGGTGCCGTCCCCGGTCATCGCGACGAGTCCGCCGCCGGACTGCTCCCGTTTGATCAGGGCCATCTTGTCCTCGGGGGTGGCCTCGGCGAGGAAGTCGTCGACGCCGGCCTCCTCGGCGATGGCCTTCGCGGTCAGCGGGTTGTCGCCGGTGATCATGACCGTACGGATGCCCATGCGGCGCAGCTCGGCGAAGCGTTCCCGCATGCCGTCCTTGACGACGTCCTTGAGGTGGACGACGCCCAGGATCCGGGCCCCGCGCCCGTCCTCGCCGGCCACCAGCAGCGGGGTGCCGCCGGCGCGGGCGATGCGGCCGGCGAGCGCCTCGGCGTCCGGGGAGACCGTGCCGCCCCGCTCCCGCACCCAGGCCACCACCGATCCGGCCGCCCCCTTGCGAATGCGGCGGCCGTCCAGGTCCACGCCCGACATCCGGGTCTGGGCGGTGAAGTCCACCCACTGCGCGCCGGGCAGTTCGCCCCGGGTGCGCCCGCGCAGCCCGTACCGCTCCTCGGCGAGCACCACCACCGACCGGCCCTCCGGCGTCTCGTCGGCGAGCGAGGAGAGCCGGGCGGCGTCCGCGAGTTCGTCCTCCGTGATCCCGGCCACCGGCAGGAACTCGGCCGCCTGCCGGTTGCCCAGGGTGATGGTGCCGGTCTTGTCGAGCAGCAGCGTCGACACGTCGCCGGCGGCCTCGACGGCGCGCCCGGACATGGCGAGCACGTTGCGCTGCACCAGCCGGTCCATGCCGGCGATGCCGATCGCGGAGAGCAGCGCGCCGATGGTGGTCGGGATCAGGCAGACCAGCAGGGCGTCCAGCACGATCATGGACTGCTCACTGCCGGCGTAGACCGCGAAGGGCTGGAGGGTGACGACAGCCAGCAGGAAGACGACGGTGAGGGAGGCCAGCAGGATGTTCAGGGCGATCTCGTTGGGCGTCTTCTGCCGGGCGGCGCCCTCGACCAGGGCGATCATGCGATCGATGAACGTCTCGCCGGGTTTGGTGGTGATCCGGACGACGATCCGGTCGGAGAGCACCTTCGTCCCGCCGGTGACGGCGCTGCGGTCGCCGCCCGACTCGCGGATGACCGGGGCCGACTCGCCGGTGATGGCGGACTCGTCGACGCTGGCCACGCCCTCCACGACATCGCCGTCGCCGGGGATGACGTCACCGGTCTCGCAGACGACGAGGTCGCCGACGCGCAGATCTGTTCCGGCGACCGGCTCCTCACCGCCCGCGGTGACGCGGCGGGCGACGGTGTCGGTCCTGGCCCGGCGCAGGGTGTCCGCCTGGGCCTTGCCCCGGCCCTCGGCGACGGCCTCGGCCAGATTGGCGAAGACCGTGGTCAGCCAGAGCCAGGCGGTGATCGCCCAGCCGAACCAGTCGGTCGGATCCAGTGCGGCCAGCACGGTGGTGAGCACCGAACCGATCAGCACGACGAACATCACCGGCGCCTTCACCATCACCCGGGGGTCCAGCTTGCGTATCGCGTCCGGGAGGGCCGCGACCAGCATCCGGGGATCGAACGCCCCGGCGCCGACGCGCCCTTCGGGTCCGGGCCCGGCCGCCGTGTCGCGGTGCGGTGCGCGGGCCGGCGTGGTGACGGACATGGTGGGTTCCTGTTTCGTACGGAGGGTCATGACGCCAGCCCCTCGGCCAGCGGCCCCAGGGCGAGGGCGGGGAAGTAGGTCAGACCGGCGACGATCACGACGGTGGCGCCGAGCACCCCGCTGAACAGCGGGCGGTGGGTGCCGAGCGTGCCGACGGTCGCCGGTACGGGCCGCTGCTCGGCCAGCGAACCGGCGAGCGCGAGGACGAACACCATGGGCAGGAAACGGCCCAGCAGCATCGCGAGGCCGATCGTGGTGTTGAACCACTGGGTGTCGGCGTTGAGGCCGGCGAAGGCGGAGCCGTTGTTGTTGGCGCCGGAGGTGTAGGCGTACAGGATCTCGGAGAAGCCGTGCGCGCCGGTGTTCGTCATGGAGTGCGGCGGGGTGGGCAGGGCCAGCGCGGCGGCGGTGAAGCCGAGCACCAGGGCCGGGGTGACCAGGAGGTAGCAGGCGGCGAGCTTGATCTGCCGGGTGCCGATCTTCTTGCCGAGGTATTCGGGGGTGCGTCCGACCATCAGTCCGGCGATGAACACCGCGACGACCGCCATGATCAGCATCCCGTAGAGGCCGGAGCCGGTGCCTCCGGGGGCGATCTCGCCGAGCTGCATCCCGAGCATGGTGATGCCGCCGCCGAGGCCGGTGAACGAGGAGTGGAAGGAGTTCACCGCGCCCGTCGAGGTCAGTGTCGTGGCCACGGCGAAGAGGGACGACCCGCCGACGCCGAAGCGGTTCTCCTTGCCCTCCATGGCCCCGCCGGCGATCTCGAAGGCGGGCCCGTGGTGGGAGAACTCGGTCCACATCATCAGCGCGGAGAAACCGAGCCAGATGACGCCCATCGTGGCGAGGATCGCGTAGCCCTGCTTGAGGGAGCCGACCATGCGGCCGAAGGTCCGGGTGAGGGCGAAGGGGATGACGAGGATGAGGAAGATCTCGAAGAGGTTGGAGAGCCCGTTGGGGTTCTCGAAGGGGTGGGCGGAGTTGGCGTTGAAGTAGCCGCCGCCGTTGGTGCCCAGCTCCTTGATGACCTCCTGGGAGGCGACCGCGCCGCCGTTCCACTGCTGCGAGCCGCCCGTGAACTGCCCGACCTCGTGGATGCCGGCGAAGTTCTGGATCGCTCCGCAGGCCACCAGCACGAGTGCGCCGACCACCGCGATGGGCAGCAGCACGCGGACCGTGCCGCGCACCAGATCGGCCCAGAAGTTGCCGAGTTCGCCGCCGCGCGTGGCGGCGAAGCCCCTCACGAGCGCCACGGCCACGGCGATGCCGACGGCGGCCGAGACGAAGTTCTGCACCGCGAGGCCGCCGGTCTGCACGACGTGGCCCATGGCCTGTTCGCCGTAGTACGACTGCCAGTTGGTGTTCGCGACGAAGGAGGCGGCGGTGTTGAACGCCTGGTCCGGGTCGATCGAGGAGAAGCCGAGCGACCCGGGCAGCGCGCCCTGGAGCCGCTGCATCAGGTACAGGAACAGGACGCTCACGGCGGAGAAGGCGAGGACGCCGCGGAGGTAGGCGGGCCAGCGCATCCGGGTGTCCGGATCGGCGCCGACGGCCCGGTAGATCCAGCGCTCGACCCGCAGATGGCGGGTGGAGGTGTAGACGCGGGCCATGTGGTCACCGAGCGGGCGGTACGCCAGGGCCAGGGCCGCGAGCAGCGCGAGCAGTTGGAGCACGGCTGCGAGGACGGGGCTCATATCGGGCTAGAACCTCTCCGGATACAGAAGGGCGAGGACGAGATAGCCCAGCAGGGCCACGGCGACGACGAGACCGACCACGTTCTCTGCGCTCACAGCTTCGCCACCCCCTTGGCGACGAGTGCCACCAGCGCGAAGACCGCGATCGTGGTGACGACGAAGGCCAGATCGGCCATCGGATGCTCCCGGATTGAGGTGCGGAGGATGGGGACCCCCTGAGCAAACCTCCCGCCGGCCCCGCCGTGACCTGCGTTGATGTCTTCCATACGGAGAAGCGCGCGCCCTTGACGGCGTCCGTACGTGCCCGATACGCGCCCCATACGCACGCCCCCGCGCGCCACTCCCCCGGTCCGCTCCCCGGGCATGCGAAAGGCCGGTGGCCCGCGCCCCACGAGGGGGTACGGGCCACCGGCCTGGGCCGAGGGGTGCGGGTCAGCGCACCTCGGTGATCTCGGGACCGCGCTGGAGGCCGGCCATGCCGCCGGAGAAGCGGGACCCCTCCTGCTCCTCCTGCTGGACGCCCTCGGGCACCATCTGGGCGTCGTTGGGGAGCTTGAGGACGATCGGGTCGCGCGGGGCCATCGGGCCCTCGCCGCGGACGACCACGGTGTCCCGGAAGATCGTCTCCAGCAGGCCCGCGGCCTCCGGCTGCACGGCGCCCTGGCCGGAGATCACTCCGCGCAGGAACCAGCGGGGGCCGTCGACGCCCACGAAGCGCACCAGCTGCACGCCGTTCGTGCCGTCGGGGAGCTGTACGGGGACCTGCGCGCGCAGCTCCCAGCCCAGCGGGCCCTCGACCTCGTCGATGATGCCGCCCTGCTGGGTGATGCCGGCGGCGATCTCCTCGCGGACCTCGCCCCAGATGCCCTCCTTCTTGGGGGCGGCGAAGGCCTGCAGCTGGATCGCGCTGTCGCGCATCACGACGGTGGCCGCGACGATCGCGTCGCCGGCGACCTCCACACGCAGTTCCATGCCCTCGACCCCGGGAACGAAGATCCCGCCCAGGTCGACCCGGCCCTCGCCGGGCTTGGACACCTCGCCGATGTCCCACGGGCCGTCCGGGCGCGGCGCCGGCGGAAGGTTCGTCCGGCGCGATGCGCCCTCGGTGTCACCCTGCTCGTCGACGACCTGCTCGGCCTCGCGCGTCTCGTCCGCCGTGTCCTCGGCGGAACCACTGTTCTTGCGACGTCCGAACACGTCACTGTCCTTCCCGGTCGGATTCGACCGAAGCGTAGCCGTTCCCGCCCTGGGGAACCCCGCCCCGGACGCCATCAACTTCAACGGCGGCATGACCGCCGGTGGACCCGAAGCCCCCTTCGGCCCGCGCCGAACCGGGGAGCTCCGTCACTTCGTGGAAGCGCACCTTCTCGACCTGCTGCACGACCAGTTGGGCAATCCGGTCGAACCGCTCGAACCGCACGGTCTCGCGAGGATCGAGATTGATGACGATCACCTTGATCTCTCCACGGTACCCGGCATCCACCGTCCCCGGGGCATTCACGAGGGCGACTCCGCAGCGTGCGGCGAGGCCGGACCGGGGGTGCACGAACGCGGCGTACCCGTCCGGAAGGGCGATCGAAACCCCGGTGGGGAGGACGGTCCGCTCGCCGGGCGCCAGCTCGGCGGCCTCGGTCGTCACGAGGTCGGCCCCGGCGTCCCCGGGGTGCCCGTACGACGGAAGGGGAACGTCCGGGTCGACCCGGCGGATCAGCACGTCGACGGGGTGGCGCATCAGGGGTTCACCTCGAAAGCGCGGGCCCGCTTGACCTGGTCGGGGTCGGCCATCGCCGCCCGGATCTCGGCCGGCCGGCCGTTCTCGATGAAGTGGTCGACCTTGACCTCGATGAACAGGGCCTCGGCCCGGACCGCCACGGGCCCGTCGGGGCCGCCGATCCGGCCGGTCGCCCGGGAGTAGATCTTGCGGCCGTGGACGGCGGTGATCTCCGCGTCGAGGAAGAGCACGGTGTCGACGGGCACGGGGCGGACGAAGTCGGTCTCCAGCCGGCCGGTCACCGCGATCACCCGCAGCAGCCAGTTCAGCGAGCCGAGCGTCTCGTCCAGCGCGGTGGCCAGCACGCCGCCGTGGGCGAGGCCGGGAGCGCCCTGGTGGGCGGCCTGGACGGTGAACTCCGCGGTGACGCAGACGCCCTCTCCGGCGCGTGCCTGGAGGTGCAGCCCGTGCGGCTGTCCGTCGCCGCAGCCGAAACAGTGTTCGTAGTGCGCGCCGAGCAGTTCGCCGGGGGCCGGGGCTTCGGGGTGCCGGACCGGTCTCACCGCGTCGGCGGGGGGCGTCAGAGCCGCAGATGTTCCACTCACAGGCGCAGACCTTACCCGCGCGGCTCCCCGCAGGTCGCGCCGTGCCAAGCTTGGATCCATGCAGCCCTCCACCCCGCCGTTCGACGAACGGCTCACCGCACCCCGTTCGTGGTGGTTCATCGCCGTTCTGGTCGGTATCGCGTGCGCGCTGATGCTGCTGCCGCTGGGCACCCTTCCGCTGCTGGCCGGCCTCGCGGGCGGCACGGCGCTGTCGGCGGTGGCGGTGAGCGCGTACGGCTCCGCCCGGATCCGGGTGGTGGCCGGCGCCCTGGTCGCGGGGGACGCCCGGATCCCGCTGTCGGCGCTCGGCGAGGCCGAGGTGCTGGACGGCGAGGAGGCGCGCGCCTGGCGTTCGTACAAGGCGGACACCCGGGCCTTCATGCTGCTGCGCAGCTACATCCCGACGGCGGTGCGCGTGACGGTCGCGGATCCGGCGGACCCCACGCCGTACGTCTATCTGTCGACGCGGCAGCCCCAGCGGCTGGCGGCGGCCCTCAAGGCGGCCGCCCCGGCGGCCTGACGCCTCTTCTCAGCCCTTCCCGGTGCCGGGGCCGCCCGTGGACCCGGCGTCCCCGGGAAGGGCCTCGTACGGGGTCTCGGGCCGCTCCAGCGGTGGCAGCCCGGTGAGACGGTCCCAGGGGATCTGCCGGCCGCGCAGGTCCTTGCGGACGCGCTCGGCGAGCTTCCTGGTGTCGCGGCGGTTCATCATCGCGCCGACGGCCGCGCCGATCAGGAACGGGATGAGGTTCGGCAGGTCGCGCACGGTGCGCTTCATGATCTGGTGGCGCAGTTCGCGCTTCATGTGACCGCCGAGTGCCGCGTCCACGGACATGGGCTGGGCGATGTCGATGCCGCGCTCCTCCGTCCAAGACGTGAGGTAGGCGGTGGAGCGCCGTCCGAGGCCGCCGGGCGGGCGCTGTCCGTAGACCTCGTGCAGCTCGGCGACGAGCTTCATCTCGATCGCGGCCACGCCGGTGATCTCGGCCGCCAGCTCGGTGAGCATGGCGGGTGGTACGGGCATCATGGCCACCGCGCCGATTCCGGCGCCGACGGTGGCGGTGCCCCTGGTCGCGCCGGCGATGAGCCGGTCGGCGATCTCATCGGGCCCCAGGCCCGGGAACTGTGCGCGCAACGTGTCGAGGTCGCGCACGGGAACGCGGGGAGCGATGTCGATGATCAGATCGGCGATGTGGCCGACCACCGCCTTCGCACTCTCCCCGCTCCTGCGTACACCCCGTTTCACCGATGTCAGACGGCGTGCCCCGGTCACGGGCTCCGTCCGTTCGGCCTGTTCGGCCCGGTCGGCCGCGTCGGCCTCGATCGCGGCGATGGCCGCCTCGACCGCTTCGAGCGAGGCCGGCAGGCCCCGCCCGTCGTCGTCCCGCTCGTCGGGCCCGGGTGGCAGGGCGGACCGCTCGGCAGGGGCTGTCGTGCCTTCTGCCGGGCCTGTACCGCCCTTTCGCGCCTCCGGCCCTCCGATCCTGCGCCGGCGACGCCGCTTGCGGAACGGTGAGTCCCGTGTCACGGCGACCGGACCTCAGTCGCAGTCGCGGCAGATCGGCTGGCCGTTCTTCTCGCGGGCCAGCTGACTGCGGTGGTGCACGAGGAAGCAGCTCATGCAGGTGAACTCGTCCGCCTGCTTGGGCAGGACCCGGACGGCCAGCTCCTCGTTGGACAGATCGGCGCCGGGCAGCTCCAGGCCCTCGGCCGCGTCGAATTCGTCGACGTCGACGGCGGAGGCCGTCTTGTCGCTCCGGCGGGCCTTGAGTTCTTCGAGGCTGTCCTGGTCGACGTCGTCGTCGGTCTTGCGTGGGGTGTCGTAATCCGTTGCCATGTCGCTCTCCCCCTCTGGGTGTATGCGGTGTCTCAGCGCACGTAACGCGTGAGAGGCCGGACTTGTGCCCGACCCGAGGCGGAGATTTTGCCTCACATCAAGGTCTGTTACTCAATCGACACCCAAAAGGACCGCTCGAGAGTGATCGGCTTGGGTGGCGATGGGGACCGTACACGGTCCCGCTGGTGCCGCTCACGGGCGCCACCCCGTGTACTTCCCGTGATACGGACCCCCGAAAACCCCGGCTATCGCCGGATTTCCGAAGGGCCCACCGTCACGGAGCGTGGACAGGCGGAAAATCGCTCCTGTGATCGATCACACAGGGACCGCTCGGGAGGTGGTCCCGAAAATTCCGCTTAAAGCGAACGAAACTGCTGCGTGTGCCGGCCGTCTCGTCCCGCCGCTCAGACGGGGAGTGAGACGCGCATCACAAGACCACCGCCTTCGCGAGGCTCCGCGATGATACGGCCTCCGTGGGCGCGCGCGACGGACCGCGCGATCGACAGGCCGAGACCGACCCCCTTGTCGCTGCCCGTACGCTCCGTACGCAGCCGTCTGAAGGGCTCGAAGAGGTTGTCGATCTCGTACGCCGGGACCACCGGTCCGGTGTTCGTCACGACCATCAGGGCCTGGCCGGGCAGCAGCTCGGTCGTGACCTCGACCCAGCCGCCCTCGGGGACGTTGTAGCGCACCGCGTTCTGGACGAGGTTCAGCGCGATCCGCTCCAGCAGGACGCCGTTGCCCTGGACGACCGCCGGAGCGAGCGCGGCGCGCGTCTCCACGCCCTTGGCCTCGGCCTCTCCCCGGGCCTGGTCCAGCGCCCGGGAGGCCACCTCGGCCAGATCGACGGGCTTGCGCTCGACGATCTGGTTGTCGCTGCGGGCCAGCAGCAGCAGGCCCTCGACGAGCTGCTCGCTGCGCTCGTTGGTGGCGAGCAGCGTCTTGCCCAGCTGCTGGAGCTCGGGCGGCGCCTCCGGATCGGAGAGGTGGACCTCCAGCAGCGTGCGGTTGATCGCCAGCGGTGTGCGCAGCTCGTGCGAGGCGTTGCCGACGAACCGCTGCTGGGCGGTGAACGCCCGCTCCAGCCGGTCCAGCATGTCGTCGAAGGTGTCCGCCAGCTCCTTCAGCTCGTCGTCGGGCCCGTCCAGCTCGATGCGGCGGGCCAGGTCCGTCCCGGCCACGGTGCGCGCGATGCGGGTGATGCGGCCCAGCGGCGAGAGCACCCGGCCCGCCATGGCGTAGCCGAAGGCGAAGGCGATGACGCTGAGGCCGACCAGGGCCAGCAGCGACCTGTTCAGAAGCGTGTCCAGCGCCTGCTGGCGCTGGTGGTTGACGCAGGCGTTCATCGCGGCGTTGAAGTCGTCCGCGGACGCCTTCTCCGGCAGGTTGCAGATCTCGCTGGTCACCTGGCCGTTGGCGATCTTGAAGGGCAGCTCGCTGCCCACGTGCAGGGCCTGGGCGGCCAGCATGTAGATGATCGACAGCAGCAGGATGCCCGCGATCAGGAACATGCCGCCGTACAGCAGCGTGAGCCGTATCCGGATGGTCGGGCGCAGCCACGGGTACGGGGGCTCCTGCTGCTTGGGCTCCCAGGTGGGCTTGGGGGGCGCCGACGCGGGCGGCGGGACGGTGGGCACGGGCCTCAGATCCGGTAGCCGGAGCCGGGCACCGTGACGATCACCGGCGGCTCGCCGAGCTTGCGCCGCAGGGTCATGACGGTCACCCGGACCACATTGGTGAACGGGTCGGTGTTCTCGTCCCAGGCCTTCTCCAGCAGCTGCTCGGCCGAGACGACGGCGCCCTCGCTGCGCATCAGGACCTCCAGGACCGCGAACTCCTTGGGCGCGAGCTGCACCTCCTGGCCGCCCCGGAAGACCTCGCGGCGGTTGGGGTCGAGCTTGATGCCCGCCCGCTCCAGGACGGGCGGCAGGGCCACCGTCGTACGGCGGCCCAGGGCCCGGACCCGGGCGGTCAGCTCGGTGAAAGCGAAGGGCTTGGGCAGATAGTCGTCGGCGCCGAGCTCCAGGCCCTCGACGCGGTCGCTGACGTCCCCGGAGGCGGTGAGCATCAGCACCCGGGTGGGCATGCCCAGCTCGACGATCCTCCGGCACACGTCGTCGCCGTGCACCAGCGGAAGGTCGCGGTCCAGGACGACGACGTCGTAGTCGTTGACCTCGATGCGCTCCAGGGCCGCGGCTCCGTCGTACACGACGTCGACGGCCATGGCCTCGCGGCGCAGTCCGGTGGCCACCGCATCGGCGAGCAGTTGCTCGTCCTCCACGACGAGTACGCGCACGGCGTTTCCTTCCTCAGTGCTTCTCGGGGTCCACGGGCCCGTACGGGCGGGCCCGGACAGGGGGCGTGCGGCTCCATCCTGCCCGGAACACGCATAAACCGGCGGTAAGGCGGCGCTGCCCCACCTGCGGTTTCCGGGAATTCCACGGATTCCCGGGCCAGTTGAGGTTTCTCTGAGGGTTGGGCCGGGGAGGACGAATGCACACCCGCGATCACGTCTTGTATGTGGCGTGCCACAGGCCCCTCCGGCCCCGGAGAGTGGCGTGATCACCCGCCCTACCGCCTCGGCGGAGGGAAACCCGGGCACACCCCCGTGCCACCGACCCACGATGAGGGGGCGCTTCATGGACGCTTTCACCGCAGGTCTGCTGCAACGCATCAAGACCACCGAGTCCGACCTCACCAAAGCCCGCGAGACGGGGGACGACTTCCTCGCCGACGTCGAACAGAGCGAACTGGACGATCTCCACCGCCTCGCGGCGGAGCACGGCGTGCACATCGGCGCGACCAGCGTCTGAGCCGTCACGAGAAGGCCCCCCGGTGCTCCACAGGCGCCGGCGGGGCCTTCTCGGTTCCGGCCGGGCCCGCGGGCCCTCCACGGCCCGTAGGGGCGCCGCGGGGGCCGGTGGGACGCCGCGCCCGCCCCGGGTCAGTCGTGCCAGGCGCCCAGGTCCTCCAGCAGCGCCTGGAGGGGTGCGAAGACGCCCGGTGACGCGGCCACGGTCAGCCCGCCGTCGGCGGGCTCCCCGGGCCGTCCGCCGGTGAGCGCGCCCGCCTCGCGGGCGATCAGGTCCCCGGCCGCCAGGTCCCAGGGGTGCAGTCCGCGCTCGTAGTAGCCGTCCAGCCTCCCGGCGGCCACGTCGCACAGGTCGATGGCGGCCGAGCCGCCGCGCCGGATGTCGCGCAGTTCCGGGACCAGGACCCGGGCCACCTCCGCCTGGTGCGCGCGCACGTCGGCGACGTAGTTGAACCCGGTCGACACGAGCGCCTGGGCCAGCGGCGGGGCCGGACGGCAGCGCAGCCGGGCCCCGTCCCCGAAGGCCCCGCCCCGGGCGTACGCGCCGCCGCCGAGGACCGCGTGGTAGGTCTCGCCGCGCATCGGGGCCTCCACCACGCCCACGACCCTCTCGCCGTCGCGTTCGGCGGCGACGGACACGGCCCAGGTGGGCAGGCCGTAGAGGTAGTTCACCGTGCCGTCGAGCGGGTCGATCACCCAGCGGATGCCGCTGGTCCCCTCGGAGCTGGCGCCCTCCTCGCCGAGGAAGCCGTCCCGGGGGCGGCGCTCGGTGAGGAAGCCGGTGATCAGCTGCTCGGCGGCGAGGTCCATCTCGGTGACGACGTCGACCGGGCTGGACTTGGTCGCGGCCACGCCGAGATCGGCCGGCCGCCCGTCGCGCAGCAGGGCTCCGGCCCGGTGGGCGACGTCCAGGGCCAGGTCGAGCAGTTCGGACAGCAGGGGGTCGGTCACGGCGCTCCCAGGAAGGTGAGAAGAGGGCGGAGGGCTTCGGATCAGGCCCAGGGGCTGTCGGCGCCCGCGGCGGCCGGCTTGGGCGCTCGGGCGGGACAGCAGCCGACCGGGCAGAGGTCGTGGCTCGCTCCGAGGGTGCCGAGGGCGCAGCGCTCGGGGCCGAGTCCGCGCTCGGTCGCCGCGCGCTCCCGTACGAGGTCGCGGACGGCGGCGGCGAAGCGGGGGTCGGAGCCGACCGTCGCGGAACGCCGCACGGGCAGGCCCAGCTCCGCGGCCTTCGCGGTGGCCTCGGTGTCGAGGTCGTAGAGGACCTCCATGTGGTCGGAGACGAAGCCGATGGGCGCCATCACCACGGCCGGGACCCCCTCCCCGTGCAGGGCCTCCAGGTGGTCGCAGATGTCGGGCTCCAGCCACGGGATGTGCGGGGCGCCGCTGCGCGACTGGTAGACGAGCTTCCAGGGGTGGGTGACGCCGGTCCGCTCGGCCACCGCGTCGACGATCAGCCGGGCCACGTCCAGGTGCTCGGCCACATAGGCGCCGCCGTCCCCGTGGGCCTCCGCCGGGCCGGAGGTGTCGGCGGCCGAGGTGGGGATGGAGTGCGTGGTGAAGGCGAGGTGCGCGCCGGCCCGTACGTCCTCGGGGAGGTCGGCGAGGGAGGCGAGGACGCCGTCCACCATGGGCTCGACGAAGCCGGGGTGGTTGAAGTAGTGCCGCAGCTTGTCCACGCGAGGCACGGGCAGCCCCTCGGCCTCCAGGGCTGCCAGGGACTCGGCGAGGTTCTCGCGGTACTGGCGGCAGCCGGAGTAGGAGGCGTAGGCGCTGGTGGCCAGGACGGCGATGCGGCGGTGCCCGGCGCGGGTCATCTCGCGCAGGGTGTCGGTCAGATACGGGGCCCAGTTGCGATTGCCCCAGTACACGGGCAGATCGAGTCCGTGCTCGGCGAAGTCCTTGCGCAGGGCGTCGAGCAGGGCCCGGTTCTGGGCGTTGATCGGACTGACGCCGCCGAAGAGGAAGTAGTGCTTGCCGACCTCCTTGAGCCGTTCCTCGGGGATTCCCCGGCCGCGGGTCACGTTCGCGAGGAACGGAACCACATCGTCCGGTCCTTCGGGGCCTCCGAAGGAGAGCAGCAGCAGGGCGTCGTAGGGAGCGGGATCACGCACATCGGACATGGCACCGATCCTGCCACCCGCTCACGGCCCGGTTCCCACCGACACCGCTCGCCCGCGACGGCCGCGCGGGTGCGGACCGCGCCGCCCGGAAACCCGCTGTCGGACATGTCGCCCGCGACCGTAAGCTGTATCGGCCGTATTCACCCCTGACATCGCGCGTGTCCACGCCGTTCCGGAGATCCCTTGTCCAGTCCCTACCGCGCGATCTTCGCCGCACCCGGCTCCCGGGCCTTCTCCGCCGCCGGTTTCCTCGGCCGGATGCCGTTGTCCATGATGGGCATCGGCGTGGTGACCATGGTGTCCCAGCTGACCGGCCGGTACGGGCTGGCGGGGGCGCTCTCCGCGACGATGGCGATGTCGGCCGCGGTGATCGGCCCCCGGATCTCCCGGCTGGTCGACCGGTACGGACAGCGCCGGGTGCTCCGCCCGGCGACGCTCGTCGCGCTGGCGGCCGTGGCCGGACTGCTGGTCTGCGCGCAGCAGCGCCTGGCGGACTGGACGCTCTTCGTCTTCGCGGCGGGCGCGGGGTGCGTCCCCAGCGTCGGATCGATGGTCCGGGCCCGCTGGGCGGAGATCTACCGGGGCTCGGCGCAGCGGCTGCACACCGCGTACGCGTGGGAGTCGATCGTCGACGAGGTCTGCTTCATCTTCGGCCCGATCATCTCGATCGGGCTCTCCACCGCCTGGTTCCCGGAGGCCGGACCGCTGCTCGCGGCCGGATTCCTGCTGGTCGGCGTGGTCTGGCTGACCGCCCAGCGGTCCACCGAGCCGGTGCCGCATCCGCACGCACGGCACTCCACGGGCTCCGCGCTCTCCTCGCGCGGCCTCCAGGTGCTCGTGGTCACCTTCGTGGCGACCGGGGCGATCTTCGGGGCGGTCGACGTGGTGACGGTGGCCTTCGCCGAGGAGCTCGGGCAGAAGGCGGCGGCCAGTCTCGTCCTCGCCGTGTACGCGCTCGGCTCGTGCCTCGCCGGAGCGGTCTTCGGCCTGCTGCGGCTGCGGGGCAAGCCGTCCACCCGATGGCTGGTGGGTGTGTGTGCGATGGCCGTGAGTATGATCCCCCTCCAACTGGCCGGGAACCTTCCGTTTCTGGCCGTGTCGCTCTTTGTCGCGGGCCTGTTCGTCGCACCGACGATGGTGACCACCATGGCTCTCGTCGAACAGCACGTACCCCGAGCCCGGCTGACCGAGGGCATGACCTGGACCAGTACCGGGCTCGCCGTCGGGGTGGCGCTCGGCTCCTCGGCCGCCGGCTGGGTGGTCGACGCCTCCGGGGCGGCGGCGGGGTACGCGGTGCCCGCCGTGGCGGGAGCGCTCGCGGCCGCGGTGGCGTTCCTGGGGTACCGCCGGCTCAGTGGACCGGCTCCTAGGGAAGGGCGCGGGGAAGATGACCGACACCTACGCACGGACGACGACGAGCGCGTGGCGTAACTGGGCGGGCAATGTCACCGCCCGTCCGGCACGGACCGTGTCCCCCGCCTCCGTGGACGAACTGTCCGAGGCGCTGCGCCGGGCGTCCGAGGACGGACTGACGGTGAAGCCGGTCGGCACCGGCCACTCCTTCACCTCGACGGCGGCCACCGACGGGGTGCTGATCCGCCCCGATCTGCTCACCGGCATCCGGAAGATCGACCGGGACGCGATGACGGTGACGGTCGAGGCCGGCACCCCGTTGAAGCGGATGAACGCGGCGCTGGCCCGCGAGGGCCTCTCGCTCACCAACATGGGCGACATCATGGAGCAGACGGTCGCCGGGGCGACCTCGACCGGCACGCACGGCACCGGCCGCGACTCGGCGTCCATATCGGCGCAGATCCGCGCCCTGGAGCTGGTCACCGCCGACGGTACGGTGCTGACCTGCTCGGAGACCGAGAACCCCGAGATCTTCGCCGTGGCCCGGATCGGGCTCGGCGCGCTGGGCGTCATCACGGCGATCACCTTCGCCGTGGAGCCGGTCTTCCTGCTGACCGCCCGCGAGGAGCCGATGACCTTCGACCGGGTCACCTCCGACTTCCACGAGCTGGTCGCCGAGAACGAGCACTTCGAGTTCTACTGGTTCCCGCACACCGGCAACACCAACACCAAGCGCAACAACCGCAGCGCCGGCCCCGCGGCCCCTCCCGGGCGGATCAGCGGCTGGATCGACGACGAGTTCCTCTCCAACGGCGTCTTCCAGGTGGCCTGCTCGCTCGGCCGGGCGGTGCCCGCGACCATCCCCTCGATCGCCAGGCTCTCCAGCCGCGCCCTGTCCGCCCGCACGTACACCGACATCCCCTACAAGGTCTTCACCAGCCCGCGCCGGGTCCGGTTCGTGGAGATGGAGTACGCCCTTCCGCGCGAGGCCGCCGTGGAGGCGCTGCGGGAACTGAAGGCGATGGTGGACCGCTCGCCGCTGCGGATCAGCTTCCCGGTGGAGGTGCGCACGGCTCCGGCGGACGACATCGCGCTCTCCACGGCCTCGGGCCGGGACAGCGTCTACATCGCCGTGCACCTGTACCGGGGCACCCCGTACCAGGCGTACTTCACGGCGGTCGAGCGGATCATGACCGCCCACACCGGCCGCCCGCACTGGGGCAAGGTCAACACCCGGGACGCCGCCTACCTGTCCGGGGTGTACCCGCGCTTCGGCGAGTTCACGGCGGTACGGGACCGGCTGGATCCGGACCGTCTGTTCGCCAACGACTATCTGCGCCGGGTGCTGGGCGACTGACCCCTCCCCCGTCATGTGCGCGCGCGTCGGCCCCCGCCCGGAGATTCCGGACGGGGGCCGTCGCGTGCGGGGCCGGGGGTTCAGCGGCCGGTGTCGCCGGTGGCCGGGGCACCCTCCTGCGCGGGGGCGCCGCCGGCGTCCGAGGGCGCGGGGGACGGGCCGTCGCCGGTGGCCGACGGGGTGGGGGTGGCGGACGGCTCCGTAGCGCCGCCGGTACCGCTGCCCGTGCCGTCCGACGCGGTCGGGGTGGGCGCGGGCGCGTCGGTGGGGGCCGCGCTGTCGCGCGGGTCCGGGCGGGTACTCGCCCCGTCCCGCGGTGCGGCGGGGGCCGAGGAGCCGTCCCGGGCCGGGGCGGTGGCGTCGCGGTCCGTGCCGGTGCCGGGGGACGGTTCGGGGTCGGTGGAGCCGCCCGATCCGCTGTCGCCGCGCACGACCGAACCGACGGTGGTGCCGTGACCCCCGCTCAGATCGTTCCCCGAGACCAGCTCGAAGGTGGTGATCCCGACCATGGCGACGGCGAACACCACCGCGGCGCCGAGCGCCGAGCGCTTCCAGCCCCGGATCCGGGTGCCGTGCGTGGTCGCCGAGGAGAAAGCGTCGTCCTGTCCCGGGGGCGGGACGGCGAGCGGCCGGGTGCCGTCCACCGCGCGCAACTGCCGGGTCCGTTCCGGGTCGGCGGGGACCCGGCGCAGCACGGTCGTGGCGTCCACCCGGGGCAGCGCCCGCGTGGCGTCGGCGTCCGCGTCGGCGGGATCGACCCGGCCCAGCACCGTCGTGGCGTCCGCCGGAAGCGGGATCGCGGTGGTCGGGGCGGAGGCCGCGGCCTCGCGCAGGGCGACCCGCGTCCCGGCCGTCTCCCACTCCGCGTCGGGGTCACCGGCGTCGCGCGTCTGGCGCGTGTGCACCGTCACTTCGCGGTCCGGGTGCTTGACCTGGACGGTGACCTCGCGGATCTGCTCGCCCGTGCGGCGGAAGAAGTGCTGGAAGACGGAACCCCCGCAGGTGGCCACGACACTCATCACCCCGGCGCCCATGATCGTCCCGTAGACGCCCAGTTGGGAGGCCGCGACGGCCGCGGCCACCGCCGCCACCGCGCTGCCCGCCACCTGGGGCAGGCTCAGGTCGATCCGCTTTTCCTTGGGTTCTCCGCCACTTTCCGGCTTCTGCACCATTTCCAGCCCTTGATTGACATCGCTCCCACCCTGCACCAACAAGGGACAATTGAGCGAAGTCGATAGTTCCGTTTACGGCGATTCTGTGAAGCAGGACACGCACGACGGGCATTCCGTCCACAACTGGGTACGCCAACTCCCGTGCCCGACGAGAACTCGGACGGCGCGGCGGTCCACCCACATGGTCCGAATGGAGTACTGTGGCGAGCCCTGGGGCCGGACACCCATGCGGATGTCCGGAACCTTCGGGAGGGGGCCGAAGGAGGCACTCGATCCGGCGGCGCGGCGGCATCGCACGGGGGCCAGCTACGCGGAGTGACCATCGGTCACTGTGTGTTGCGCAAAGAGGCCACCGTGTCATACCGGCGATCACGGGCTCACGCCCGACACGCCGGGCAACACGGCAATGTTGTGGCAGGCTGCACCCGGGCAGGCCACACTCGACTAGCGGAAGCAGCGACGCACGTGACGTCGGCAGGCACCACCCGGGAGGTCCCCATGCCCGAACTGCGTGTCGTGGCCGTCTCCAACGACGGCACACGACTGGTGCTCAAAGCTGCGGACAGTACGGAGTACACGCTTCCGATCGACGAGCGGCTGCGAGCCGCCGTGCGCAACGACCGCGCCCGGCTCGGGCAGATCGAGATCGAGGTGGAGAGCCACCTCCGGCCCCGCGACATCCAGGCCCGGATACGAGCCGGCGCCTCCGCGGAGGAGGTCGCCCAGTTCGCCGGGATCCCGGTCGACCGTGTCCGCCGCTTCGAGGGCCCCGTGCTCGCTGAGCGCGCCTTCATGGCCGAGCGTGCCCGGAAGACTCCCGTGCGCCGTCCCGGCGAGAACACCGGCCCCCAGCTCGGCGAGGCGGTGCAGGAACGGCTCCTGCTGCGCGGCGCCGACAAGGAAACCGTCCAGTGGGACTCCTGGCGCCGTGACGACGGCACCTGGGAGGTCCTGCTGGTGTACCGGGTCGCCGGCGAGCCGCACTCGGCGAGCTGGACCTACGATCCGCCGCGCCGGCTCGTCCAGGCCGTCGACGACGAGGCCCGTTCGCTGATCGGCGAGACGGACGACGTCGCCGCGCCCGAGCCCAGCTTCCCGTTCGTCCCCCGGATCGCCCGGCTGCCCCGCGACCGGCCGCTGGACCGAGCCCTGGACCGCCAGATGGAGCGCCCCGCTCCGCCGCCTCCCCCGGAGCCGGAGGAGCGTATCGGCGGGGTCACCGCGAGCGAGCGGGACTCGCTGACCAGCCTGCTGGAGGCGGTGCCCAGCTTCCGCGGCGACATGGTCGTCCCCGAGCGCCCGGCTCCCCCCGAGCCGCCCGCCCTCGAACCGGCACCCGTGCAGGAGCCCGAGGCGGAGGAGCCGCCGGCCGCGTCCGCCGGCGCGGGTGCCGCGTACGCGGACGTGCTGATGCCGCGCGCGGTCGCCGGTCACCGCGACCGGTTGACCGGGACGACCGACCGCCAGGCCGAGGCCGACGGGGTCCGTCCGGGCCGCCGGGCGGCCGTGCCCAGCTGGGACGAGATCGTCTTCGGCACGCGCCGCAAGAAGCAGGACTGAGGGACCGGGTGACCGCAGCATGACGAGGGCCCGTACGCCGCTGCGTACGGGCCCCTGTCGGCTTCCCGCCCGGAACCGAGGCGCCCGGTACGGTTCCGCTCCCCTACTGCGGGTCGGGGCCGGTGGCGACCGGGCGGGACTCGTCGGCCGACCACTGCGACCAGGAGCCGGCGTAGAGCGCGCTCGGACGGCCGGTGATCTCCAGAGCCAGCACCTCGTGGGCGCCGGACACCCCGGAGCCGCAGTAGACGCCGATCGCGGTGCCCTCCGCCTCGGCGCCCAGGGCACGGAACCGGGCGTCCAGGGCGTCGGCGGTCAGGAAGCGTCCGTCGGCGGCGGTGTTCTCGGTGGTGGGCGCGGAGACGGCACCGGGGATGTGGCCGCCCACCCGGTCGATCGGCTCCACATCGCCCCGGTACCGCTCGGCGGCGCGGGCGTCGAGCAGCAGTCCGGAGCGGGCGAGCGCCGCCGCGCCGTCCGCGTCGAGGAGCGGCATGGAGCCCGGTACGGGCACGAAGTCACCCTCGGCGGGCGCCGGAATCCTGGTGGTCAGCTCGCCGGTCCAGGCCGCGAGCCCGCCGTCCAGCACCCGGACGTCCCGGTGCCCCGCCCAGCGCAGCAGCCACCAGGCACGGGCGGCGGCCCAGCCCAGCCCGCCGTCGTAGACGATCACGGAACTGTCCCGGCTCACGCCCGCGCGGCGCATCACCGCGCCGAACGCCTCCGGATCGGGCAGCGGATGGCGTCCGCCTTCACCGGCCGGACCGGCGAGTTCGGCGTCCAGGTCGACGAAGACCGCACCGGGCAGATGACCGGCCTCGTAGTCGGGCCGGCCGTGCGGCCCGCCCAGCTGCCAACGAACGTCAAGGAGCACCGGCGGACGTGGCCCCGCCGACTCGCTCGCACATGCGGATGCGGAGATGATGGGCTTCATACCGGCCATCCTCGCGCAGCGACCGGCCCGCCCGTCACCACACCGAAACGGCGGCGCCGCCCGGATCCGGATCTCCTCCGTCGAGATCGCGGTGACAGCGGCGCGGCCGGGGCGCGTCATGCGCCCGGTGGTGCGAGCATCTTCACGGGGCGTACACATCCCGTACCGCACAACGGCGCGCCGGCCCCGATCCCCCCGTACGGCCACCACGATGGTCGGAGGAGAGAGTGACGATGACCGAGGCTGCCGCCCGACGGACACCGGGAACACCGTGCTGGGTCAGTCTGATCGTGCACGGCCTGCACACCACCCAGACCTTCTACACGGAACTCTTCGGCTGGGAGTACGGCCCCGGGCCCGAGCAGCTCGGCCCGTACGTCCGGGCGCTGAGCGACGGCAAGGAGGTGGCGGGGCTGGGGCTGCTCTCGCCCGACCGGCACCTGCCGGTCGCCTGGACGACCTATCTGGCCACCGACGACGCCGATCTCACGGCCGAGGCGATCCGCTCCTGCGGGGGCACGGTGGGGGTGGGCCCACTGGACGCCGGTGAGGCGGGCCGGATGGCGGTGGCCTCCGATCCGTGCGGGGCCGTCTTCGGGATCTGGCAGGCCGGTGCCCACGCCGGGACGGCGCAGACCGGGGCGCCCGGCACCCCGGTCTGGAACGAGCTGGTGACCCGGGAGACGTCGACGGTCGCGAAGTTCTACCAGACGGTCTTCGGCTACGAGACCGAGGCGGTCGTCTCGGCCGACTTCGACTACCAGACCCTGCATCTGGACGGGCGGCCGGTGGCCTCGCTGCACGGGGTCGGCAACGCCCTCCCCCGGGACCGGGGCCCGCACTGGATGACGTACTTCGAGGTCGCGGACACCGACGAGGCCGCCCGGCGCGTGGCGGAGCTGGGCGGCCATGTCCTCCAGCAGCCGAGGGACGGGTCCGGCGGCCGGGTGGCGACGGTGGCCGATCCGGAGGGCGCGGTCTTCACGATCGTGCGGTCGGAGCGTCCCTGATCCGGGCGGTCAGCGGCCCGGGGCCTGTCCCGCGGGCCGCGCCGCGGGGGCGCTGATCATCAGCCCGGCGGTCAGGCAGGCGAGCAGCAGGGCTCCGGCGGCCCACCGGAGCTCGTCGGTGTAGGTGTGCAGAACGGCGTCGGTTGATCCCGCACTCGACCGCATGGCGCTCGCGGTAGTCGACCGGGTCGAAGCGCGGCGGCCGGCCGCCGCGGGAGCCGAGCTTCTGGCGGTTGCGTGCCTGGTCAGCCTTGTCGGGGATGGTGCAGCGGATCCCGCGGCGGCGCAGGTAGGCACGGTTCCTGCGGGAGGCGTACGCCTTGTCAGCCCGTACCCGATCGGGACGAACGCGTGGCCGGCCCGGCCCGATGCGGGGCACGCGAACCTTCTCCAGCACCGGTTCGAACTGCGGCGAGTCCCCACGCTGCCCTGCCGTCACCACGATCGGCATGGGCTTCTGACCTTGTTCGACGGCCAGGTGCAGCTTGGTGGTGAAGCCGCCGTGCGAGCGTCCCAGCCCGTGATCACGAGGCTCGGTGAACACGCCACCCGGCGGTTCCTTCTGGAGGTCGCCCTGCCTTCGGGCTCCGGCCGCGTGCTGGTGGGCGCGGCACACCGTGAAGTCGACGCTCAGGTCCCGGACGATCGCGCCTTTCGCGTCGGCCAGGGACTGGAGCCGGGTGAGGATCCGCTGCCGGGTACCGTTCCGCTGCCACCGGCGGAACAGGTCGTACACCCGGTTCCAAGGTCCGTACTCGATGGGGACGTCCCGCCACGGAATACCGGTACGGTCCCGGAACCGTATGCCGTCGGTCAACCGCCGCCGAGGCCAAACGGGCGGCCGCCCCGCCTTGGCACCCTTCGGCAACAACGGCTCCAGCACCGCCCACTGCTCGTCCGTGAGATCTCCCCGACCCATGAACCGTGATCATTCACAGCCCAAGATCCACTTTCGGCACACGACCTAGACCAGACCCATGCCGCCCTCGCCCAGCCGGGCGATCAGTCGGTACGGGCCGATGCGGGCCGGGTCCTGGGGGGTCAGCGGATTCACGCAAGCAACATAGGGCAACTCCCCCGCCGACGCGGGTGATCGGCGCAATTGCCGGAGAAGTCCGGTGGTTTCAGGGGGTATTGACCGGAAGGACGTCCGGGGAGAGGGCTCCCGCGCGGGCCGACGCGCTGGTCATGCGGCGGCGGTGGTGGCTGCGGCACAGCACCTCGTACCCGATGTCCTCGGCCGGGCGGTTGACGTCGCCGACCACGACCTGGGCGCCCTCCACGACCATCCGGCCGCCGACGGTGCGGGCGTTGTGGGTGGCGCGGGCGCCACACCAGCACAACGCCTCCACCTGGAGCGCCTCTATCCGGTCGGCCAGTTCGATCAGCCGCTGGGAGCCGGGGAAGAGCCGGGTCCGGAAGTCGGTGGTGATGCCGAAGGCGAAGACGTCGAGGCCCAGGTCGTCCACGACACGGGCCAGTTGGTCGATCTGCTCCGGGGCGAGGAACTGCGCCTCGTCGACGATCACGTAGTCGGCCTTGCCGCCCCGGGAGAGCTGGTCGACGAGGTGGGCGTACAGGTCCATGCCCTCGGCCGCCTCGACGGCCTCCGTGACCAGGCCCAGACGCGAGGAGAGCTTGCCCTGCCCCGCCCGGTCGTCCCGGGTGAAGATCACGCCCTGGAGCCCGCGGGCCGAGCGGTTGTGCCCGATCTGGAGGGCCAGCGTGCTCTTTCCGCAGTCCATCGTTCCGGAGAAGAACACAAGCTCGGGCATGAGGGGGCGCAGACCTTTCGGGAGGAACGGGGAGGAAGCGGCCGGACGGCCGTTCAGGAGCGTACTTCGAGGAGGGGGACGAACTGCTCGACGGGGGTCATGGAGCCGTGCATGCCGACCATCGCGGACTCGTGCGGCTCGTTGACGGAGGCGGTGATCACGACGTCGTCGCGGGCCGCCGCCACCACGTCGCCGATCCGGCCCAGGACCCGCTCGTCGACGCGCGGACCGAACCAGCCCGCGGCGACGGCCTCCTCGCGGCTCGCCACCCAGAACTGCTCGCCGAGCACCTCGCGCCAGACGGTCAGCACATCGGCCTCGGCGCCCGGGACGGCGTACGCGTGGCGGGCGCGGCCCTCGCCGCCGAGGAGCGCGACGCCCGCCCGCAGCTCCCAGTCCTCGTCGAAGTCGATCCGGGAGTGCTCGTCGAACGGGATGTCGATCATGCCGTGGTCGGCGGTGATGTAGAGCGCGGAGCGCGGCGGCAACTGCTCCGCGAGGCGCCGGGCCAGCCCGTCCACGTACATCAGCTGGCCGCGCCAGGCGTCGGAGTCCACGCCGAAGCGGTGACCGGCGCCGTCGACCTCGCTGTAGTACGTGTAGACGAGGGAGCGGTCCCCGGCGGCGAGCCGCTGGGCGGCGACGTCCATCCGCTCCTCGCCGGCGAGCCGGCCCAGGAAGGACCCGCCGCTGAGCGCGACCTTGGTCAGCGGGGTCTGCTCGAAGGCGGGGGCGGAGACCTGGGCGGTGCGCACCCCGGCGGCGTCGGCGCGCTGGAAAACCGTCGGGTACGGCTGCCAGACCTTGGGCGGGGTCCACGGCTTCCAGCGGAGCTGGTTCATCAGCTCGCCGGTGTCCGGGTTGCGCGCCGTGTATCCGGGCAGGCCGTGCTCGCCCGGCGGGAGGCCGGTGCCGACGGAGGCGAGGGAAGTCGCGGTGGTGGCCGGGAAGCCCGCGGTGATCGGGCGGCCGGTGCCGCCGCGCGAGGTGGGCAGCAGGGAGTGCAGGAAGGGGGCCTCGTCGGGGTGCGCCCCGATCTGCTCCCAGCCGAGGCCGTCGATCAGGAACACGCAGTTGCGGTCGGCCGGGGTCAGCTCGGGGATCGCGGCGGTGAACCCGGGGACCTCCTGGCCGGCGACGAGCGTGGGCAGCAGATCGGCCAGCGATCCGCCGCCGTACTCCGGAACGGGGGCGCTGTCGACGGACAGCAGGACGGGGTCCTGCCAGGCCGGCTGGGCCATCAGCGGCCGGCCGCCGTCGCGGCGGTGGCCTCGGAGAGCGCCTGGGCGAAGGCGAGCGTCTGGCGCACGGTGTCCGGGCCGTCGCCGGCCTCGCTGACCCGCAGGCTCAGGTCGTCGGCGGTGGAGCTGCCGGTGTAGCCGTGGTCGGCCTCGCAGTTGGGGTCGCCGCAGGCGGCGGGCTCCAGATCGATCCGGGAGACCGCGCCCCAGCCGATGGTCAGGACGACCTCGCGGGGCAGGGTCCCGGCGACGTACTTCTCGGGGTTGGCGACGACGCGGCTGACCACGACCGAGGAGATCCGGTCGAGCTTGACCGACTCGGTGGAGGTGGTGGCGTACGGCGACGGGGAGCTGGTGTCCGCGTTCTGCTCGTCGGTGTGGCTGACGATGAAGCGGGTGTCCGTGAGCACCAGGACCGTGACGTGCCGGCGCACCTCGTTGGAGTCGAACGTCGTCTCCTGGTGCACCAGGTACGAGGCGACCGGCTCACCGCCCACGGCGGCCTCCACCGCCTCGGCCACGAGGGCCGGGTAGTAGCCGCTGCGCTCGATCGCCGCGCGCAGCCCCTGGGTCGTCGTACCGGTCTTAGCCATGGGCACCATCCTACGGCGGACCGATGGCTGCCGGGGACGCCCGTGACGGCCCCGGCGGGCCGGGCCCCACGGGTCACGTGTCAGTAGTTGGAGAGCCGGCGCGGGCCCAGATCCGTACGGGGCGGCGGCGGGGAGAGCCGCACGCTCGCGCCGAGGACGGTGAGGCCGTGCGGGGCGACGACGACCGGTTCCAGGGCGACGGAGACCACCTCGGGGTGCTCGTCGACCAGCCGGGAGACCCGCAGCAGCAGTTCCTCCAGGGCGGCGGTGTCCACCGGGGCCGCACCGCGCCAGCCGAAGAGGACGGGGGCGGCCCGGATGGACCGGATCAGCTCGGCGACGTCGCGGTCGGTGGCGGGGACCAGCCGGTGCGCGGTGTCGCCGAGGAGTTCGGAGGGGGCGCCCGCCAGGCCGAAGGAGAGGACGGCCCCGGCGGCCGGGTCGATGGTGGCCCGGACGACCGTGTCCACGCCGCGCGGAGCCATGGACTGGACGACGGGCCGCAGTTCGGCGGGCGTGCCGAGCAGATCGGTCAGCTCGCCGTACGCCCTGCGCAGCGCGGTATCGCCCGCGAGGTCGAGGCGGACCCCGCCGAGGTCGGCGCGGTGGCGCAGATGGGGGGCGGTGGTCTTCAGCGCCACCGGAAAGCCCAGCTCGGCCGCCGCGGCGACCGCCTCCTCGGGGCCGGGCGCGGGCAGCGTCGGGCGGACGGTGATGCCGTAGCAGGCCAGGAGCGCGCGGGCCTCGTCGTGGTCCAGGGGCTTGCCCCGGGGATCGGGGTCCGGGCCCAGCAGGGTGTCGATGAGCGCGGCGGCGGCCGGTTCGTCGATCGTGTCGTCGAGGAACTCGGGCACCTTGCCCGGCAGGGCCGCCTGCCGCCGCCACTGCGCGTACCGCACGGCCTCCGCGAGTGCCCGCACCGCCCGCTCGGCGGCGGGGTACGCGGGGATCCGGCCGGGGGCCCGGGGGGGTTCGGGGGCGGGGACGCCGGTCGCGGGGTCCGCGCCGCCCGGCGGGGCGGGGGCGGTCGTCCGGGCGGGGGGCGCTGGCGCGGGTCCGGTCGCCGTGTCCGTGGGGGCCGTTCCGGGCGCCCCGTCCCGGGCGGGGCGCGGGCCGGCGGACTGCGGGCGCTGCTGGGCGGCGGTGCTGGTGGCGGCGGCCAGGGCCTGCGCGAGACCGCCCATCTCCACGTGGACCACGGCGACCGGCTTCGCCGGGCCCGCGGCCGCCGCCGCGTGCAGGGCGGTGGCCAGCACCTCCCCGTCGCCGGACTCCGCCTCCCCGTCCTCGCCCACCCACGGGATCGCCGTCACCACGACCGCGTCGCAGCCGCCGTCGGCGAGGGCCGCCGACAGCGCGTCGCGGAAGTCCTGCGGGGTGGCCGCCGTGGTGAGGTCGACGGGCGGCCGGGGGCGCAGCCCCTCCGCCAGGCAGGCGTCGTACGTGAGGAGCCCGAGCGACTCCGAGTTGCCGAGGATGGCAACGCGTCCGCCCGCGGGGAGCGGCTGGTCGGCCAGGAGCAGTCCGGCGTCGACCATCTCCGTGACGGTGTCGACGCGGATCACTCCGGCCTGCCGCATCAGCGCGGAGACCGTGGCGTCCGGGATCCGGCTGACCGGGACCGCGTGGCCGGGCGGGGTGGAGCCGCTGTGCCGGGCGCCCTTGACCACGACGACGGGCTTCACGGCGGCGGTCCGCCGGGCGAGGCGGGTGAACTTGCGGGGGTTGCCGAGCGATTCCAGGTAGAGCAGGGCGACGTCGGTGTCCGGGTCCTCGTACCAGTACTGCAGGAAGTCGTTGCCCGAGATGTCGGCCCGGTTGCCGGCCGAGATGAAGGTGGAGAGCCCCGCGCCGCGCCGGTAGAGCCCGGAGAGCAGGGCGATGCCGATCGCGCCGGACTGGGTGAACAGGCCGATGCGGCCGGAGGCGGGCCGCTCCGGCGCGAGGGAGGCGTTGAGCCGGACGGCGTCGGAGTTGTTGATGATGCCGAAGGCGTTGGGGCCGATGATCCGCATGCCGTACGCACGGGCCTGGCGGACCAGTTCGCGCTGGCGCTCGCGGCCCTCGGCGCCCCACTCGGCGTATCCGGCGGACAGGACGACGAGGCCCTGGACGCCGTGCTCGCCACAGTCGGCGACGGCCTCGGGAACGCGGTCGGCGGGGACGGCGACCACGGCGAGGTCGACGGGTGCGCCGATCTCGCCGAGGGAGCGGTGGGCGGGCACGCCGTCCAGGGTGTCCTGGCCGGGGGCGAGGGCGTGGTTCACCGCGTGGACGCGGCCGGTGAACCCGGCCGCCAGGAGGTTGCGCAGCACGGTGCGCCCCACGCCGCCCGGGGTGCGTCCGGCGCCGATGACGGCGACGGAGCCGGGGGCGAGCAGCCGCTGCACGGAGCGGGCCTCGGCGCGCTGTTCGCGGGCGCGCTGCACGGCCAGGGACTCGGCGGTCGGTTCGAGGTCCAGGGTGAGGTGGACGGAACCGTCCTCGAAGCTGCGCTGCTGGGTGTAGCCGGCGTCCCGGAACACCTTGATCATCTTGGTGTTGGCGGGCAGCACCTCGGCGGCGAAGCGCCGGATGCCGCGTTCGCGGGCGACGGCCGCGATGTGTTCGAGGAGGGTGGAGGCGACCCCGCGGCCCTGGTGGGCGTCCTGGACGAGGAAGGCCACCTCGGCCTCGTCGGCCGGGGCGGAGGCGGGGCGGCCGGTCGCGTCGATCCGGTCGTAGCGGACGGTGGCGATGAACTCGCCGCCCACCGTGACCGCGAGGCCCACCCGGTCGACGTAGTCGTGATGGGTGAAGCGGTGGACGTCCTTGGCGGAGAGCCGGGGGTAGGGCGCGAAGAAGCGGTAGTACTTCGACTCGTCGGAGACCTGCTCGTAGAAGCTGACCAGCCGCTCGGCGTCGTCCGTGGTGATGGGCCTGATCCGGGCCGTGCCCCCGTCGCGGAGCACCACGTCCGCCTCCCAGTGATCGGGGTAGGCGTGCTGCGGACTCTGCTCCGGAGAGGGCTGCATGGGCCAAGCCTACGGCGCCGCCACCGGTCGCGTGGGGGACGGGGCCGGGGCAGTCTGGGGTGGCCGGGCGGCGGTGGCGCACCCGTGGGGGTGCGCGGCGCGGTCCGGCCGGAGCACCGCGCACTGCATGAGAGACTGGTCTAGACAACCATTGATTCGTGAAGGGCAGAACCATGGCTGAGCGCCGCGTCAACGTCGGTTGGGCCGAGGGCCTGCACGCCCGCCCCGCTTCCATCTTCGTCCGTGCCGCCACGGCCTCCGGCATCCCCGTGACGATCGCCAAGGCCGACGGCAACCCGGTCAACGCCGCCTCGATGCTCGCCGTGCTCGGGCTCGGCGCGCAGGGCGGCGAGGAGATCGTCCTGGCGTCCGACGCGGAGAACGCCGACGCCGCTCTGGACCGTCTCTCCAAGCTGGTCGCCGAGGGACTGGACGAGCTCCCCGAGACCGTCTGACCCGGACCGGCCGCACGCGCCGGATGGTTCCGCGCCGAAACCGCGCCTCCCCCGACCGGGCGGCGCGGTTTCCGCATTCCCGGGACGCGGCACCACCGTATTCCCGTCGGAAACATCGACGACGGGGCCCGGAAAGAGAAATGCGGGCAGCGGGAATAGCACCCGTCCCAATTCCTCTCCCCTTTGTCTACGGCGTCTTTATTACGAACGACCGCTCGGGGTGTGTACGGGATGTTGCGCATTCCTCACCTTCCCCGCCGGGACGGGGCGGCGCAGCCGGTGCGCGGCCCCGGCCCGCTCGGCGTGCTGGGCGGTCAGGGCCCTGGCCCGTTCGGCGTCGCCGCGCGCCACGGCGTCCACGATCGCCCCGTACTCGGCCCAGGCGTCGGCCGGCCGGGACGGCGGGTCGACCGTGTACATCCAGGCGATCTTGTGGCGCAGCTGGGTGAGCAGGGCGATGAGGCCCGGACTGCCGGAGGCCTGGGCGAGCGTCTCGTGGAACCAGGTGCCCAGGGACCGCAGATCCTCGCCCTCACCGCGCCTGGCCCGCTCCTGACCGAGCCTGACCAGGCCCCGGAGCACCTTCAGATGCGCCTCGGTACGGCGCCGCGCGGCACGGGCCGCGCCCAGCGGCTCCAGCAGCGTCCGCATCTCCAGGAGGTCGACGGCCTCCTGCTCGGTGGGCTCGGCGACACAGGCCCCGGCGTGTCTGCGGGTGACCACGAACCCCTCCGACTCCAGGGTGCGCAGCGCCTCGCGCACCGGGACGCGGGAGACCCCGTACCGGCGTGCCAGCACCTCCTCGGTCAGCCGGCTGCCGCGCTCGAAGACACCCGAGACAATGTCTTCACGAATGGCCGTGCATACCGAATGCGCCGGAATACGCATGTCCGAACCCCCGCCCTCATCCCCGCGGATCGCGGCCGATCGACACCTGTCCCGCGACTCTATGACAATGCGGTCGCATTTCCGATGCCGGGAGTTCATTCATGAATATCTTTTGGCCCCGGTCCTCGGCGGCGAGGGGGTGACCCCCACGCGCCACCACCCCTCCCGGAGATGCCGAAGCCCCGGCGGTGCGCGCCGGGGCCTTCGGGGCGTCGCGGGTCTCAGAGGGAGACGCCGTGGGCCCGGAGGTAGGCGATCGGGTCCATGTCGGAGCCGTACGAGGGCGTGGTGCGCGCCTCGAAGTGGAGGTGCGGGCCGGTCGAGTTGCCGGTGGAGCCGGAGAGCCCGATCCGCTGCCCGGCGGCGACGCCCTGGCCGACGGAGACACCGATCGAGGACAGATGGCCGTACTGGGTGTACGTGCCGTCGCTCATCCGCAGCACGATGTTGTTCCCGTACGCGCCGCCCCAGCCGGCCTCGACGACCGTGCCGGCGCCGACGGCGACGACGGGGCTGCCGGAGGCGGCGTGGAAGTCGATGCCGGAGTGGCTGCCGGAGGACCAGAGGGAACTGCTCGACTTGTAGCCGGTGGAGACGTACGTGCCGGCGACGGGGAGCCGGTACGCGCCGAGGCGGGCGCGCTCGGCGGAGCGGGCGGCGCGGGCTGCGGTCTCGCGGGCCTCCTCGGCGCGGGCCTCGGCGGCGGCGCGGGCCTTCTTCCTCGCCTCGGCCCGGGCCTGGGCCTTCTTCTTCGCCTCGGCCTTCTTCTGGGCGGCCGCCTCGGCCTTCGCCCGCTTCTCGGCGGCGGCCTCGGCCTGGCGCCGCTGCGCCTGGGCCTGGGCGTCGACGCGGTCGGCGAGGTCCCGCTCGATGGCGATGACCTGGGTGAGGCCGGTGTCGGTGACGGGGGTCTCGGCGTCGGCGGCGACCGACGGGGAGGCCAGTGCGCCGACGACGCCGGTGGTGGCGAGGGTCGCGATGCCGACGGTCTTCGCGCCGGCGCGGCTCAGACGGCCCGGGGCACGGTGCTTCCCGGAGGCACGGGTGAACGCCATGGAGTGGCTGGTCCTTTCCTTCCTTCTCGCCTACCGGGTTAGCTGACGGGTTCGGAGCAGGAAGGTCTCCTACGGATGCCGCGGCCCGGGTCCGGGGGCGCCGGCGTCCGATTCACCCCAGGGACTGCGTGGGTCCCCGGCTCCCCGGGCTCGCGCCTGACGGGGACTCGGCGATGGCTGCCCGGTACGTCACGGATGCGGCATACGGGTGCGGACAGCGGAGCCGACGCTAAGCGGCGGCGCGGACGCGGACCAAACGGACAGCCGCTTTTGTCGCACATCCCACAGGGCAAATGTGCACCTTTCCCTTCGTGACGGACAAAAGGGATGGACCGCACGGAACTCTCTCCGCGCGATCCATCCCCCTTGGTGCCGTTACCGTTCTCCCCGGACGCGTCCGGGCCGGCCGTGCCTCAGCCCGTGACGACCGACACCTCTCCGATGCCCAGGGCCCGGACGGGCTCCGCGATCTGCGAGGCGTCCCCCACCAGCACCGTGACGAGACGGTCCACCGGGAACGCGTTCACGACGGCGGCGGTCGCCTCCACCGTGCCGGTCTCGGCGAGCCGGGCGTAGAGCGTGGCCTGGTAGTCGTCGGGCAGATGCTGCTCGACTTGGTCGGCGAGGGTGCCCGCGACGGAGGCCGCCGTCTCGAACTTCAGCGGGGCGACCCCCACGAGGTTCTGCACGGCCGTCTCGCGCTCGGCGTCCGTCAGCCCCTCGGCGGCCAGCGTGCGCAGCACCTTCCACAGGTCGTCCAGCGCCGGACCGGTGGATTCCGTGTCGACCGAACCGCTGATCGCGAGCATCGCGGCGCCCGTCGCCCCGGAAGCCGAGTCCGGAGCGGTGGAGCGCAGCACCTGGGCGAAGGCCCGCACGCCGTAGGTGTAGCCCTTCTCCTCGCGCAGCACCCGGTCGAGCCGGGAGGTCAGCGTGCCGCCGAGGCAGTAGGTGCCGAGCACCTGGGCTGGCCAGACGCTGTCATGGCGGTCGGCGCCGATCCGGCCGATCAGCAGCTGCGTCTGCACAGCGCCCGGACGGTCCACGATCACCACGCGGCCGGTGTCGTCGCCGGTGATGGCCGGGGCCGGCCGGGGCTCGACGGTGTTGCCCGACCAGTCGCCGAGGGTGTCCGCGAGCAGTCCGTCCAGGTCGATGCCGGTGAGGTCACCGACGACCACGGCCGTGGCGGTGGACGGCCGGACGTGGGCGTCGTAGAAGGCGCGCACGGCCCCGGCGTCGATCCGGGCCACGGTCTCCTCGGTGCCCTGGCGGGGCCGGGACATCCGGGCGGTGGCCGGGAAGAGCTCCTTGGAGAGCTGCTTGGCGGCCCGTCGGGCGGGGTTGGCCTGCTCGTGCGGGATCTCGTCCAGCCGGTTGCCCACCAGGCGCTCGATCTCGCTGTCGGCGAAGGCGGGGGCGCGCAGCGCCTCGGCGACCAGGCCGAGTGCCTTGGGCAGCCGGGAGGCCGGGACCTCCAGGGAGACCCGGAGGCCGGGGTGGTCGGCGTGGGCGTCCAGGGTGGCGCCGCACCGCTCCAGCTCGGCCGCGAACTCCTCGGCGCTGTGCTTGTCGGTGCCCTCGGACAGGGCGCGCGCCATGATCGTGGCGACGCCGTCCAGGCCCTCGGGCTCGGCGTCCAGCGGGGCGTCGAGGAAGATCTCGACGGCGACGACCTGCTGGCCGGGGCGGTGGCAGCGCAGCACCGTGAGCCCGTTGGGCAGCGCGCCGCGCTCGGGGGCGGGGAAGGCCCAGGGGCGGGCCGTGCCCGGGGCGGGCTGCGGGTGGTACTGCATCGAAACTCCAGTCGCGGCAGCGTCGGTCACTGGTCCGCCCCCTCGTGCGCGTCGGTGTCGGTGTCGGCGTCCGCCTCGTCGGCCGGCTCCACCGGCTCGTAGACCAGGACCGCCCGGTTGTCGGGCCGCAGCTGGGCCCTGGCGGCGGCCTTGACCTCGTCGGCGGTGACGTCGAGGACCCGGTGCACGGCGGTCAGGGCGAGCTGGGGGTCGCCGAACAGCACCGCGTACCGGCACAGTTCGTCCGCGCGGCCCGCGACGGTGCCGAGGCGGTCCAGCCACTCGCGCTCCAACTGGGCCTGGGCGCGTTCCATTTCCTCGGGGGTGGGGCCCTCCTCGGCGAACCGGGCCAGCTCCTCGTCGACCGCGGCCTCGATCCGCGCCACCTCGACGCCGCCGGACGTCTTGACGTCCAGCCAGCCGAGCGAGGGCGCGCCCGCGAGGCGCAGCAGCCCGAATCCGGCGGCCACGGCCGTCCGGTCGCGGCGGACCAGGCGGTTGTGCAGCCGGGAGGACTCGCCGCCGCCGAGCACGGTCAGCGCGAGGTCCGCGGCGTCGCACTCCCGGGTGCCGTCGTGGGGCAGCCGGTAGGCGGCCATCAGGGCCCGCGCCGGAACCTCCTCGCGGACCTCCTCCCGCAGCTCACCGCCGATGGTCTCGGGCAGCGCGCCGTCGCGCGGCGGCCGCTTGCCGTCGTGCGAGGGGATCGAGCCGAAGTACTTCTCGATCCAGGCGAGGGTCTGCTCGGGGTCGATGTCGCCGACGACCGAGAGCACCGCGTTGTTCGGCGCGTAGTACGTACGGAAGAACGTCCGGGCGTCCTCCAGCGTCGCGGCGTCGAGGTCGGCCATCGAACCGATCGGGGTGTGGTGGTACGGGTGGCCCTCCGGGTAGGCGAGGGCGGTCAGCCGCTCGAACGCTGTGCCGTACGGGACGTTGTCGTAGCGCTGGCGGCGCTCGTTCTTGACGACGTCGCGCTGGTTCTCCATGGACTCCTCGTCGAGCGCGGCGAGCAGCGAGCCCATCCGGTCGGCTTCGAGCCACAGGGCCAGCTCCAGCTGGTGCGCCGGCATCGTCTCGAAGTAGTTGGTGCGCTCGAAGCTGGTGGTCCCGTTGAGGGAGCCGCCGGCGCCCTGCACCAGTTCGAAGTGTCCGTTCCCCTTCACCTGTCCGGAGCCCTGGAACATCAGGTGCTCGAAGAGGTGAGCCAGTCCGGTGCGTCCCTCGACCTCGTGGCGCGAGCCGACGTCGTACCAGAGGCACACCGCGGCGACCGGGGTCAGATGGTCCTCGGAGAGCACCACGCGCAGGCCGTTGGCCAGACGGTGCTCGGTCGCTGTCAAGCCGCCGGAGCCGGCCTGGGCTGTGGCCGTGTGACCCATGGGCATGTACGTCCCTTCGATCGCGATACTGGTTTTACTGCGAGACCTGCCACTGTAAGCAAGCGCACCGACACCTGGCGAAGTTCCCGTACCGCGAAAGTTCGCGGGAAAGAGGGTCATCACCGTCTCGGGGCGGACGGAGAACGTGCTTTGGGACGGGTCGAGGTCCGCGTTGTCAGTGGGGCGGTCCACAATGGTGCGCGTCAGAACCTGAGGAAACCCGAGGGACCCTGAGGTTGCCCGATCAGAATCCGTGAAGGAGTCGCAGCAGCGATGGCCCGCCGCAGCACGAAGACCCCGCCGCCGGACGACTTCGAGGAGAAGATCCTCGACATCGACGTCGTCGACGAAATGCAGGGCTCCTTCCTGGAGTACGCGTACTCCGTGATCTACTCCCGGGCCCTGCCGGACGCCCGCGACGGCATGAAGCCGGTCCACCGCCGCATCGTGTACCAGATGAACGAGATGGGCCTGCGCCCCGACCGCGGCTTCGTGAAGTGCGCCCGGGTCGTCGGCGAGGTCATGGGCAAGCTGCACCCGCACGGCGACGCGTCGATCTACGACGCGCTGGTGCGCATGGCGCAGCCCTTCTCCATGCGGCTCCCGCTGGTCGACGGCCACGGCAACTTCGGCTCGCTGGGCAACGACGACCCGCCCGCCGCCATGCGGTACACGGAATGCCGGATGGCCGACGCGACGTCGTTGATGACGGAGTCGATCGACGAGGAGACCGTCGCCTTCCAGTCGAACTACGACGGGCAGGAGCAGGAGCCGGTCGTCCTCCCGGCCGCGTATCCGAATCTGCTGGTCAACGGCACGACCGGGATCGCGGTCGGCATGGCGACCAATATGCCGCCGCACAACCTGGGCGAGGTCATCGCGGCCGCCCGGCACCTGATCAGGCACCCGGGCGCCGATCTGGAGACCCTGATGCGGTTCGTCCCCGGACCCGATCTGCCCACCGGCGGCCGGATCGTGGGCCTGGGCGGCATCAAGGACGCGTACGCCTCGGGCCGCGGCACGTTCAAGATCCGAGCCACCGCCTCCGTGGAAAACGTCACCCCGCGCCGCAAGGGCCTGGTCGTCACCGAACTGCCCTTCACCGTCGGTCCGGAGAAGGTGATCGGCAAGATCAAGGACCTGGTCTCGGCGAAGAAGCTCCAGGGCATCGCCGACGTCAAGGACCTCACCGACCGCGCGCACGGGCTGCGCCTGGTCATCGAGATCAAGAACGGCTTCGTGCCCGAGGCCGTCCTCGAACAGCTCTACAAGCTGACGCCGATGGAGGAGTCCTTCGGCATCAACAATGTGGCACTGGTCGACGGGCAGCCGCTCACCCTCGGCCTCAAGGAACTCCTCGAGGTCTATCTCGACCACCGCTTCGACGTGGTGCGCCGGCGCAGCGAGTTCCGCCGGGGCAAGCGTCGCGACCGGCTGCACCTGGTCGAGGGCCTGCTCGTCGCGCTGCTCGACATCGACGAGGTCATCCGCCTCATCCGTTCCAGTGACAACTCGGCGCAGGCGAAGGAGCGGCTCATCGAGCGCTTCTCGCTGAGCGAGATCCAGACCCAGTACATCCTGGACACCCCGCTGCGCCGGCTGACCCGGTTCGACCGGATCGAGCTGGAGAGCGAGCGGGACCGGCTCAACACCGAGATCGAGGAGCTGACCGCGATCCTGGAGTCGGACGGCGAGCTGCGCAAGCTCGTCTCCTCGGAACTGGCGGCGGTCGCGAAGAAGTTCGGCACCGACCGGCGCACGGTGCTGCTGGAGTCGGCCGGCGCGCCGGTCGCCTCGGTGCCGCTGGAGGTCGCGGACGACCCCTGCCGGGTGCTGCTGTCCTCGACGGGACTGCTGGCGCGGACGGCCAACGACGACCCGATCGTGTTCGCCGAGGACGCCAAGCGGGCCAAGCACGATGTGATCGTGTCGGCCGTCCCGGCCACGGCGCGCGGGGACATCGGCGTGGTGACCACCACCGGGCGGCTGCTGCGGCTCGCGGTCATCGACCTGCCGCAGCTGCCCGACACGCACGCGGCGCCCGTCCTGTCCGGCGGGGCGATGGTCTCGGAGTTCCTGACGCTGGAGGCGGACGAGGAGGTCGTCTGCCTCACCACGCTCGACGAGTCGTCCCCGGGGCTGGCGATCGGCACGCTCCAGGGCGTCGTGAAGCGCGTGGTGCCCGATTACCCGGCCAACAAGGACGAGCTGGAGGTCATCGCCCTCAAGGACGGCGACCGCATCGTCGGCGCGGCCGAGCTGCGCTCGGGCGAGGAGGACCTGGTCTTCATCACCTCGGACGCGCAGCTGCTGCGGTATCCGGCGGCGCAGGTCCGCCCGCAGGGCCGGCCGGCCGGCGGGATGGCGGGCATCAAGCTCGCGGCCGGCGCCGAGGTGCTGTCCTTCTCCGCGGTGGACCCGGCGGCGGACGCGATGGTGTTCACGGTCGCCGGTTCGCACGGCACGCTGGACGATTCGTTGCTGACCTGCAAGCTCACCCCGTTCGACCAGTACCCGCGCAAGGGCCGGGCGACCGGTGGGGTGCGCTGCCAGCGGTTCCTGAAGGGCGAGGACGTGCTGGTGTTCGCCTGGGCGGGTGCCACGCCGGCGCGCGCCGCGCAGAAGAACGGCGCCCCGTCCGAGCTGCCCGAGCCGGACCCGCGCCGCGACGGGTCGGGTACGCCGCTGGCGGCCCCGGTCGCGGTGGTCGCCGGCCCCGTGTAGACCCCGGCCCGGCGGCGGTGGCGCGCTACGCGTCGTCGTCGCCGGGCTGTTGCACGTACCGCAGGACGCCCCACATGGCCCGCTCGTGTGCGGCGTCCCGCGTCGTTTCCGGGTCGGTCTCCCCCGCGACCCGGCAGTTCTCCAGTTCCTTGCGCAGGGCGGGCGCGTCGATGCCGGAGCCGATCAGCACGAGACGGGTGAGGCGGGGTTCGTCGCGGGCCCAGGGGCGGGGGACGAAGCGCAGGAACCGGCCGACGGCGTGCATCCCGTAGGCGTGGTCCCGGTCGCCGTCCCCGAAGTCGACATGTCCCTTGATGCGGTAGAGACCCTCGGGCCGGGAGTCCAGGAACCCCATCAGCGCACGCGGGTCCAGGGGCACGTCGGCGGTGAAGTCGACGCTCTCGTACGCCGTGTGCAGATGCTCACCGTGCGATGCGCCGGTCTCCTCGGCCCGCTCCTCCCGATACAGGTCCTCGAACGTGAGCTGCCGGGCCTTCTCGTCGCCGTCGGGACGCAGCGCCGGGTCGAAGAGGAGTTCCGGGTCGATCCGGCCGTGAACGGCGGGGACGACGGCGGCGGTGCTCCCGCTCGCCGCGACGGCCGCGCGCACCCGGGCCTGTTCGGCCTCGTCGGCGCGGTCCGTCTTGTTCAGCACGACGAGGTCGGCGACGGCGAGATGGCGGTCGATCTCCGGGTGCCGCTCCCGGGTGGCCGAGAACTCGGCCGCGTCGACCACCTCGACCAGTCCGCCGTACAGGATGTTCGGGTTGTCGCTGGCCAGGATCATCCGGACGAGTTCCTGGGGTTCGGCCAGTCCGCTCGCCTCGATGACGATCACATCGAGGCGGGCGGCGGGGCGGGTCAGGGTCTCCAGGTAGGTGTCCAGTTCACTCGCGTCGACCGCGCAGCACAGGCAGCCACCGCCGAGCGAGACGGTCGAACCGACCTGCCCGGACACCGTCATGGCGTCGATCTCGATGGTCCCGAAATCGTTGACGACGACGCCGATGCGGTTTCCCGCGCGGTGGCGAAGGAGGTGGTTGAGCAGGGTCGTCTTGCCCGATCCCAGGAATCCCGCGAGGACGATGACGGGGATCTGCCGGCTGCGGGAGGGGGACGACACGTTCGACGGGGCCTTTCCTGAGGTTCAGACGGCGGGGACCGGCTGCGGCGGGGGCGGGCCGACGTAGCGGGCCGCCGGGCGGATGATCTTGGTGTCCTCCGCCTGCTCCAGGATATTGGCGCTCCAGCCGACGACTCGCGCCGCGCAGAAGGTCGGGGTGAACATCTCGCGCGGCAGCCCGCACAGCTCCATGACGACGCCCGCGTAGAACTCGACGTTGGTGTGCAGTTCGCGGCCGGGCTTCAGCTCGGCGAGGATCGCCTCGACCTGCCGTTCCACCTCGACGGCGAAGTCCACCAGCGGGCCGCCGAACTCCTGGGCGAGGGAGCGCAGCATGCGCGAGCGGGGGTCCTCGGTGCGGTAGACCGGGTGCCCGAACCCCATGATCCGGTCGCCGGCGAGGACCCGTTCCCGGATCCAGCCGTCGATGCGGTCGGGGGTGCCGATCGCGTCCAGGGTGTCGAGGGCGCGGCTGGGCGCTCCGCCGTGCAGCGGCCCGGAGAGCGCGCCGACGGCCGCGACCAGGCAGGCGGCGACATCGGCCCCGGTGGAGGCGACGACGCGTGCGGTGAACGTCGAGGCGTTGAAGCCGTGGTCGACGGTGGAGATCAGGTACTGCTCGACGGCCCGCACCCGAGCGGCGTCCGGGACCTCTCCGGTGAGCATGTAGAGGTAGTTGGCCGCGTAGGGCAGATCGTCGCGCGGCTCCACCGGATCCAGTCCCCGGCCCAGGCGGTACAGGGCGGTCAGCACCGTGGGGACGGCCGCGCAGGCGGCGAGCGCGTCGTCGCGTCGGCGGTCCGCGCCGATGTCGTACACGGGCCGGAAGCCGGCCGACGCTCCGAGCAGGGAGAGGGCCGTACGCAACCCGGAGAGCGGGCCGGACGCGGCGCTCGCCCGCGCTATGGCCGGCAGGGCGTCGCGCACCTCTGCGGGCAGTCGGCGCAGCGCGGCGGTACGGGCGGCGAAGGCGGTGCGGGCCTCGGGTCCGGGCAGTTCTCCCTCCGTCATCAGGTACCAGACGTCCTCGAAGCTCCGGTTCTGCGCGAGGTCGATCGCCGAGTACTGGCGGTAGTGGTAGAAGCCCTCGCGGCCCCGGACATCGCCGAGCGCGGTGTCCGTGACGACGACGCCGGCGAGGCCCCTGGGGGCTTCGAGCGGCGCGGGGGCGGTGGTGGTCGTCATTGCTTCCTCCAGGGGTGCCGTCGCCGTGCGGACCGGCCGGGGACAGCCCGGCGAACAGACCGTGCGACGCCTGTTGACATTGATGCGACTGTCCATGCTTGACTGGAGATCTGTCAATGTTGATTGAATCAATATGAATACGGTGGGCGGCATGACGGATCAATCAGGAGCGGCGCCTTCGACGGCCGGGGAGGACGGGCCCGGTCCACGCCGGCTCACCACGCGGGAGACGGCCGAGCGCCTGGGCGTGAAGCCCGAGACGGTGTACGCGTACGTGAGCCGGGGCCAGCTCAGCAGCAGCCGCGCGCCGGGCGGGCGCGGGAGCACGTTCGACGCGAGGGAGGTGGAGGCGCTCGCCCGCCGGACGGGGCGCCGGGAGCACGCGGCACCGTCCGGGGAGCCGGCCTTCCCCACCGGCATCACCCTCATCGAGCGCGACGCGTACTACTACCGGGGCGTGGACGCGACCGAACTGGCCCGGAACCACGCGTACGAGGAGATCGCCGAGTGGTTGTGGACCGGAGCGCTGCGGCCGGGCGTCCGGTTCACGGCACCGGCCGACGCCCGCGCCGCGGCCCGCCGGGCGGTCGCCGCGCTGCCCCCGCACAGCGGCTCCACGGACCGGCTGAGGGTGGCCGTGGTGGCGGCGGCCACCACGGATCCGCTGCGGTTCGACCTGTCGCGCGAAGCGGTGCTGGGCGGGGCCAGGAGCCTGATCCCGACGCTGGTCGCCGCGCTGCCGGCGATCGGGGAGGAGCCCGAGGCGGGCGCCGAGGGGGACGTTCCACCGGGACTGGCCCGGGAACTGTGGCCGAAACTGACCCGCCGTCCGGCCGACGAGGCGTCACTCGCCGTACTGGACACCGCGCTCGGGCTGCTGATCGACCACGATCTGGCGGCGTCCACGCTGGCGGCCCGGGTCGCGGCCTCGGCCCGCGCCCATCCGTACGCGGTGGTCTCGGCGGGGCTCGGCGTCCTGGAAGGCCCCCTCCACGGCGCGGCGAGCGGGCTGGCGCACCGCATGCTGGCCGAGGCGCTGGAGCGGGGCGGGGCGGCCCCGGTGGTGGCGGACCATCTGCGGACGGGGCGGCGGGTGCCCGGCCTGGGGCACCGGCTCTACACCGGCGAGGACCCCCGGGCCGGCACCCTGTTCCGCCTGCTCGAACGGGTTCCGGCGGCCGGGCCCGCCCTGGACGCCGCCCGGGACGTGGTCGCCACGGCGGCCCGCCACATGCCCCTGCACGCCAATGTCGACCTCGCGCTGGCCGTACTCTCGGTCTCCTCGGGGATGGCCGCCGAGGCGGGCGAGACGGTGTTCGCGGTGGCCCGCACGGCGGGCTGGATCGCCCACGCCCTGGAGGAGTACGGGGAGCATCCGCTGCGGATGCGGCCGAGCGGGCAGTACACCGGCCCCCGGCCGCCCCAGCCGCTTCCCTCCGCGGACGGCCCCGAGACCTCAGGTCCGGACCGAACGGAAACACCTCCGCAATAGACGGCTCCCGAGGCGCAAATATCCGACGATCAGTGGGAAGCGTTGCGCGGGGGCTGGGCCGTGGAGCCCCGGACCACCAGCTCGGGCTCGAAGAGCAGCTCGTCGGAGGGCACCTTGCGGCCCCCGATCTGTACGGAGAGCAGCTCGACGGCGGCCCGCCCCATCGCCTCGATGGGCTGGCGGACGGTGGTGAGCGGCGGCTCGGTGCAGTTCATGAACGCCGAGTCGTCGTACCCCACCACGGAGACGTCGGCGGGCACCGAGAGTCCCCGGCGGCGGGCCGCGCGCACGGCACCGAGGGCCAGCGGATCACTGGCGCAGATGATTCCGGTGACGCCGTCGTCCAGCAGCCGGGCGGCGGCGGCCTGACCGCCCTCCAGGGAGAACATGGCCCTGGCCACCCAGGCGTCCGGCACCGAGCGTCCGGCCTCCTCGGCGAGCGCCCGGGCGGCGGCCAGCTTGCGCTGCGAGGGCATGTGGTCGGAGGGGCCGAGCACGAGGCCGATGCGCTCGTGGCCCAGCGAGACGAGATGGCGCCAGGCCTGCTCGATGGCAACCGAGTCGTCGCAGGAGACGCAGGGGAAGCCCAGGTGCGCGATGGCCGCGTTGATCAGGACGACGGGGATCTTGCGGTCGGCGAGCACCTTGTAGTGGTCGTGCGGCGCGTCGGCCTGGGCGTACAGGCCACCAGCGAAGACCACACCCGACACCTGCTGCTGAAGGAGCAGTTCGACGTAGTCCGCCTCGGAGACCCCGCCCTTGGTCTGGGTGCACAGAACGGGGGTCAGCCCCTGCTGCGCGAGCGCGCCGCCGACCACTTCGGCGAAGGCCGGGAAGATCGGGTTCTGCAGCTCGGGCAGGACGAGGCCGACCAGCCGGGCCCGCTCCCCGCGCAGCTGGGTCGGGCGCTCGTAGCCGAGGACGTCCAGCGCGGACAGCACGGCCTGTCGCGTGGCGTCGGACACCCCTGGCTTGCCGTTGAGCACCCGGCTGACCGTGGCCTCGCTGACTCCAACCTTCTGGGCAACCTGAGCAAGTCGTCGCGTCATGTATGCAAGATTAGCGCAAGAAGCGCAAGAAGATTGCGTGAAGGAGGAAACAAGACGATTTTCGGAACGTATACGAGGCGCGGTCCGCCGTACCGCGCCGCACGCCCCGCGCTCCGCCGTCCCACGCCGTACGCCTGTCCCTGCCCGTCTCGGTGCCGCACCGCCCGGACCGGTGAACGCGTCCTCGGGGCCGTCACCCCGAAAGTCCGTCACCCCGTGCGGTCACCGTACTCGCCACCGCCCTCCTTGCGGCACCCCTCGATCGCACCCCGCACGACGGCCTTGCATCCGAGGCTCCCCGACCACGGTCACACCGCACCGGCGCCGGTGAGCGCCCGCACCTCGGTCTCCGCGTGCTTGGCCTCGTTGGGCGGTTCGTCCGAGGTGAGGGTGCCGATCCAGCCGGCCAGGAAGCCCAGCGGGATGGAGACCAGACCGGGGTTCTCCAACGGGAAGAGCTGGAAGTCCACACCGGGGAAGAGCGCGGTGGGGCTGCCGGAGACGACCGGCGAGACCAGCACCAGCGCCACGGCCGGGATCAGGCCGCCGTACACCGACCAGACCGCGCCCCGGGTGGTGAACTTCCGCCAGAACAGCGAGAAGAGCAGCACCGGCAGATTGGCCGAGGCCGCGACGGCGAAGGCGAGACCGACCAGGAACGCGACGTTCAGATTCTGGGCGACGAGCCCCAGAGCGATGGCGGCCACCCCGATGCCCGCCGCGGCGACCCGGGCGACAGCGACCTCGCTGTACTGCCGGGAGCCGGGCCGCCTCAGCGAGGCGTAGAGATCGTGGGCGACGGAGGCGGAGGAAGCGAGGGTGATCCCGGCGACGACGGCGAGGATCGTCGCGAACGCCACGGCCGCGACCACGGCGAACAGGATCGTCCCGCCGGTCGAGCCCTCGCCGCCGCCGAGCACCATGGCGAGCAGCGGGACGGCCGTGTTGCCCGCGGCGTTGGACTCCCGGACGTCCGCCGTGCCGACCAGGGCCGCGGCCCCGAAGCCGAGCACGATCGTCATCAGGTAGAAGCTGCCGATGAGGCCGATGGACCACACGACCGAACGGCGCGCGGCCCGCGCCGTGGGAACGGTGTAGAAGCGCGACAGGATGTGCGGCAGCCCCGCCGTACCGAGCACCAGGGCCAGCCCGAGGCTGATGAAGTCGAAGCGGGCCGTCCAGCTCCCGCCGTAGCGCAGACCGGGCGCGAGGAAGTCCTTCCCGTATCCGCTGCTGTCGGCCGCCGAGTTCAGCAACTCGTTGATGTTGCCGTGGAAGCGCACGAGGACCAGCACCGTGAGCACCACGGTCCCCGCCATCAGCAGGACGGCCTTGACGATCTGGATCCATGTGGTGGCACGCATCCCGCCGAGGGACACGTAGACCACCATCAGGGCCCCCACGCCGATGACCGTCCAGGACCGCGCGGCGCCGCTGGCACCGCCCAGAAGCAGGGCGACCAGGCTCCCCGCGCCGACCATCTGCGCCACCAGGTAGAGCACGGACACGGTGACCGACGAGGTGCCCGCGGCGATCCGCACCGGGCGCTCGGCCATCCGCGCCGCCACGACGTCGGCCAGCGTGAACCGGCCGCAGTTGCGCACGAGTTCGGCCACGAGCAGCAGAACGACCAGCCAGGCGACGAGGAAACCCACCGAGTAGAGCATCCCGTCGTAGCCGAACAGCGCGATCAGCCCGGAGATCCCGAGGAACGAGGCGGCCGACATGTAGTCGCCCGCGATGGCGAAACCGTTCTCCATCGGGGAGAACAACCGGCCCCCCGCATAGAACTCCTCCGCCGAACCGTGCCGGTTGCGGCTCACCCAGGTGGTGATGCCGAGGGTCACCGCGATGAATGCGCTGAACAGCAGCAGCGCCAGTGTCTGGTGGTTCCCGCTCAACGCCCGATCCCCCGCGTCATCTCCTGGGTGTCCCAGCGCAGATCGAGCGCCGCCCGGTCCCTGCGCAGCCGTGCGTGCCGCGCGTATGCCCCGGTGAGCAGGAACGTGGTCAGGAACTGTCCGAGCCCGACGACCATCGCCACATTGACCGCCCCGACGACCTGTCGGTCCATCAGCCCGGGCGTGGTCACCGCCGTGACGACGTAGGCGAGGTACCAGACGAGGAAGGCGAGGGTGGCGGGGACCACGAACCGCCGGTACCGGCGGCGCACCTCCTGGAACGCCTCGCTGCGCTGCACCTCCAGATAGATCTCCGCCGCGCTGGGGCCGCGCCCCGGGGCGGCGGGGCCGGGCACCCGGCCGGGCGCGGCGCCTCCCGCTCCCTCCGTCTCCCCCCATCCGGAGGCCGTCGCGTCGTCCCACGGGTCGTCGAGGCGCGTCCCCGCCGCCTCGCGCCCTGCTTCCTTCTCCACCGAACAACTCCCCTGATCCACGGACCACTTCGGCCGCGTACCCAAGAATGGGCGGATCGGGAAGAACTCGGGCGCGCCATTCCCCGGACTTCACCTCTTCAGGTGAAGGATCTTCCGGGTAGCCGTGCGAGCCCTCGAACATACGCGTACCGCACGGCCTGGGCCCGGTCCCGCAGCCCCGCCTTGGCGAACAGATTGTTGATGTGGCTCTTCACGGTCGCCTGCGAGATGTGGAGGCTGCGGGCGATCTCCGCGTTGGACATGCCCTCGGCGATCAGCGCCAGCACCTCGGCCTCGCGCGGTGTCATCCCGTCCGGCGGCTCCGGCTCGCCGCCGCTCCCGGCGGGGCGGGGCTCCGCGGTGACCTGCTCCAGCAGCCGGCGCTGGATGGCGGGCGAGAGCCCCGCCTCGCCCGAGACCACCGCCTGGATGGCCCGGACGATCTCTTCTCCCCCGGCGTCCTTGGTCAGATAGCCGCGAGCCCCGGCCCTGAGCGCGGGGAAGAGCGAGTCGTCGTCCGCGAACGTCGTGAGCACCACCACCTGCGTACCGGGGAACTCCGCGCGGATCCGTCTCGTCGCCTCCACCCCGTCGCAACGGGGCATCCGCAGGTCCATCAGCACCACGTCCGGCGCGTGCTCGGCGACGAGGGCCACCGCCTCGTCCCCGTCCTTCGCCGATGCGACCACCTCGATCCCGGGCAGCAGGCCCAGCAGCATGACAATGCCCTCACGGACCACCGCCTGGTCGTCGGCGACCACCACCCGCGCGTTCACGCGGGCACCCGCAGACTCACCACGAACCCCTCCTCGCCGGGTCCCGCGTCCAGCGTCCCGCCCAGCAGTTCGGCACGCTCACGCATCCCCAGCAGACCGTAGCCGGAGCCGCTGACAGCCAGCTCCCCCTCCGCTCCTCCCCCGCCCTCGTCGCTGACCTCCAGGGCGACCGCGTCGGACCGGTACTCCAGTCTGATCACGACCCTGGAGCCGGGGGCGTGCTTGCGGACGTTGGTCATCGCCTCCTGCGCCACGCGTCTGACCGTCTGCGATGCCTCGGCGGTCAGCGTGCGCGGTTCCCCCTCGACCCTGACCTCGGCCGGCTCCGCGGCCACCAGTTGCCTCAGGAAGTCCTCCACGGGCGACACCTCCCCGCGCAGCGCGGAGAGCGCCTGGCGGGTCTCCGCGAGCCCTTCCCGGGCCATGGAGCGGGCCGCGACGACCCGGGCCAGGACCTGGTCGCGGAACTCCCCCGCCGGTTCCCTCTCGATCAGCAGCCGTGCCGCCTCCAGGTGCACGAGCTGCGCGGAGAGGCTGTGCGCGAGCACATCATGGATCTCCCGGGCGATCCTCGACCGCTCGTCCAGCGCGGCGTTCCGGGCCTCCGCCGCACGGGCCGCCCGCTCCTGGGCCAGGAGCCGCTGCGCGGCCCCGCGCGCCTCGGCGTCCAGGCGCAGCACATAGCCCGCGAGGCAGAGCCCGACCGCGGTCGCCGCGGTGGACACCCAGTCGTCGGTGTTGATCACGGCGTAGGCCCCCAGCGCCACCGCGGTGGCGGGCAGCCCCGCCGAGAACGGCAGCCGCTCCAGCGCGGTGACCGCGCAGCCGCACCAGAGCACGGCCGCGGGCACCCCCGCCCCGGCCTGTTGCGCCCCGAGCGCCGCGAGCATGAGGAGGGCAAGCAGGCCGAGCGAGGGCCAGAGCCGGTGCTCCAGGCTGCTCCGGAAGAACGCCACGGCGACGGTCGCGCACCCGGCCACCCCGATCAGGCCGACCAGGATCTCGACCGGCCCGAACCGGCCGCCCGTGAAGGTCCCCCAGAGCATCAGGACGAGCAGCCCCAGCCGCACCACCCAGCCGATCACGGCCCGGGATCGGGTGCGCGTCTCGCGGGCGAGTGCCTCTCTCGACGGCCAGACCGTCCAGGCAGCTGATGTCACAGGAGGTCCCTCCCCACCGGCTGCCTGGGCGAAGCGCCCCCGGCGGGGACACCGTACGGCTCCGCGAGGGCGGCCCGTCGGGCCAGAAGGCCCTCACGCACCAGCAGGGTGACAGCGAGAGCCATCATCAGGGCGGGACTGCCCTGATGAACGCCCAGGGCCGCCGCGAGCCCGTAGAGAGCCGCACGGAGGCCCAGGCCGCCGGCGCAGACATAGACGGTCGCTCTGGTGCCCCTGCTCCACAGCGTTCCGTCCCGGGCCCGCCAGACGCGCGTGGTGCGCGCCCAGCCGGCGCCCGTGACCGCGCCCACGAACAACTCCGCGCCGAGGACGACCGCGGCCGATGCCTCGTGGTGCGCGTCGAGGGGACCCGGCTCGCGCAGTGCCATCACGAGCAGCAGGCCCGGCAGGATCCATCGGCGCCGGTCGCAGGTGACCGGCCCGGCGGAGAACTGGCGGACCGCGACGACGGCCACGACCGCGACGAGCACCACGGCGTTGACGAGCCCGGACATGGGCGCCTCCGGATTGCGAGGAAGTTCTGTGCCTTCGACGCTACGGAAAGTCACCGGCCGCGTGATCGGCCCGGGGGTGGATCACGGGTGGAGCCGTTGTCTCCACCCGTGGGTGGAGACAACGGCTCCTGGGCCCGGTCCGGACCGGTGGGGTGTCCGCCCGGGGCGGTGCCGGACGGCGATGCGCCGGGATCGCCCCTCCGGCACCTCAGACGTCGATGCGCGAGCGGTCGAGCGTGGCCGCGGAGCTGGTGATGAACTCCTTGCGCGGCGCCACCTCGTTGCCCATCAGCAGATCGAAGACCTTCTCGGACGATTCGAGGTCCCCGATGTTGATGCGCCGCAGGGTGCGGTGGCGGGGGTCCATCGTCGTCTCGGCCAGCTGGTCGGCGTCCATCTCGCCCAGGCCCTTGTAGCGCTGGATCGAGTCCTTGTACCGGACGTTCTTCCGCTGGAGCTCCAGCAGCCGCTGGCGCAGCTCGTTGTCCGAGTACGTGTAGATGTACTTGTCCTGGCCCTTCTTCGGCTGGACGAGCTCGATCCGGTGCAGCGGGGGCACCGCGGCGAAGACCCGCCCCGCCTCGACCATCGGCCGCATGTACCGCTGGAAGAGGGTCAGCAGCAGGATGCGGATGTGGGCGCCGTCGACATCGGCGTCGACCAGCAGCACGATCTTGCCGTAGCGCGCCGCGTCGATGTCGAAGGTCCGACCGGACCCGGCTCCTATGACCTGGATGATCGCCCCGCACTCGGCGTTCTTCAGCATGTCCGAGACGGATGCCTTCTGAACGTTGAGGATCTTGCCCCGGATCGGCAGCAGGGCCTGGAACTCGCTGTTCCGGGCGAGCTTGGCGGTACCGAGCGCGGAGTCGCCCTCCACGATGAACAGCTCGCTGCGCTCGACGTCGTCGCTGCGGCAGTCGGCCAGCTTCGCGGGCAGGGACGAGGACTCCAGAGCCGTCTTGCGGCGCTGGGCGTCCTTGTGCTGGCGGGCGGCGATGCGCGTGCGCGCCGCTGCCACGGCCTTGTCGAGAACGGCCCTGGCCTGGGCCTTCGCGTCCCGCTTGGTGGAGGTCAGGAACGCCTTGAGTTCCTTGGCCACGACGTTGGCGACGATCCGGTTGGCCGCCGAGGTGCCGAGGACCTCCTTCGTCTGACCCTCGAACTGCGGCTCGGCCAGGCGGACCGTGACGACCGCAGTGAGTCCCTCCAGGGCGTCGTCCTTGACGATGTCGTCCTCGGCGACGCGGAGGAGCTTCGCGGAGCGCAGGACCTCGTTGACGGTCTTGGTCACGGAACGCTCGAAGCCGGTGACGTGGGTGCCGCCCTTGGGGGTGGCGATGATGTTGACGAAGGACTTCACCGTGGTGTCGTAACCCGTGCCCCAGCGCATCGCGATGTCGACCGCGAGTTCCCGCGTGACCTCGGTCGGGGTCATGTGGCCCCGGTCGTCGAGGACGGGCACGGTCTCCTTGAACGTGCCCTGCCCGGTCAGGCGAAGGACATCGCAGACGGCCTTGTCCTGGGCGAGGTACTCGCAGAACTCGCTGATGCCGCCGTCGAAGCGGAAGGTCTCCTCGGTCTTGCCCTCGCCGTCCAGGCCGCGCTCGTCGCGTACGACGATGGTCAGGCCGGGGACGAGGAAGGCCGTCTGGCGGGCCCGCTGGTGGAGGGTCTCCAGGTTGAGCTTGGCGTCCTTGAGGAAGATCTGGCGGTCGGCCCAGTAGCGGACGCGGGTGCCGGTGCGAGTCTTCGGGACACGCTTGCCCTTGCGCAGGCCGTTGGCGGGGTCGAAGGGGCTGTCGGGGCCCTGCTCGGTGAAGATGCCGGGAACACCGCGCCGGAAGCTGATCGAGTGGACCGCGCTGTTGCGGTCGACCTCGACGTCGAGACGGGCGGAGAGGGCGTTGACGACGGAGGCGCCGACGCCGTGCAGACCGCCGGAGGCGGCGTAGGAGCCGCCGCCGAACTTGCCGCCCGCGTGCAGCTTGGTCATGACGACCTCGACGCCGGAGAGACCGGTCTTGGGCTCCACGTCGATCGGGATGCCCCGGCCGTTGTCCCGGACCTCGACGGAGTTGTCGTCGTGGAGGACGACCTCGATGTGATCGCAGTAGCCGCCGAGGGCCTCGTCGACCGAGTTGTCGATGATCTCCCAGAGGCAGTGCATGAGGCCGCGGCTGTCGGTGGACCCGATGTACATGCCGGGGCGCTTGCGAACCGCTTCGAGCCCCTCGAGTACGAGCAGATGCCGCGCGGTGTAGTTGGAACCGTCTCGGTCTGCTCCGGTCAGCAGCGCAGTGGACGGCACGGACGTATCGGCGGTCACGCGGTTCGCTCCTCGCTGAATTTCACATGGGGCCCAGTGGGTAACGGGCTCGGCTTCGGTCGCCGCTGAGAGGGTACCGAGCCCTGGTAGAGCGGTTGTCACGCCACCCTCGGAGAACCCTCACAGTAGTCCAGCCTCGCATACACGTTCGATCCCTCCTTGGAGTGACGCGCACATCACGTTCCCTTCCAGGCATGAACCATTTAGGCTCCGGGCACGTCCTCATGAACACACCGGCAAGCCAGCCGGCGGGACCGACCCACCCCAGCAACGCGAAACCGTAGCGCTACGCAATACGGCACATTCGCCGCGAACCGGCAACAGACAGCCATCCTGAGAAGAAGTTTCGAAGAAATGCCACGAGCGGGAACGTTTTCGGCCTGGTTGGATGTTGACCCTGGTACGACAGCTCGTCGAGCTAGAGAAGAGGCGACGTGACTACTGTTCTGACCCCCGCGAGCCCGCTGACCGCAGCAGACCGCTGTGACCGTTGCGGCGCCCAGGCCTACCTGCGCGTCGTGCTGATCAGCGGCGGTGAACTGCTCTTCTGCGCCCACCACGGACGCAAGTTCGAGCCGGAACTCAAGAAGATCGCCGCGGAAATACAGGATGAGACCGACCGGCTGACGGCCGTCCAGGCCCAGGCCGCCGAAGAGGAACACTGACACCTCGCATCCACGACGAGCCAGGGACCGGTTCCTTACCGGCCGACGGGCGGCTCCCCCCGCAGGGGAGCCGCCCGTTCTCGTACGCATGGGGCCGTCGCCGTCAGGCGGCACCCTTCATCCACTCGATGGCGGCGGAGATCCGGGTGTAGACCCCCGGGCTGCCCGCCTGGCCGCAGCCGTTCCCCCACGACACCAGCCCCACGAGCTTCCCCTGGGCCACCAGAGGGCCTCCGCTGTCCCCCTGGCAGGCGTCGTACCCACCCTCGGGTTCACCGGCGCAGAGCATCGACGAGGCCTCGTACGTGCCCGTCCTGCCGCCGGGGTAGGCCCGCTCGCAGGAACTGTCCGGCAGCACGGTCACGTCGGCGGAGCGCAGCGACGACGCGTAGTCACCGTTGCCGGTCGTGTCGCCCCATCCGTAGACGGCTGCCGCCGTCCCCGCCGTGTACGCGGGGTCACCGGCCTTCGCCAGCGGGATCGTGTTCTGTTCGGGCAGCGCCTCGGCGAGAGTGAGCACGGCGATGTCCCCGCTGTTGGTGGAGGCGTCGAACCCCGGGTTGACCCAGGTCCCGCTGACGGCGATCTCCTTGCCGCCCGCACCGTTCAGCTCGTCCCGGCCCGCGATGACCCGCAGATCAGGGACCTGTGCGACATCGCCGCCCAGCGCCTCACGGCTCAGGCAGTGGGCCGCCGTGAGCACCTTCTTGGGCTCGACAAGGACGCCGCCGCAGAACTGACCTGCACGGGTACCTCCGAACCGGTCACGGCTGGCGAGCGCCACCACCCACGGACTGTCCTTCACATGGGCGGGCCGACCGCCGATGATGATGCTGTCCGCGACCGCCGGGGCGGGGGAGGCGAGGGGTATCACCGCCGTTGCGGCAGTGAGGGCGAGTGCCCCGGTCACGGCGCGGACGACTGTACGGAACATGCGTGCTCCTGACTCTGTGATGGACTGTGCCTACCCAGAGTCATTCCGCCGACCCCAACCCGCACCCGCGCAGAGGCCGGGGCCCGGATCCATGGATCCGGGCCCCGGCCTCTGTTGCGTTGCGCGCCACCCCGCCGGGATACGGCCTAGTCGAGGTAGTCGCGCAGTACCTGCGAGCGCGACGGGTGCCGGAGCTTGGACATCGTCTTGGACTCGATCTGACGGATGCGCTCACGCGTCACGCCGTAGACCTTGCCGATCTCGTCCAGCGTCTTCGGCTGGCCGTCGGTGAGGCCGAAGCGCATGGAGACCACGCCCGCCTCACGTTCGGACAGGGTGTCGAGCACGGAGTGCAGCTGCTCCTGGAGGAGCGTGAAGCTCACCGCGTCGGCCGGGACGACCGCCTCGGAGTCCTCGATGAGGTCACCGAACTCGCTGTCCCCGTCCTCACCCAGCGGGGTGTGGAGAGAGATCGGCTCACGGCCGTACTTCTGGACCTCGATGACCTTCTCGGGGGTCATGTCGAGCTCCTTGGCCAGCTCCTCCGGGGTGGGCTCGCGGCCCAGGTCCTGGAGCATCTGGCGCTGGACGCGCGCGAGCTTGTTGATGACCTCGACCATGTGCACCGGGATACGGATGGTGCGGGCCTGGTCGGCCATGGCGCGGGTGATCGCCTGCCGGATCCACCAGGTGGCGTACGTGGAGAACTTGTAGCCCTTGGTGTAGTCGAACTTCTCGACGGCACGGATCAGACCGAGGTTGCCCTCCTGGATGAGGTCCAGGAAGAGCATGCCGCGACCGGTGTACCGCTTGGCCAGGGAGACCACGAGACGGAGGTTGGCCTCCAGCAGGTGGTTCTTGGCGCGGCGGCCGTCCTCGGCGATGATCTCCAGCTCGCGCTTGAGCTTGGGGGCGAGCTTGTCGGCGTTCGCCAGCTTGTCCTCGGCGAAGAGACCGGCCTCGATGCGCTTGGCGAGCTCGACCTCCTGCTCCGCGTTGAGGAGCGGGACCTTGCCGATCTGCTTCAGGTAGTCCTTGACCGGGTCGGCGGTGGCACCGGCGACGGCGACCTGCTGCGCGGGCGCGTCGTCCTCGTCGTCGTCGGAGAGGACGAAGCCCTTGTTCTCGCCCTCGCCCTCCTCTTCCTCGACCTTGCCGGCCTTGACCTCTTCCACGACGTCGTCGCCGTCGAGGATGTCGTCGTCCTGCTTGCCGGCCTTCTTGGCGGCGGTCTTCTTGGCCGCCGTCTTCTTCACGGCGGTCTTCTTGGCCGCCGCCTTCTTGGCGACGGCCTTCTTCGCGGGCGCGGCAGCGGCGGTGTCATCGGCCGCGGCGTCCACCGTCTCGCTGGACGAGGCGGCGGTGGCCGCGACGGTCCGGGTCACGGTCGTCTTGGCGGCGACGGTCTTGGTCGCGGTGCGCTTGACCGGGCTCTTCGCCGCGACGCTGCTCTTGCGGGCGCGCTTCGACGGCTCCGCTGCACTGACCATCAGCGTCACACCCTCTTCCTCGAGGATCTGGTTGAGGCTGCGCAGAACGTTCTTCCACTGGGTTGGCGGAATCTGGTCAGCCTCGAAGGCCCGACGCACGTCGTCGCCGGCGATCTGCCCATCAGCCTTTCCCCGCTCGATGAGCGCCATGACAGATTCGGACTCGGCGATCTCCGGCGGGAGCGTACGGGATGTGCTGGCCGACACGAACAACCTCTCGGAACGATGGAAACGGCTTCCGGTCCGGCCCCGGAGGGCTGGAACCGACGACCGCCGGGCTGGGAATGTACCGACGGCGCGCAGGTTGGGCCTCAGAACTCCACAGCGCGTGGAACAGCTGCTGTATTCCTTCCGAGGCGGTCACCTCTTAAGTCATCGCGCTGTTTCGAGGAGTGTTACGCCCAATCCGCGTGGCCCGAGTCACACCCCATTTGCCACGAACGGGGCGGAAGTGGCACGACTCGGCCATTGTGCCGCCGGACTCGGCCGTCCGGCGGCACAGGGCCCGCGCGCTCCGGACGCGCCGCGATCAGTGCTCGCGCGGCGCCGGCACGACGGGCGGCTCGGGCTGGACCACCAGCAGCTGACGCATGGCGCCCTCGGCCGCGTCGGGGTCGCCCGCCGCGAGAGCGTCGACGATACGGGCGTGGTGGGCGAGGGAGGCGTCGCTGGGCCGGTCACAGCCCGTGACCGGCCCGCCGGAGACCTGAAGGGCGGCGCAGACGATTCCGGAAAGGTGCTCCAGCATGCGATTGCCCGCCGCCTGGATGAGCAACGAGTGGAATTCGGCGTCCGCCCGCGCACAGGTGATCACATCGCCCTGTCCGATCGCGTGCCCCATGATCTCGACCATGTCCACGAGGCGCTGCTGAAGGTCCTCGCGCCCGTGACCGGCCGCCAGGCGCGCGGCGAGGGGTTCGATCGTCCAGCGCAGCTCACCCAGCTCGCGGCGCTGGTCCTCGCGCTGCGGGCCATAGGCGCGCCATTCGATGATGTCGGGGTCGAGCAGATTCCAGTCGGAGACGGGCCGGACCCTGGTACCGACATTGGGCCGGGCACTGACCAGGCCCTTGGCCTCCAGCACGCGCAACGACTCCCGGACCACGGTGCGGGAGACCTCGAATCGCTGGCCGATCTCCTCGGGCACCAGGGGCCGGTCGGCCCCCAGGTCGCCGGAGACGATCATCTGTCCCAGCTGCTGAACAAGTTGGCCGTGCAGGCCCCGGCCCCGGCTGGCCGTGCCGCGTCGGCCCACCCGGCCCAGCTCCGTATCGGCCCCCTCCCAGGACCGGGCGGCGGCTCGCTCGCCGGACGGCGCCTCCGCGTAGGTGAATCGGTCGGGTTCGCCCGGACCGGCGAGGCCGGAGTCGACGGTACGGGCGGCGGTCATCGGGGTGTGCGCAAGGGTACTCACGCATCATTTGTCGGCGCCGCTCCGCCGCCCCTTGAGGTCTTTGGTGAAAAGCACACGAAAGGGTGATCGGCGTCGACCTCCCAATTGACGCCTAAGTGGTATAAAACGGGCATTTTCAATGGAGTTCTGAGGCTGCTGGTGATCTTCGGGCGTTCCGACGTCCTCTCCGCGATCACCAACGCACTCTGCCGCGAAGGCTCGTGAACAGATACGCGCAGACAAGGACCGACAACGACAGCGCCAGTGCCACCCCGACGGGGTGCGCCACCACACGCGCTCCGGCAAGCAGCCACCGGTCGACCTCGTGCGGCCATCGCGGCCAGGCAAGTTCCCTCAGCCGGCCCGGAAGTCCGTTCACCGAACGGGTCGTCGGCCCCTTTGGCACCGCCTGGAGCAGCGGAACCATCAGGACGGGAACGGCGAGAACCGCCGCCACCCCCGCCGCCGTCACCCGGAAGATCCCGGCCGCCAGCAGTCCCGCCCAGGCGCAGCCCATGGTGAGCGCGACCCAACTGGCGCCCAGCGTCAGCGCGTTCGGCGGGGTCCGGACCAAGTCGGCCCCGTAGACAAGGCGCACAGACTCCGTCGACACAGCCACCACGAGCAGGGCCAGAACCAGCGCGACGCATCCCGACACCAGGAGCTTGGCGAGAAGCAGCCCGAGCCGCCGGGGCACGGTTCCCCGGCCTGCGGCGAGCGCGGGGTAGCGGAACTCGTCACCGAAGGACAGCGCGCCGAGCAGTCCGGCCCCGAGCGCGGCGGGTGGCAGCGGCAGCAGCGAGGGCCAGCCGGCGAGCACCTGCGGCAGCGGCGTACGGCCGTCGCGCGCGAGCAGCACCGACACCGCTGCCGAGAGCACGAGCGTGGTGAGGATGATCATCGTCGTGGTTCTCACGCCGAACAGGCGGCGCAGCTCGTAACGCACCGGCCGCATCGGCCCACGCGCCGGACGCCGCCGGATCGGCGGAGCGGGCGCGGCGGCGCCCGCCCGTACCGGCTCGGGCACCCCGTCCCCGCCAGCCCCACCAACGACACCAACACCGCCTCGCACATCGACATCGACATCGACATCGGCATCGGCATCGGCATCGGCATCGGGGAGCGTCGTGGTGCCGGTGGAGGGGATGGACGCGTCGGCCGCTCCGGGGCGGGGCGGACAGGTGTCACCGGTCCCGTCGGCCAGCAGATGAACGGGGAGGCCGTGCCGGAAGGCCACGTCGCCGATCTCCGCGCAGCTGCTTCCATAGACGGAGATCAGACTGCTGCTCGCCTCGGTGACGACCTCGACGGGGCGGCGTGACACGCGCGCCTCGCGGCGGACGATCGATGCCAGCCGGGCGGCATGGGGCGAGCGGACCGCCACCCGGGGGCGCAGCCGGGTACGGGAGAAGTCCTCGACGCCCTGGTCGGCAACGAGCCGGCCCGCATCGAGAGTCACTACGCGGCCGGCCGTCCGGGCGGCCTCCTTGGGATCGCGCGTGGCGAACAGGACCGTGCCGCCGCGCGCGGCGTGGGACCGGAGCATTCCGCGCATCCAGTCCGCCTCCCGAGCGACGAGACCGTCGGCGGGCTCGTCCAGGATCAGCGTGTGCGGGTCTCCGAGCAGGGCGGAGGCAAGGGCGAGTCTGCGGTCCATGCCGAGGGAGAGCGTGCCGATGCGCTGGTCCCCCAGCCCGTCGAGACCGACCGTGTCGAGCAGCTCGTCGGCCCGGGAAGCGGGCACTCCCGCTGCCGCGCAGAGCATGCGGAGCTGCCCACGAGCGGTGCGGGCCGGGTGACCCGGTACGTCACCGAGCAACACCCCGACCTCTCTGGCCGGATGAGCCACACGGTGCAGCGGCCTGCCCCGGAAGTAGGTGATGCCCCGCCCCGGTTCGAGTTCGAGCATCAGCCGCAGGGCCGAGGTCTTCCCGGAACCGGCCGGGCCCAGCAGCGCGGTGACACAGCCTGGTTCCGCTTCGAACGTGAGGTCGTCCACGGCGGGCGGCAGTCCGTGGTGGCGGGCGCTGGTGAGTCCGATGGCCTGGAGCATCGCTTCTCTCGCAGGAGGTGAGACCGCTCGACGGCAGGGCGTACCGCAGTACGATAACCCGACATACCGGACTTTCCGTGGACCCGCCGTCGCGGCGATCCGGTCCTCACCCCGGCACCTCGCGGGATCGCAGTCGTCAGTGCGCGGGCGTTTCAGACCTCGGGGCGCAGCATCGGCGGGTTCAGCACCGTGGCGGAACCCGACCGGAACAGCTGGGCAGGGCGTCCCCCCTGCCGCGTGGTCGTTCCACCCGCGGGCACCAGGAAACCGGGCGTGCCGGTCACCTTGCGGTGGAAGTTCCGCGGATCGAGCACCACGCCCCAGACAGCCTCGTACACCCGGCGCAGCTCCCCGACCGTGAAGGTGGGCGGGCAGAACGCCGTGGCCAGCGAGGAGTACTCGATCTTGGAACGGGCGCGCTCCACGCCGTCGGCCAGGATCCGGGCGTGGTCGAAGGCCAGCGGAGCGTGCCGTTCGCCGTCCTGCCCGTAGCCCCCCTCCGGCGCCAGCAGATCGTCGACAGGCGCCCAGCGCGCGCTGTGCGCGTCCCCGCCCGCCCGCGGCGCCGGCAGATCGGGGGCGAGAGCGAGATGAGCGACGCTGACGACCCTCATCCGGGGATCGCGCTGCGGGTCCCCGTACGTGGCGAGCTGTTCGAGATGCGCCCCGTTGCCGGCCTCCGGGTTCTCCGGATCGTGCGCGCAGAGCCCCGTCTCCTCCACGAGCTCGCGTGCCGCCGCGGCACCGAGGTCCTCGTCGGCTCTGACGAACCCGCCGGGCAGCGCCCATCGCCCCTGGAAAGGCGTCTCGCCCCGGCGGACCACCAGCGCGCAGAGGGCATGACGGCGCACCGTGAGCACGACCAGGTCGACGGTGACAGCGAAGGGCGGAAAGGTCGACGGGTCGTAGGGCGGCATGCCGTGATCATAGTCGTCTGCCTGACGATAAACACTCCCTTCATGACCATCTTCTTGATCCACGGCGTCCCGTCGCACCCGCGCGGGCCGCGCCCCGCCCATAGGTGGCGGCGGGATCGTCCGTGCACGCCGTTCCCTCTGCGGGATGGGTGCGGCGGCCGGTACCCGCCACCGCACCCGCCGCGTCAGCGGCCGGTCCTGGTCCCGCGCCGCCCCCGGGTGCGCGGCCCCGGCACCCGGCGTTCTCCCACCGCCGTGGCCGGACGTGTGGACGTGGAACGGGCCCGGCGCCGGGCCGCCCGCCGCATCGGTGCCGAACGGGCCCCCGCGACCCGTACCGCACCTCGGCCACCCCTCGTCCGCGCCGCCGGGCGCGCGCCGCCCGCCGGACGGTCCCGGGGGACCTCGCACGCGTCTCGCTTACCGCCTTCGCCCCGCAGGCAACGCCGCAGGGTCTCCGGGTCCAGCCCCTGATTGCATGCCTCGTGCAGAAGCTGGGCGAACGTGTATCCCGGGTCCGCCCGCAGGGCCAGGCCCAGAGCCACGCGGGCCGCCGGCTCGTCACCGGTCGACCACGCCACCCACCCCGCCAGGGTCAGCGGCGCGGCAGCGTGTTCCTCGTACGGTGTGACGCAGCGCCGCGCCAGTGCGCGCCACAGCCTCAGTGCCGGTCCCGCGTCCGGTCCCTCCATCCACTCGGCGGCGCGGTCCCGGGTGTCCCGGTCCTGAAGGCCGAGGATCACCTCGGCGGCCTCCTCGTCACCGATCAGCCGGTCGTCGTCGATGTCGCCGAGCGAGGTCGTGGCGGCCTGGGCCGCGCCGAGACGTGTCATCAGCTTCCGGGCCAGGACGAGGGTCGCCTCCCCGACCTCCCGGTGGCCGGTCCCGTCGAGGAGCTTCGGCACGAGCGCGGCGCCGACCGAATCCAGCGCCCGCTGCTGGGCACGGCCCGACTCCCCGGTCCGGGGGGCCAGCCTGGCCTCCATCTCGCGCAGCGAACCGCGCACTTGGATACCCGCATACGTCGCCGCGGCCGCCATCACCGAGGTGCCCGACATGGCCAGCGGGTTGCCCTCGGCGGGGCAGCACCGGGTGTCGGGGCAGACATATGACCAGTACCGGTCGCCGGAGATGCAGAGCGCTTCGAGAACGGGGACGTCCAGCGCTCCGCAGGCCGTCCGCAGCCGCTGGGCGAACGGGCGCAGGCGCTCCATCGGCCCGCTTCCGCTCTCGCCCTCCGCCGGGTCCTGGCAGAGGAAGACGACAATCGCGTCGGGGCGCCCGCCGCGCCGTTCGCTGCCCTTGATCAGGCACTCCGCGAGTTGCTCGGCGACCGAGGGCCATTCCTGCGGGGACTCGGGGATCCCCAGCCTGAGCCGCCCGCCGAACCTGCCCCGGCCGCCGTGCAGGGCGACCATGACCACGCTGTCGTTCGGATGGAATCCCATCAGGTAGGGAAGGGCATCGGCCAGTTCGGCAGGGCCTCGCAGGGTGATCTGCTGTTCGTCGGACGGGCCGGAGGATTCGTGGTGCTTGTTCATGGGACGACGATCCCGCGTTCTCGCGATTCCCACTACCCCCTGTGGATAACTTATACACAGGCGGTAATCAATGCTGGTCGTGATCGCCGTCCCAGCGGCCGGTCAGGACTCCGGCACCCACACCTTGGGCCAGTCCAGGCCGCGCAGCCGGGCGTCCAAACCGCCGTCGCAGTACATCAGCGTGCCCACGCAATAGCCGGACTTGGGCGACAGCAGGAAGAGCAGCAGTTCGGCGACCTCCTCGGGCATCCCGGCCCGTCCGGCCGGGATGGACTTGAGGAATGCCTCGATGCCGGCGGCGGTGCGCGGGTCCTTGCGGGCCGCTTCGGTCATCGGGGTGTCGATGAAGCCGGGCGCGATCGCGTTGAGGCGGATGCCGTCGGCGATGTAGTCGGCCGCACGCGTGCGCGTGTAGTAGGCGATGGCGGCCTTGGTAGCCGGGTAGGTGAGGACTCCTCCGGCGTCGTCCAAGGAGTCGGCGAGGGCGCGCGCCGCCTTCTCGTCACCCGCCAGACACGCCTCGGCCAGCCGGGGGTTCCAGCCGGGCTGGGTGGTCGTGGAGTTGGAGGAGGCGAGCACCACGGAGGACTCCCCCGCCGCGGCGAGCGCCGGGCGCAGCTCCTCCAGCAGTCCGATCGCGCCGAAGTAGTTGACCGAGACCAGCAGGCTCGCGGGCCGGCCCTGCGCGGCCGAGATGCCCGCGAAGGGGACCAGGCCGTCGAGGCGCCCCTCCGCCAGGCGGGTCACCTCGGCCGCTGCGGCGGTGCGGCCCTCCGGGGTGCCGAGATCGGCCTCCACGTCGGCGCCGCGCAGGTCGACGCCGATGACGCGGTGGCCCTGTTCGGTCAGTCGGGCGGCTATGGACGCGCCCATTCCGGAGGCGGCTCCGGTGACGGCGATGGTTCCCATGATGGTGTTCTCCAGATATTCGGGTGGGGGGGTACGGCTTCGGCGGGCCGATCGGCTCACCGAGGCCGGCCGGCACGTGGTGCGCGCCGGAGCGGGGTGGGACCGGGCAGTCCGCGCTGTGCGCAGCGGGCCGCGCCGGAGGCGGTGTTCCCGGGCTCGCCGTCAGCGGCGCCCCGGGCCGTCCTGTACGAGGAGGCGGGTTCAGGCCCCGTACGAAGGAGGGGCGTTCAGGCCCGCCGTGACGAAGGCCACGACGCCGGACACCGGCGGATGCGGCATGCGGCCGAGGTCGGCGTCGTCGGACTGCGGCTCGCCGTAGACGGAGAGCAGCAGGTCGTAGGTCATCCGCAGGCGGTCGGCGACCTCGGCGCGGGACAGCTCGGGCCGGGCCGCGGCCAGCAGTGCGTTCCACGGCTCCGGCGCGAACCAGCGCGCCTCGAACGGAAGCTCGCGGCGGCGCAGCACGAGTCGGGCGAGCAGATGCATCAGCATTCGGCCCTTCGGCCGGGAAGTGAGTTCGTCGAGCGGGCGAACCAGCAGGTCGACGAGCTCTTCGACCGTCGCGGGGCGCCCCTCGGCCAGCCGCTGCTCCATGCTCGCGAGCGGCTGTGCCCACAGGGGACCGAGACGACGCTCCAGCAGGGCCGCGACCAGGTCCTGCTTGGTGCCGAAGTGGTAGTTCACAGCGGCCGGGTTCATCCCGGCCGCCGCGTTCACTGCACGGACCGAGACCTGTTCGTACCCCTTGGCCAGGAACAGGCGCTCCGCGGCGTCGAGCAGCGCAGCCCGGGTGGAATCTGTGGACATAACCCCATGAGAGCACCCCTCGGGCAAACTTTCAATCAGTGATTGAAAATGCTGGAGGGGCGCCCTTCCCGGGCTGTTCCTTCCCGCAGTTCCCTGTTCCGTCGGGGCCCACCGGTTCAGCCCGCCGTGGCGAGGACCAGGGGAAGCACCTGCGCGCTGCCCGCCTGACGGAGCAGACGAGCGGCGACCGCGAGGGTCCAGCCGGAGTCCGTGAGGTCGTCCACGAGCAGGACCGGCCCGGGGGTGGCGGCCAGGGCACCCACCAATCCGTCGGGGACGACGAAGGCGTCGGACAGCGCCTTGAGGCGCTGGGCCGAATTGCTGCGACGAGCCGCGTGTGTGCCGTCAGGACCGGTGTGCTCCAGTGTGCCCAGGAACGGAAGCCGGCCCACGTTCGCGATGCCCTCGGCGAGGGAGCCGACCAGCCGCGGGCGGGTCAGCGAGGGCACGGCCACGACGCCCACCGGGCGGTCCGTGGCGTCCGCCACGTTCGGAGCCCAGCCGCCCGGGGACCGGGACCAGTCGGCGAGGACCGCCACCGCGGCCCGGAGCACGTCGTCCGGAACGGGCCCGTCCGGAGCGCCGTCGGCCAGCAAGGGGCGCAGCCGGTTGCCCCAGCCGATGTCGGAGAGCCGCCCGAGCGCACGCCCCGTGGCACTCTGGTCCTTGGCCGGAATGCGCCCCTTGAGGTCGACCCCGAGGGCCGCCATCCCCGTCGGCCACATCCGGCGCGGCTCGATCTCCACGCCCGGCCGGTCCAGCTCCTTCTCCGCCCCGGTCAGCGCCTCCGCCGACACCGCGCTGTCGGCCCAGGGACCGGCGCAGTTGTCGCAGCGCCCGCACGGAGCGGCCCCGTCGTCGTCCAGCTGCCGGCGCAGGAACTCCATCCGGCAGTCGGTGGTCGTCGCATAGTCCCGCATGGCCTGCTGCTCAGCGTCCCGCTGCCTGGCGACCCATGCGTAGCGCTCCGCGTCGTACACCCAGGGCGCACCCGTCGCCGTCCAGCCGCCCTTGACCCGCTTGACGGCGCCGTCGACATCCAGGACCTTCAGCATCGACTCCAGCCGACTGCGCCGCAGGTCCACCGCCGCTTCCAGCGCCGGCACGGACATCGGACGCCCCGCCGCGTCCAGGGCCGCCAGGGTCTGCCGGACCTGGGTCTCGGGCGGGAACGCCGTATCGGCGAAGTAGCGCCAGATGGCCTCGTCCTCCCGGCCCGGCAGCAAGAGCACATCGGCATGGGCCACACCGCGCCCGGCGCGGCCGACCTGCTGGTAGTAGGCGATGGGCGAGGAGGGTGAGCCCAGATGCACGACGAAGCCGAGGTCCGGCTTGTCGTAGCCCATGCCGAGCGCCGAGGTGGCGACCAGGGCCTTCACCCGGTTCTCCCGCAGGTCGATCTCGGCCTGCAGACGGTCCGCGTTCTCCGTCTTGCCCGTGTACGAGGCGACGGGGAAGCCGCGCTGCCGGAGGAAGGCGGTCGCCTCCTCGGCCGCGGCGACCGTGAGCGTGTAGATGATCCCGGAACCCGTCAGGTCGTTCAGATGCTCGGCGAGCCAGGCCAGGCGGTGAGCGGCATCGGGCAGTCGGACCACGCCCAGGCGGAGGCTCTCGCGGTCCAGCGCGCCGCGCAGCACCAGCGCCTCGCCCGCTCCCGTGCCCAGCTGATCGGCCACGTCCGCCGTGACGCGCGCGTTGGCCGTCGCCGTGGTGGCCAGGACGGGCACGCCCTCGGGCAGTTCGGTGAGCATCGCCCGCAGCCGGCGGTAGTCGGGGCGGAAGTCGTGGCCCCAGTCGGAGATGCAGTGCGCCTCGTCGACCACGAGGAGGCCCGTCGTCGCCGCGAGCCGGGGCAGCACCTGATCGCGGAAGTCCACGGAATTGAGCCGCTCGGGGCTGACCAGGAGGACATCGGTCTCGCCGCGCTCGACCTCGCCGTAGATCGTCTCCCACTCCTCCGGGTTGGCCGAGTTGATCGTGCGGGCCCGGATGCCCGCACGCTCGGCCGCCTCCACCTGGTTGCGCATCAGGGCGAGCAGGGGCGAGATGATCACCGTGGGGCCGGAGCCGCGTCTGCGCAGCAGCGCGGTGGCCACGAAGTAGACGGCCGACTTCCCCCATCCCGTGCGCTGCACCACGAGCGCGCGGCGCCGCTCCCGCACCAGTGCGGCCACCGCCTGCCACTGGTCCTCCCGCAGCCGCGCCGTGCCCTCGGGGGCACCCACGAGCTCGGCGAGAACGGCATCGGCTTCAGTGCGGAGCTCCAGGTTGTCCATGACTCCATGCAACCCGATGGCTCTGACAATCGACGACTTCACCCCGCGTGACCGGGCCCTCACACGCGCTCCGGAACCGGAATCCGCAGGTGTTTCCGCTGGTCCTCGGCGTTCGGGCGGGACGGGTGGCGTCATCCGCGGCTGGACTGGGCAGGGATATGCGTGTCATTCCGGCTGATTACCGTCAGCCTCGCCAATTGCTCGTTGCCGCCCGCCGATACGCCAGGAAGAATTGGAGTCGCTCCCCGCACGGTCTTTTCGCGGGCCCGGAAGGGCTGTGCCGCGGCGCGCCCTCACCCGACCCTGCCCGCATCGTGGGCGCGTATGCGAAGGGAGGACCGTGACCTTCGGATTCGCCTCGTCCGCGGCCACTTCGATGTCGCCCGCCGCCGACTCCGCCAACCGCCTTGCAAGGATGCTCGAACCGGCCGAATGGGCCGAGGCGGGCATACCGCTGCTGCGCAGTCCGCGCGAGGTGGTCAGCGGCCTGCACTCCCGGCACCACCCGACGCCGGCGACGGCCGTCGTCGCGGTGCTCGATCACGAGGAGCGGCTGACCGCCAGCGCCTCGTTCCCCCGCCGTTCGGTGACGGCCGACGGCTGGGAGTTCCGCAACGCGCTGCTCGCGCACCTGCGCCGGGTCATCCCGCACGATCTGCGCCGCCGCACTCCGGTGCGTACGGCCGTCCTGCTCTACTGCCGCGAGGGCGACGAACGTTGGACGGAGGAGGACGGCGCCTGGATGTGGGGGCTCAGAGATGCCTGCACCTTGCACGGACTGCGCTGCGGCGCCTACATCACGCTGACGCGCGGTGGCTGGCAGGTGCTGGGCGAGGGGCGCGGCGGCCGACGGCCGAACTCCACCTCTCGGCCGGCCGCTCTCTCCGAGACCGTGCCGGACCAGGACAACGCGCCGCTGCGCACGGGTGGTGGAGCGGTCCAGGCCCTGCACCGCGCCGCGGCCCGCTGAACGGGGACGCGGCCCCGGCCGCCCGTGCGGGCGGCCGGGTCACTGCGGTCGGGTGACCGCGCCCCGGTTCAGACCGCCGCGCCGAGCGCGGCGTTGACCTCCTGCGGGTCCCCGCAGACGATCAGCAGGGCACCCGCACGGTCGCGGGCCTCCGACAGGGCGCGGGTGGCAGCGGTGTCGACGGTTCCGTTCACCGCGACGATCACCACCGGGCGGGACGCCACCCGGTCCAGCGAAGCGGCGCCGGCGAAGAACACGTCGTCGCCCGCCTCGTGCTGGGCCCAGTAGGCGGCCTCGCCGAAGGACAGCTCGTGCGTCGCCCACGGGTGCGGGTCACCGGTGGTGAGCACCAGGATGTCGCCGGGTGCGCGACCGGAGTCGAGCAGCAGGTCCACCGCTTCGTCGGCGGCGTCGAGCGCACCGCCGACCGCCGCGGGGATCAGCTGGAACTGCGGCGCGGAACGATTCTCCGTCCGGGCCGCGCGGGGCGGGGCGGGAACGGGGTGCGGGCGCGGCGCCGGGGGCGCGGGCCTCGCGGGGCCGGGACCCGGGTGACCGGGACGCGGCGTGGCCGCGGAACGCGGACCGGGTACGGGACGAGGGGTCGACGCGGTGCGGCCGGTGGCCGGAGTGGCGCGGGGACCCTGGGCGCTCTCGTGAATCTGAGGCTCCTCGGGGATGAGAGGCATGGGTGGTTGTCTATCAAACGCCGTCGCACGGGGCATCGGCGGGGGGCGATTTGCGCACGATCAGAAGTCGAAGCCGAGCTGGCCCCCGTCTTCCAGTGCGGCCGCCTCGGCGGAGATACGGACCTTCTTGAGGTGCCGCCACCGGGGCAGCGCGTCGAGGTAGGACCACGAGAGGCGGTGGTGGGCCGTGGGCCCCCTCCGCTCCAGTGCGGCCCGATGCACCGGGGACGGATATCCGGCGTTGGCGTCGAAGGCGAAGTCCGTGTACTCCTCGGACCCCGCGCCGAGTTCGGCCATCATCGTGTCCCTGCGGACCTTGGCGATCACCGAGGCGGCCGCGACCGCGATGCAGGACTGGTCGCCCTTGATCACGGTGCGGACCTGCCAGGGACTGCCCAGGTAGTCGTGTTTGCCGTCGAGGATCACCGCGTCCGGGCGCACCGGAAGCGCCTCCAGGGCGCGCACGGCGGCCAGCCGCAGCGCGGCGGTCATCCCGAGCTCGTCGATCTCCTCCGGCGAGGCGTCCCCGAGTCCGTACGCCGTGACCCAGCGCTCCAGCAGCGGAGCGAGTTCCGCGCGGCGCTTGGGGGTGATCAGCTTGGAATCGGTGAGTCCGGGAGGAGGTCTGCGCAGGCCGGTGACCGCCGCACACACGGTGACCGGGCCCGCCCACGCTCCGCGTCCGACCTCGTCGACACCGGCGACGGTCTTGGCACCGGTGGTGGCGCGCAGTGAGCGCTCGACGGTGTGCGTGGGTGGTTCGTACGGCATGGCGCCAGCAAGAGTACGCCGATGGGGGCGTCGGCAACACCCCGGGTCGGCCGGGAAGGGGCGGCGGGCACCGCGCGGCCGGTTCAGCCCGCGCCGGAGCGGTAGAAGGGCACCGCGACCTGGTCGATCAGGTCCGTGATCTCCTCGTCCGTCCATTCGCTTCCGCATACCTTGCTGCGGTACATCATCATCGCGGGGATGACGTCGAAGGCGAGGGCGCAGAGGGCGTCGGGACGGACCTCACCGCGTTCGATGCCTCGGCCCAGGACCTGCCTGATGAGCGAGGTGGACGGGGCGATCACGCCGTTGAGGATCACCGACTGGAAGCGCTCGGCCGTATCGGCGTCGCATTCGTGAAGGACCGCGCGCAGCGCGGAGCCCGAGGTGGAGAGCATGGCGTCGCGGAGCCGGCAGCAGAGCTGGAAGAGGTCGTCGCGGACGTTCCCGCCGTCGGGGGCGTCACCGATCGGGGGCAGGGCGCTGCGGAGCGCCTCCGCGACCAGTTCCTCCTTGGAGGACCAGCGCCGGTAGACGGCGGCCTTGCCGGTCTGGGCGCCGGCCGCGACCCCTTCCATGGTCAGACCGCTCCAGCCGACCGTGCTGAGCCGCTCCAGCGCGGCGTCGAGGATCGCGCGCTCCAGAACGGGTCCGCGGCGGCGCGGGGCCACCACCGGCTGCCGGGCGGCGGCGGCCGATCGCGAAGTAGCCATGAGTTTCACTCCATCGGAAACGGGGCGGGTCGGGGTGGCTCGACGGACCGGGGCGGGAAAGGCGGGTAACCCGCCGGCCGGTTCGGGGGATCGGGACACCGCGCGACGACGAGGACTCAGTGAACGCTTGCGTTCCTTGAGGGGGATTCACTACCGTAGACGCAACAGTGAACGGATGCGTTCACTAATTCATTTGTGGGGGAACCGTAGTGACCACCTCTCAGTTAGAAGCACGGAGCGGGCCGGGTGCGGCACGCCGGCAGGGCCGACCGGGGATCGCCCTGGCCGTCATCGCCGCCTGTCAGTTGATGGTTGTGCTGGATTCCACGATCGTCAACATCGCCCTCCCGCACATCCAGAACGCACTCAGCTTCTCGACCACGGATCTTTCGTGGGTCCTCAGCGCGTACACGCTCACCTTCGGCGGACTGCTGCTGCTCGGCGGACGGGCCGGCGACATCCTGGGCCGCCGCCGGGTGTTCCTGACCGGCATCCTGGTCTTCACCCTGGCCTCGCTGCTCGGCGGTTTCGCCCAGGAGCCCTGGCAGTTGCTGGCGGCCCGCGCGCTCCAGGGCATCGGCGGCGCCATCGCCTCACCCACCTCGCTCGCCCTCATCACCACGACATTCCCCGAGGGCCCCGAACGCAACCGCGCCTTCGGCGTGTTCGCCGCGGTGTCCGCGGGCGGAGGCGCCATCGGCCTGCTCGGCGGCGGAGTGCTGACCGAATGGCTCGACTGGCGCTGGGTCTTCTTCGTCAATGTGCCGATCGGTGTGCTGATCGCCGTCCTGACCCCGATGTACATCAACGAGTCCGAGAAGCACCCGGGCCGATTCGACATCGCCGGGGCCCTCACCTCGACGCTCGGTATGGCCTCGCTCGTGTACGGCTTCATCCGGGCCTCGGAGCAGGGCTGGCGGGACTCCCTCACTCTGGGCTCGTTCGGCGCCGCGGTGATCCTGCTCGCCTCGTTCGTCCTCATCGAGATGCGGGCCAAGGAACCGATCACGCCCCTGCGGATGTTCGCCGACCGCAACCGCTCCGGCACGTATGTGATCATGCTCAGCCTGGCCGCCGCCATGTTCGGCATGTTCTTCTTCATCGTGCTGTTCGCCCAGAACGTCCTGGCGTACTCGCCGATCGAGGCCGGTCTGGCGTTCCTGCCCGTGACCGTCGCGATCGTGGTGGGCGCGGGGCTCTCGCAGCGGTTCCTTCCGGTGCTGGGCCCGAAGCCCTTCATGGTCACCGGTGCCTCGTTCACGGGCGTGGGCCTCATATGGCTGACGTTCATCTCGCCGGACAGTTCGTACCTCTCCGGCGTCCTCGGTCCGATGCTCGTGTTCGGTGTCGGCATGGGGCTGAACTTCGTGACCCTCACCCTGACGGCGGTCTCCGGTGTCGCCCCGCACGAGGCGGGTGCCGCCTCCAGCCTGCTCAACGCCAGTCAGCAGGTGGGCGGTTCACTGGGGCTGTCCATCCTGGTCACCGTCTTCGGCACGGCCAGCCGCGACGAGGCGGAGAAGCAGGTCCCGAAGTTCCTGGCCGAGGCGTCGCCGGAGCAGAAGGCCGAGTTCGCCAGAACCCATGAGCTGCCCGGAAGCTGGGGCCACACCGTGCTCGCCCAGGGCATATCGACCGCCTTCCTGGCCGCGGTGGCCATGGCCGCCCTCGCCCTGCTGACGGCCGTGCTGGTGATCCGGGTGCGCAAGAGCGACCTGGACGCGCTCAGCGGGAACGCGGCAGCCGGAGGGCCGGTCGCATAGGAGCGTGCGGACCACGGCGAGTCCTCCGGTCGACGCGGGCATCGCGCCGACCGGAGGGACACCGCACCGGACCGGTCCGAACGGGGATCAGTACGGGTCGTAGGGGTCGTACGGCTCGTCGCTCCCGCCTCGGCGGTCGCCGTTGTCGCCCGTGCTCAGGGATCCGCAGTCCCGCAACCGGTGGACCGGCTCCCAGTCCCCCAGGATGTCCCGGGCCCTGGCCTCGCCCCAACTCGTGGCGTACCACGGTTCGTCCGAATCGCGCAGCCCCCGCTGGATCTCCTCCAGGGCACAGGAACGCAGAGGCTCGGGCAGGGTGTTCAGCGCGGGGACCGCGTCGGCCGAGAGACCGCGGAGGTAGGCGATGTCGATGGAATGGTCGTCGCGGTAGCGCTGGACGTTCTGTTCGGCGATGAGGCCGTCGGGTGAGACGAGCCCGAAGACCAGGACGCCGAGGGCCGCGCTCGCCGCGACGGCGCGCGGCAGCATCCGGGCCCCGAAGACGCCGGCGGCCATGATGAGGACCAGCACCACGCCCAGCCAGAGTTCGACGGCGGCCACGGAGATCCGCAGCCGCGTCAGTCCGTATGCGTCGACGTAGAGGTCCATGCGTCGCAACGCCGAGGCGACGACGACGAGCGTGAGCAGGCAGAGCGTGCCCAGGACTCCTCGGACCAGAGTGCGGTCGTTGGGACCGCCGCGCGGTGCCCAGCGCAACGCGAGCGCGATGACCAGGAGGGTGAGCAGCGTGGCCCAGAGCAGTTGCCAGAAGCCCTGGCGGGCGTACTCGGAGTAGCTGAGATCGGTCTCGGCCATCACCTTGTCGTAGCCGCCGAGCAGCACCGTGAGCTGAATGGCGAGGAAGGCGGCGAAGAGCAGATTCAGGACAATCAGCGGCAGGGCCCATTCCAGCCGTCCGCGCGGCTTGCCCGGCTCCGTCGTCAGTCCGTCCCAGTGCACGGGCGCGGCAGCGGTGTACGCGGCGGCGAGTGCGCCGACCAGACCCAGCAGGCCGAGGAAGAACCGCCACGGGCTGTCGCTGATCGACACATCGGGCATCAGATCGCCGAGAACGTCGGCGAAGGCGGCGTCGGCGCTCGCGAAGAGCGCGCCGAACACGATGAGGAGCACGACCGCGACGGCGGCGGAGCGCAGGACGACGCCCCAGCGGCCCCGGGAACCGGTCATCCGGGCGCGCACACCCCGTGCCGCCCAGCCCAGCGCGTCGGCGAGAGACGTGAGGACCCCCAGGGAGCCGAGGAAGACCCCGATCCAGCTGCGGCTTCCGTGCAGCGCCAACGAGCCGAGCGCGAAGGCGGACACGATGGCGAGGAAGCTCGGCCAGCCGGCGTCCCTGAGGGCAGGCACGGCGAGCAGGGCGAGTCCGCCGACCGCCCAGACAGCGGTCCAGGGCCGCAGTCGTCGCGTGGTCGAGCGGACCGCGAAGTACGTGGCGAGCGCTGCGGGGATCGCCACGAAGAGCAGGTTCAGGCCGATCCCGTCGCCGAGGAGCGCGGCGCTCAGCAGCGCGGTCGCGAGCCCGGACCAGAGGGTGCCGACGGGAATGGTGCCGGGCGCGCCCGTGCGGAGCCGCGGGACGTCCGACGGGGTCGTCCGCGCGGTCCCGTTCGGCCTGCCCCAGGGGTCCTTGCCGGCGGCGGGTTGTCCCTGGCGGGCGTAGGCGGGGATGCTCGGCGGCTCCGGGACCGGGGACGGTGCGCCGTGCGTCGCGGTGGGTTGGGGCGCCTGCGGCGGCGCGGCCTCGGCGGCCGGCGCGGTCGTAGCGGTCGGCGCGGCCGGGGAAGCGGGCGCCGCAGCGGTGGAGGCTTCCGTTCCGCCCGTCTGCGGGGCAGGAGCCGTCTCGGCGTCTCGCGCGCCCTGCCCACCCGCGGAGACCGGGCCCGATGAACCTTCCGGGCTCGGCGTCCGGGGCGCGGACGGGTCCGCGTCCGGTGACGGTTCCGGACCCGTCGTCCCGGCCAGGGACGGAGCGGGTGCCGGGGCCGGTGACGGCGACGGGCCGGGCGCCGGCTCCGGCGCGTCATTCGGGCCCACGGCGGCGGGCGGCGTGGACGCGCGCTCCGGCCGGGGCGGCTCTGGTATGTGGTCGGACACGGGACCCCTCCCCACCGGGGTCCGCTCGCGCGGCCACTGGCCGCGCTGTCCCCCGGCGTCTCATTCGATGCGCGCCGTCGAGATGATCACCGAGGGCGGCGTGGCCGAAAGAGTAACCCTGTGCGAGCGGTGTCAGCCGTTCGCGGCGGGGCTGTGGCAGGACCGTGACAGTCGAAACGTGAACCGGGTGCCGCGCGTGGACGCGGCTGCGCCCGCCCGAGCCGTCCGGACGGGCACCACCGGGAGAGAGCGGTCCGGTACTAGCCGGTCGTCCAGTCGGGCACGTCCTCCGTCTGGGCGACCCAGGCCGCCGGAGGCGCACCCGTGGACCCGGCGGCGACCACTCCGCCGACGATCGCGCAGGTCGTGTCGACGTCTCCGCCCGCCTGGGCGGTGACCCAGAACGCCTGCTCGAAGTCCCCGAGGCCGCGCGCCGCGGACCAGAGGGCGAAGGGGACGGTGTCGTGGGCGCTGGTGCGGCGGCCGTTGCCGAGGACGGCGGCGACCGTGCCCGCGTCGTCGTAGTCCAGCATGTCGCGGGCCCTGCGCAGCCCGGCGCCGACCGCGCTGCGGGGCACCAGAGCGATCACGCCGTCCAGCAGGTCCGTCGCCGGCGGAGGGCCCGAGGGCGAGGCGGCGAGGGCCGCGGCGGCCGCGACCGCCATCGCCCCGACCACGGCCTCGCGGTGCTGGTGCGTGGTGTACGAGGAGATCTCCGCCTGGTGCGTCGCCTGCTCGGGGTCGTCCGCGTACCAGGCTCCGAGGGGCGCGATGCGCATCGCCGAGCCGTTGCCCCACGATCCCTGGCCCTGGAACAGCGAGGAGGCGAGTTCGCGCCAGTCACCGCCTTCCCGGACCAGCCTGAGGAGACGGTTCACGGCGGGGCCGTAACCGCGGTCGAAGTCGTGGTGGGTCGCGAAGGAGTGGGCGAGGGCGTCCTGGTCGATCCGGCCGTGCCGGTGCAGCACGGCCACGACCGAGGCGGCCATCTCGGTGTCGTCGGTCCACTGCCAGGGACCGGGCGGCAGCGCGCGGTCCTTCAGGAGCGGATAGTTGGCGGGCACGAAGAACTGGGAGCCCAGGGCGTCTCCCACGGACAGGCCGCGCAGGCTGGCGAGGGCGCGGTCCACGCGCTGGTCGGAAGTGGATTCGGTCATCGTTTCCACTCTATCCGGTGATGCCGTAGGGCTCAGGTGTGCGCCAGCGCTCGAAGGGCCGGTCCAGGGTGTACCGCCCGTCCTTGCCGAGGAGCAGCGTCCGGGACTCCCCGTTGCCGGGATTGGACAGTGATTCGAATTCGGCGACCGACCAGTGGAACCAGCGCATGCAGAACAGGCGCATGGTCAGTCCGTGGGTGACGAGCAGGACGTTGGGCGGGTGGTCGGGGTCCTCGAAGCTGCGGTGCAGGCTCTCCAGGAAGGCGCCGACGCGGTCGTACACGTCGGCGCCGGACTCGCCCTGCGCGAAACGGTAGAAGAAGTGCCCGTAGGCGTCGCGGTAGGCCTTCTGGAGCCGCACGTCGTCGTGGTCCTGCCAGTTCCCCCAGTCCTGCTCGCGCAGTCGGGGCTCCTCGCGCACCCTGACCCGCTCCAGGTCCAGTCCGAGCGAGCGGAACGTCTCGTGGGTGCGGCGGTAGGGCGAGATGTACACGCTGACCCGCTCGTCGCCGAAGAGCTCGCGCAGCCGCGCCCCGGTCTCGCGGGCCTGCCGCAGACCGGTCGAGGTGAGTCTCAGCGCGTGGTCGGGCTCGCGCTCGTAGACGGTGTCGTCGGCGTTGCCCTCGGACTCCCCGTGCCGGACGAGGACGATGCGTTGCGGTCGTGCCATGACTCGACCCTAGATCGAGTCGGCACGGTTCGAGCAATTGTCCGGAAATCGATGCCGCGCGGCATCGACGGAACCCCCTCCGTCACACCGTCCACGAAGCTCACACCGTCCACGACGGTTCGAGTTGGACGACGTCGCCGGCCAGGGCCGCCACGTCCTCCTCCAGCTGGGCACGTTGCGACAGCCGGTCGACGCTTCCCGGCCGGTACTTCCCGCGTTCGGCGCCGGACTGCCACATGGACAGGACCAGGAACTCGTGGCCGGGCGCCTCTCCGAAGACCCCGCGCACCATCCCGGGCGATCCGGCCATCGCCGGGTTCCACACCCGTTGCTGCATCAACGCGAAGTGGTCGACCCGCTCCTCGTGCACCGTGCTGTGCGCCACCCTGATCACGTCGACGTCGCCGAAACCGGGCTCGAATCCGGTCTTCACGTCGAAACGGTGCTCGAACAGCCTCACCTGGACATCCGTGCAGGTCCCCGCCTGTGCGGCGGCCAGGGCGTCGTGCCCGCGTGCCATGAAGGAGTCGTAGAAGACCCGGTTCTCCCAGAAGGCGAAGACATGCGCCACCTCGGGCCTGGTGCGGCTCCAGCCGCCGCCCTGCCCCCTGAAGCCCGGCTCACCCAGCAGCCCCGCCCACTTCCGCTGCCCCCGCTCGAAACCACGACGGTCCACCACGTTGCAGCGAATCCACTTGACCAGCACCGCGCCATCGTACGGGCCCCGGACGTGGCATGGGTCACGCTCGGACGGAGTACGTCAGAACCGGTCAGCACCGCCGCGCGGAGGACCGAGCGGCGGTGGCCCGAATACGCCCATGGAACCCAAGGCGGTTGGTTCCACGGACCGTTACGGACATCATCGGGTGGTAAAACCGGAGCGACGGCCCCGTGTGAAGGAGCGAAGTCGGATGAGCACTCCGAACAAGGACATCGAAAAGGTCGAGGTCCGGCTCAAATGGGATCCCAGCCCCCACGGCGAGCCCGATCACGACCTCGACATCATCGCGGCGACCTATCCGGCGGACGATCCCTACGGTGACCCCGCGTACCTGGTGCACTTCGACAGCCGTGCTCCCGACGGCACGATCACCCTCAACCGCGACAGCAGGACCGGACAGGGCCTCGGTTACGACGAGAGCATGACGGTGGAGCTGCACCGGGTCTCGGAGTCGTACGGCCGGGTCGTCGTCGGCGTCGCCATACAGCAGCGGGACGGGCGCAGGACCTTCGCCGAGGTGGCGAACACCGGTGTCCAGATCCGCGAGGGGTACACCGTCCTGGCGGAGGACGACTTCTCGTCCGTCGGCACGGCGACGGCCGCCGTGGTCGCCGAGTTCGTCAGGGACCCGTCGGGGGCGTGGCGGCTCCACGGCGCGGTACGCGGATTCGACGGGGACGCCGACACGTTCGCCGCCTCCATGGGGAAGCGCCCGCCCGGAGCCTGAACGCGGGGGCGCGGCGGCGCCGGGACCGTATCGTCCGGGCCGCGCCCCACCGCCCGAACGGCCCGCGCGGTCACCCGGGGTCCGGTGGTCGGCCGGAACGCTCGTCCGGAATGATCACACCATGAACGAGGACACGTGGGCCCGGGTGGCGGAGGCCGTCGAATCGCATGTCCGGGACTTCTTCGCCGGCCACTCCGTCGACGTCGTCGACTACGACGTCGGGGCGGAGCGGCGGTGGGCGCTCCCCGGTCTGCGCGTGCTCGTCGTGGGTCCCGGCCCGCGTGACTCCGGCTGGGCGTACGTGACCGCCGGCTGCGGCTTCGTAGCCGGCCCCGGGGAGCAGGGGCTCGAGTTCGTGATGACCGCGCGGGTCCGCGACCGGCGCTTCATCGATCTCGTGGCGATGACCGCCTTCTACCATCGCAGCGGGCACCCACTCGGCCTCCGGCACAGCATGCCTCTGGGCGAGCCGTGGCTGCCGGGCTCGTCCTGCGACCATGTGCTGATCACGCTGCCGTACCTCCACGGCCCCGGTCTGGAGCACTGCCCCGTCCCCGGTGGCCGTGCCCGCGTCCTGTGGGTGCTGCCCGTCACCGCGGCCGAGATCGACTTCCGCAGGGAACACGGGCACGAGGCGCTGGAGCAGCTCTTCGACGACGTGGGGATCGTCCCGACCGACCCGTTCCGGGCCTCGGTCGTCTGAGCGCGGGTGACCGGCACGGGCACCGGCCGGTGGACTTCGGCCGGGTGTCGGCCGGCAGACGTGGGAGAGGGAGCCGCCAGGTGGTCGGCTCCCTCTCTCATCGGCAGGTCAAGGGCGTCCGCGGCCGATGCTCAGCGAGGCATCGGCCGCGGGTGCGCCCGCTGTCAGCTGCAGCCGCTGGTCGAGCCGCAGCCCTCGCAGATGTAGCAGGAGCCGGCGCGCTGCATCTTCGTACCGCAGGAGAAGCAGAGCGGGGCGTCCGCGCTGATGCCGAGCTGCATCTCGACGAGTTCCGCCGAGGTGTGCGCGGTCTTCGGGGCGGGGGTCTCCGCGCCGAGGGGGGCGACGGCCTTCAGGGGCTCCGCCTGGACGGGGGCCGACTGGGACAGGCTCTCGGCCTCCAGCTGCTCCTCCTCGAAGGTCGGCTCGTAGGAGCCGGTGTCGAGGTGGCGCTGACGCTCCTCGGCGGAGTGGATGCCGAGGGCCGAGCGGGTCTCGAAGGGCAGGAAGTCGAGCGCCAGGCGGCGGAAGATGTAGTCGACGATCGACTGCGCCATCCGCACGTCCGGGTCGTCCGTCATACCGGCCGGCTCGAAGCGCATGTTGGTGAACTTCGAGACGTAGGTCTCCAGCGGAACGCCGTACTGGAGGCCCACCGAGACGGCGATGGAGAAGGCGTCCATCATGCCGGCGAGGGTGGAGCCCTGCTTGGACATCTTCAGGAAGACCTCGCCGAGACCGTCGTCCGGGTAGGAGTTGGCGGTCATGTAGCCCTCGGCGCCGCCCACCGTGAAGGAGGTGGTGATGCCGGGACGGCCCTTGGGGAGACGCTTGCGGACCGGGCGGTACTCGACGACCTTCTCGACCGCGGTACGGATGGTCTCCTCGGCCTTGGCGGTGACGGCCTCCTTCTCCTTCTCCTTGGTCTTCGCGGAGAGGGGCTGGCCGACCTTGCAGTTGTCGCGGTAGATCGCGAGCGCCTTGACGCCCATCTTCCACGCCTCGAAGTAGACCTCCTCGACGTCCTCGACGGTGGCTGTCTCGGGCAGGTTCACCGTCTTGGAGAGCGCGCCGGAGATCCACGGCTGGATGGCCGCCATCATGCGGACGTGGCCCATCGCGGAGATGGAACGCTCGCCCATCGCGCAGTCGAAGACCTCGTAGTGCTCGGTCTTCAGGCCGGGGGCGTCGATCACATTGCCGTGCTCGGCGATGTGGGCGACGATCGCCTCGATCTGCTCCTCCGGGTAGCCCAGGCGGCGCAGGGCCTGCGGGACCGTGCCGTTGACGATCTGCATCGAGCCGCCGCCGACGAGCTTCTTGAACTTGACCAGGGCGAGGTCGGGCTCCAGGCCGGTGGTGTCGCAGGACATCGCGAGACCGATGGTGCCGGTGGGCGCGATGACCGAGGCCTGCGCGTTGCGGAAGCCGTTCTTGGCGCCGAGCCGGAGGACGTCCTGCCATGCCTCCGTCGCGGCGGCCCAGATCGGGTTGTCCAGGTCGTCGCCGTGGACGGCGGCGGCGTTGGCGTCGGCGTGCTGCTTCATGACGCGCTGGTGCGGCTCGGCGTTGCGGGCGTAGCCGTCGTACGGGCCGACGACGGCGGCCAGCTCGGCGGAGCGCTTGTACGAGGTCCCGGTCATCAGCGAGGTGATGGCACCGGCGAGCGCCCGGCCGCCGTCGCTGTCGTAGGCGTGGCCGGTCGCCATCAGCAGGGCGCCGAGGTTGGCGTAGCCGATGCCGAGCTGGCGGAAGGCGCGGGTGTTCTCGCCGATCTTCTCGGTCGGGAAGTCGGCGAAGCAGATGGAGATGTCCATCGCGGTGATGACCAGCTCGACGACCTTGGCGAAGCGCTCCGAGTCGAAGGACTGGTTGCCCTTGCCGTCGTCCTTGAGGAACTTCATCAGGTTCAGCGAGGCGAGGTTGCACGAGGTGTTGTCCAGGTGCATGTACTCGCTGCACGGGTTCGAGCCGTTGATCCGGCCGGACTCCGGGCAGGTGTGCCACTGGTTGATGGTGTCGTCGTACTGGATGCCGGGGTCGGCACAGGCCCAGGCCGCCTCGGCCATCTTGCGGAAGAGGGACTTGGCGTCGACCTCCTCGATGACGTCACCGGTCATCCGGGCGCGCAGCCCGAACTTCCCGCCGGACTCCACGGCCTTCATGAACTCGTCGTTCACGCGGACCGAGTTGTTGGCGTTCTGGTACTGGACGGACGTGATGTCGTCACCGCCCAGGTCCATGTCGAAGCCCGCGTCGCGCAGGGCGCGGATCTTCTCCTCCTCCTTCACCTTGGTCTCGATGAAGTTCTCGATGTCGGGGTGGTCGACGTCGAGGATGACCATCTTGGCCGCGCGGCGCGTGGCGCCGCCCGACTTGATGGTTCCCGCGGAGGCGTCGGCACCGCGCATGAAGGAGACCGGACCGGAGGCGTTGCCGCCGGAGGAGAGCAGTTCCTTGGAGGAGCGGATCCGGGAGAGGTTCAGGCCGGCGCCGGAGCCGCCCTTGAAGATCATCCCTTCTTCCTTGTACCAGTCGAGGATCGACTCCATGGAGTCGTCGACGGCCAGGATGAAGCAGGCGGAGACCTGCTGCGGCTGGGGCGTGCCGACGTTGAACCAGACGGGAGAGTTGAAGCTGAAGATCTGGTGCAGGAGGGCGTACGCCAGCTCGTGCTCGAAGATCTCGGCGTCGGCGGGGGAGGCGAAGTAGTGGTAGTCCTCGCCGGCCTTCCGGTACGTCTTCACGATCCGGTCGATCAGCTGACGCAGACCGGTCTCGCGCTGGGGAGTGCCGACGGCCCCGCGGAAGTACTTGCTGGTGACGATGTTGACCGCGTTCACCGACCAGAAGTCGGGGAACTCGACGCCACGCTGCTCGAAGTTGATCGAGCCGTCGCGCCAGTTGGTCATGACGACGTCACGACGCTCCCAGACCACCTCGTCGTACGGATGCACTCCGGGGGTGGTGTGGATGCGCTCGATACGCAGGCCCTGCTTGGTCGCAGTCGACTTGGCTCCCTTACCTCGGGAACCTCGTGCCGGGCCGCTCGCCGTCTCTGTCATGCCGCCTCCCATATGTGGGCAAAAACGCCCTGAAGTGCCGAGAACTTCCCCGGGCACAGTCTGTCTCTGATGCCTCGGACGCCACGCACAGCATCCGGAGCAGGTCTATGTACCGTCCGGCCGCCGGTCGTCGGACCGGGCGGGCGGACAGGTGGTGCCGCTCAGTCGGCGGCGACGGCGGGAACGGGGACCTCGAGGGTCTCGCCGGTCCCGCGGGTTTGCGCGGGAGGCCGTCCATCGCGGAGCTCCGCGATGGCGGCCTCGAAGTCTTCCAACGTGTCGAACGCCCGGTAGACGGACGCGAACCGCAGGTACGCGACGAGGTCGAGTTCCTGCAGGGGGCCGAGGATGGCCAGGCCCACGTCGTGGGTGGTCAGCTCGGCGCTGCCGGTGGCGCGCACCGCCTCCTCGACCCGCTGGCCGAGCTTGGCGAGCGCGTCCTCGGTGACCGGCCGCCCCTGGCACGCCTTACGGACGCCGGAGATGACCTTGGTGCGGCTGAAGGGCTCGGTGACACCGCTGCGCTTGACCACCATGAGCGAACACGTCTCCACCGTCGTGAAACGGCGGGAGCAGTCGGGGCACTGGCGGCGCCGGCGGATCGAGGTCCCGTCGTCGGTGGTGCGACTGTCGACGACCCGGCTGTCGGGGTGCCTGCAGAAGGGGCAGTGCATGGCTCCCAACCCTCCTTCACAGCACGACTGAATAGCCTCTTCAGGCCCGGCGACGGGCCCTCGAAGCGGTCTCAAGCATAGGCGATGACCACACCCCCGATGGACGGGGACCACAACTTCTGGGTGGCTGGAGCAATCCAACCACTAGATCTTGGGTTGGGCCGCGCATTTGGCCCTAGCGCGTGTCGCGCGCCCCGGGCGGCCGGAAGGCAGCGTACGGCCGACCACGAGGGTACGGGAAGCGCGCTGCGCCACCGATCGCGGGGCACCCCCTCCCGGACCCCCCGGACCACTCGGGAGACAGCGCGCGGAACCCCTGGGGCATTCCCGGAAACCACCCCCGCGCCCTCGCACCTCGCGGGCGCACGCTAGCGTGATCGTCCGAATTGCCCGCTGGTCCGCCCGCACGCATAGAGGGGCCCCGCCGAGAGGCGGCACGGCGTCGCTCATACACCTCACGTCGAACCCCTGGCAGACTTTTATTCGTTTTTCACTCGAACGTGTGTTTGGCGCAACCTTTCGAAAGCTACTACCGTTGTCCAGCTAGGGAGACCATTCGAGAGGGGCCGACGTGACCACCACCGCAGACAGTGCCATCATCACTGCCCAGGACCGCTCGCAGAGCCGACTCGAGCCGGTGCATGCCATGAATGACTCAGTCACGAACGCGGAGGAGCCCGCGCGCCCAGCGCGCTCGCTCCCCGGACGGCCTCCCGGAATCAGGGCGGACAGCTCGGGGCTCACGGACCGGCAACGGCGCGTGATCGAGGTCATCCGGGATTCCGTCCAGCGGCGGGGCTACCCTCCGTCGATGCGAGAGATCGGCCAGGCGGTCGGTCTGTCCAGCACCTCGTCCGTCGCCCACCAGCTGATGGCGCTGGAGCGGAAGGGTTTCCTCCGCCGCGACCCGCACCGCCCCCGTGCCTACGAGGTGCGCGGCTCCGACCAGCCGAGCACGCAGCCCACGGACACCACCGGCAAGCCCGCCGCCTCGTACGTGCCGCTGGTCGGCCGGATCGCCGCCGGTGGCCCGATCCTCGCCGAGGAGTCGGTCGAGGACGTGTTCCCCCTCCCCCGCCAGCTGGTCGGCGACGGCGAGCTCTTCGTGCTGAAGGTCGTCGGTGACTCGATGATCGAGGCCGCGATCTGTGACGGGGACTGGGTCACGGTGCGCCGCCAGCCGGTCGCGGAGAACGGTGACATCGTCGCCGCAATGCTGGACGGCGAGGCCACGGTGAAGCGGTTCAAGCGCGAGGACGGCCATGTGTGGCTGCTCCCGCACAACGCCGCGTACCAGCCGATCCCCGGCGACGAGGCGACCATCCTCGGCAAGGTCGTGGCAGTGCTGCGCCGGGTGTGAGGCAGAGCCGCACACCACCCTCCGAGCACATCCGACGGGGCCCTTGAGGGCCGGCTGCGTCTGCCGGTCCCCAAGGGCCCCGTCGCGTGCGCCATGAGCGGTCCCGGGCGCCCCCGGGCCGCGTACGGGCCGGCTCTCCGCCCTCCCGTACGCGCCCGGCGACCCCCGGCTACTTCCCGTCGGCCTTGGCCGCCGCGTCGATCGCGGCGAGCGAGCGGCGCGCCTGGTTGCGGTCGGTCGTGTACCAGAAGTCGGGGAGCGAGGCCCGCAGATAGCTGCCGTAGCGCGCGTTGGCCAGCCTGGGATCGAGCACGGCGACGACACCCTTGTCGCCCGTCGCCCGGACGAGACGGCCGGCGCCCTGCGCCATCAGCAGCGCCGCGTGGGTCGCCGCCACGGCCATGAACCCATTGCCGCCGGCCTGCTCGACCGACTTCTGCCGGGCACTCATCAGCGGGTCGTCGGGGCGCGGGAACGGGATCCTGTCCATGACCACCAGCTGGCAGCTCGGGCCCGGGACGTCGACGCCCTGCCAGAGCGAGAGCGTGCCGAAGAGGCAGGTCTCCGGGTCGGCCGCGAAGTTCTTGATCAGCTCGCCCAGGGTCTCCTCCCCCTGGAGCAGGATCGGCTTGTCCAGCCGGCCGCGCAGCTCCTCGGCGGCCGCCTTCGCCCCCCGCATCGAGGAGAACAGGCCCAGGGTGCGCCCTCCGGCGGCCTCGACCAGCTCGGCCAGCTCGTCCAGCATGTCGGTCCGGGAACCCTCCCGGCCCGGGGTCGCCAGATGGCGGGCGACGTACAGGATCCCCTGCTTCGGGTAGTCGAAGGGCGAGCCGACGTCCAGCCCCTTCCACTGCGGGACGTCGTCGCCGGTGGTGCCCTCCGGCGAGAGGCCCAGCGAGGCGCCCACCCCGTTGAAGTCCCCGCCCAGCTTGAGCGTCGCGGACGTCAGCACCACGGAGCGCTCGGAGAAGAGCTTCTCGCGCAGCAGCCCCGAGACGGAGAGCGGGGCGACCCGCACCGAGGCGCCGAAGCGGTCGTCCCGCTCGTACCAGACCACGTCGTACTCCGAGCCCTGGGTGATGCGCTCGGCCACGCCGTGGATCGTCTCCACCGAGGCCAGGGCCTGCTTGCGGACCACGTCCTCGTCCTGGACGGACTTGTCGCGGGTGGAGCCCAGCGCGGTGATCACCGTACGGGCGGCGTCGCGCAGCGCCATGAGCGCGTACCCCAGGTCTTCCGGGACCTCTTCCAGGCGGCCGGGCAGCGCCAGCTCCATGACTCGTTCGAAGCCCTCGGAGGCGGTCTGCAGGGCGTCGGCCGCCTTCTCGTTGACCAGCTTCGCCGCCCGGCGCACCGCGCGGTTGACCTGGCCGGGCGTGAGCTCGCCGGTGGCGACGCCGGTGACGCGGGAGACCAGCTCGTGCGCCTCGTCGACGATCAGGACCTCGTGCTGCGGGAGGACCGGGGCGCCCTCGATGGCGTCGATGGCCAGGAGCGCGTGGTTCGTCACCACGACATCGGCGAGCTTCGCCCGCTCCCGGGCCTGTTCGGCGAAGCACTCCGCTCCGTACGCGCACTTGGAGGCGCCCAGGCATTCGCGCGAGGAGACCGAGATCTGGCCCCAGGCCCGGTCCGAGACACCGGGCGTGAGGTCGTCCCGGTCGCCTGTCTCCGTCTCGTCCGCCCAGTCCCGCATGCGCAGCAGGTCCTGGCCGAGCTTGCTCGACGGGGCCGCCGCCTCGAAGGGGTCGAAGAGCCCTTCCTCCTCGTCCTGCGGCACGCCCTCGTGGAGGCGGTGGAGGCAGAGGTAGTTCGACCGGCCCTTCAGCATGGCGAACTGCGGACGGCGGCGCAGCAGCGGATGGAGGGCGTCGACCGTCCGGGGAAGATCGCGCTCCACGAGCTGCCGCTGGAGCGCCAGGGTGGCCGTGGCCACCACGACGCGCTCGCCGTGCGCCAGAGCGGGCACCAGATAGCCGAGCGATTTGCCCGTGCCGGTGCCCGCCTGGACGAGCAGGTGGGATTGGTCGTCTACGGCCTCGGCGACGGCACCGGCCATGGCGGCCTGGCCGGGCCGCTCCGTACCGCCGACGGCGGTCACGGCGGCGTGCAGGAGCTCGGGGAGGGTTGGCTTCGTCATAGCCGGGCCAGCCTACGGGGCGCCACTGACACCGACGGTCATTCCTGGACTCAGGGGGCGGGGTGCAGCGGGTTGGCGACGCTGCCGTGGACCGCCGCGTGCGGGCGGGCGGGCCGGTCGCGGTAGCCGTCCACATGCAGGCGGTTGCGGTTGAGACAGAGGCGCTCGATCCGCGGCGTCAGCATGTCGAACAGCTCGAAGCGTTCCTTCAGCTCCGGGAACCGGGCGTGGTGGCGCAGGATCTCCGCCCGCACGAGTGACCAGAAAGCGTCCTCCGGGACGCCCAGCTGTTCCTCGCAGAGCGGGGAGAGGAAGCGGAAGACGCCGGTGAAGAGGCCCGAGTGGATGAACTGGGTGAGGAAGGAGGGTTCCTCGGTGAGCAGGACGTCGCGCACGTCGCGGGGCATGGTGTCGTGCTCGGGCAGCGGCCGGGCGCTGACGTTCACGTCGTCGACGAAGTCCTTGATCGCCAGCCTGACGGGGACGTCGTTCCCGTCGAAGACGACGATGGCGTTCTCTCCGTGCGGGGAGAAGACGGTGCCGTAGCGGTAGAGGAAGTGCAGGAGCGGCGGCAGGAGCGCGGCGAAGAGCCGGGTGAGCCAGGCGGTGGGGGTGAGTCCCGAGCGGGCAACCAGCTCCGCGGTGAAGGAACGGCCCCGAGGGTCCGTGTGCAGCAGGGCGGCGAGGGTGCGGGCCCGCTCGCCGGGGGCGAGGCGCGGCGGCAGCGGCTCGCGCCAGATCGCGCCGAGGATCTCCTTGTATTGGTAGGGCGTCTCGGGGAGGTGGTCGTAGAGCGGGTGCTCGACCGTGACCGAGGCGACCTCTCCCAGGAGGATGACGCCGCAGGTGTCGCGGAGGAAGGGGTCGTTGTCGCACAGGCCCTGGACCCATGCGGTGACGGCGGGGGCGGCGACGGTGCGTTCGGTCGGCAGGCCGCGCCAGACCAGGGTGTTGAGGATGGAGAGCGGGAGCTTGACCGTGTGCCGGTCGGGGCGGGCGACATTGGCGAAGGTGCGGATGGACTGCTGGGGCAGGCGCAGGTCCTCGTCGGCGTGGAGGGGCACGATGTCGCCCGCCGCGATGGCCGGGGCGAACAGCGGCACGATCCACTCGTCCCACTGCCAGGGGTGGACGGGGAGGAAGAGGTAGCCGTCGGGGTCGTGGCCCCGCTCGCGCAGCGACGCGGCGAAGGAGGCGCGGATGCGCGGTTCCAGCTCCCGGGCGTAGAGCGTTTCGCGGTCGGTGAGCGGGCCGGTGCCCCGGTATTCGGCGATCCGCTCGGAGACGGCGATCCACGGCAGGGTGACGGGGGTGCGGGCCTCGGGCGCGTAGCGGGAGGCGTCGGTGGCGGAGAAGCCGAGCCGCCCTTTGTTGGCGACGATCCACGGATGGCCGGTCTGGTGGCCCTCCAGCGCGGCGTAGTCGAGGTCGGCCAGCTCGGCGGCGGACAGCGCCCGGTGGTCGAGGCGGGCGTCGGCCGCGAGCGTGGTCGTCAGCTCGCGGACCAGGTGGCCGAGGGTGGCGCCGTCCAGACCGAGGAGCCGCCGGGACCGGGCGAGGAACCGCAGGGGGTCGTGGAAGGGGACGCTGTCCGCCTCGGGATCGTCCACCGCTCCGCCGGCCGCCGCTCCCCCTGTCCCGTCCGCCGCTCCCCGGGCCCTGGCCGCGGCGGCGGCCGCCTCGGCTTCCGTGGCGGCGATGCCCGCCGCGCGGATGGACTCGGGCGCCACGCGCCAGCTGCCGTAGACCCCGCGCCGTGCGGTGAAGCGGAGGCTCCCGCCGTCGTCGAGGACCAGGCTGTACGCGTCGTCCCCGACGGCCCGGGGCACGGGCCGGATCACCTCCTCGTACGCGAACTCGCCGAGCATCTTGGCGAGCATCCGGGCGGCGGCCCGGTCCCAGACCGCCGGGTTGAGCTCCGGGGTGCTGAGCAGCACGGGCGAGGGGGCCGCTGCGTCACGGCTCACGGGATATTTCGGCACGGGGACTCCTCAGGGGACCGACGGGATGCGAGCGGTGCGGTGAAGGGTTCACAACTGGGCACGGTGGGCTCGGTCGCGGACCATCAGCGCGGCCCGCTTCTCCGGGAGTGCGAACTCCGCGGAGTAGCGGAATCCGGCGCCGAGGAAGGCGGAGACGGACGGGGTGTTGCGGACGTCGGGTTCCGCCACGACGCGGGTGCAGCGCGGGCGGTGGTCCAGAATGAGGTCGGCGACGGCCCGCAGCAGGAGGGCGCCCAGGCCCCGGCCCCGGTGGGCGGCGGAACCGATGAGCACATGGATGCCGGTGTCGTGGGGGCGGATCGGGCCGTAGCGGGCCAGCCGGTCGAGGTCGGCGCGGTAGATCTCCCAGTAGCTCATCGGGACGCCGGCGAGGACGCCGAGGCAGGGCACGCTGCGGCCGTCGCCGTCGAGCTGGGGGGCGAGGTGCGCGGCCGTGACGCTCTCGTCCCCGGCGAGCTCCCAGAAGGCCGCCACGGCCGGGTCGTTCATCCAGCCGGTGAGGGTGGGCAGGTCGCGTTCCAGCGTCGCGGGGACGAGCTGGAACGCGCCGGCCGGTGTGGGGACGGACGGCCATGCGCCGGGCCGGTCGAGGAGGCCGGGGTCCCGCGCGCCACGCCGGGGCGCGGGCGCCTCCGTCCCCAGCAGCGCGAGGGGTCCCGCCGTGAGCCGGGGCTCCGGTGTGTCCTCGGTGCCCGGACCCGGCAGTGGGGCGGGGCCGGGGCCGGTGGGCGCATCGGCGGGTGGCACGGCGGGGCTCTCCTCTCTCGGAGGTACGGACGGTTCCCGGCGCGGGCGGGGGCCGGTGCTCAGCCGTGCAGCGGGTTGCCGACGGAGACGTAGACGGACTGGGTGTCGACGGGTCCGACCAGTTCGTCGAGGCCCTGGAGGCGGGTCAGCATGTTGGCCTTGCAGCGCAGTCGGGGGGTTTCCAGGAGGTGGACGGGGAGCGGGGATCCGGTGGCGGTGACGGCGGCCGAGCCCAGGAAGCGCCGGAAGGCGGCGAGGAGCACCTGTTCGTCGGCCAGGCGCTGGGCACCGAACGCTCCGATGAGTCCGAAGACGTTGTTGATGCCCAGGTAGTACGCGAAGCGTTCGTCGGTGACGGCGTCGGAGACGAAGGTGTCGCTGGCCGCTCCGATGCCCGGGAGACGGTGGTCGAGCGCGGGGCGGTGGGATTCGCGGAAGTAGTAGCCCTGATTGTCACGGTAGCGGCCGCCGACCGGCCAGCCCTCGGCGTCGAGCAGGACCAGGGTGTTCTGCTGGTGGGCCTCCAGGGCGACTCCGGCATGGCCGTCGAGCCAGAGGACGGGGTGGACGACCCGGTCCAGGTAGCGCAGGAACCACTCGGCCGCGACGGCGGTCGTGGAGCGGCCGGTGGCGGAGGCCAGCCGGCGGACGACGTCGGTGAGGCGGGAGCGCATCTCCGGGCGGTCCGGCCAGGGGCGCGGCGCGGTGAGGGCGGCGATGCAGACCGCGTCGTCGTTCCGGCCGAAGGGGTTGTGACGGAGCATCAGGTCAAGACCGGGGACGGGATCGCCCTCCGGGGAGTCGACGGCGAGCCAGGCGGGGTCGCGGACGATGTCGAAGCCGGGGTGCGCGTCGCGCCAGACCCGGTCGAGGCCGGTGCGCAGCAGGCGGTGGACCTCGACACCCCGGTGGAGTTCCTTGCGGAGGTTCTCCCGGCGGGAGTTGGTGATGCGGACGCCGAGGGAGAGTTTGAGCATGAGATCGGTGCCGGGGCGCTGGACCGTGCGGACCGAGGAGGTGGGGTGCCAGGCGGGGCCGTGCGAACCGAGGTCGTGAAGGAGTCCGCAGTCCGCGAGGGCGGCGACCTCCGGGCGGCTCATCAGGTCGCGGGCCTGCCAGGGGTGGAGCGGGAGCGGCACGGTGCCGGCGGGGAGGAGCAGCCCCTCGGCGTGCCGGGCGACCAGCTCGGCCGCCGGGATCGTACGGCCGCGGACGGTCCACGCGGAATCGGTGGCCAGGACGGACCGGTCGACGGCCGTCCAGTGCAGGGGGAACGAGCCGTGCGTCTCGGGCGAGTAGAGGCGGGACTCGGTGTCGGAGAGTCCTTCCCGGCTCTTGGGCGAGGGGTGCAGGGGGTGGCCGAACAGGAGCGACTGCTCGGCGGTGAGGAAGAGGTCGGCGGTGGCCGGGGCGGCGGGGCGGCGGCGCCTCACCTCGATGAACCCGGCGGTGCGCCGCACCGAATCGGCGACCCTGCCGACCATGTCGGCACTCTCGCGGTGGCCGCCCTCCCGGCCGAGCAGGGCGGCGACGGTGACCGCGTCGACGGTGGGCGCGTCGACGGGGGCGGTCTCCAGGGCGGGCGGGCCGAAGCGGTGCCAGCCGGTGGCGGACCAGTGGCGTACGGGGACGAGCAGGGCGGTACCGCTGGCGGGGAGCGGGACGCGCAGGGTGTCGCCCTCGGGGCGGGGCAGGTCCCGTTCGCGGACCCAGCAGCGGAGCAGGTTCTCGATGCCGGCGGCGTCGGCGGCGCGGAGCGGATCGGGGTGGTCCAGGGGGTCGGTGGACTGTGCCGGGGCGTGGGACACGGTCCTGGAGGTGTGCCACTGGGCGTGCGGCACCTCCTTCTGGCGCGGCACGGTCGACGGTTCCACGGCGAGCTGGCCTGCTGGCTCGGCTTCTCCCCGGTGGTGGGTGCAGGTCGGGCCGTCGGCCTCGGGCGCGGGGGTGGGGTTCACGGCGGTCTTTCTGTGGGGGTGTGCGGAATCAGCGGACCGACCCGGTCGCGGCCCGTCGGTACGGGGAGCGCTCGGCGGCGGCCAGCGCGTCGGCGAGGCGGTCGACGACCGCCGCCGCCTGTTCGTCGGTGAGCGTGAGGGGCGGGAGCAGGCGGACGACCGTGGAGTGGCGGCCGCCCAGCTCGACGATGAGTCCGCGGCGGAGGCATTCCTGCTGGACGGCGGTGGCGAGGGCCGGGTCGGGCGGGGCGGCGCCCGTGGTGTCGGCGGGTGCCTCCGGGTCGACCAGCTCCACGCCGATCATCAGACCGCGCCCCCGGACGTCACCGATGCTCGGGTGGTGTCCGGCCAGGGAGCGCAGTCCGGCGAGCATCCGGGCGCCGAGTTCGGCGGCGCGGCGGTCGAGGCGGTTCTCCCGGACGTAGGAGAGGGTGGCGGCTCCGGCGGCCATCGCGAGCTGGTTGCCCCGGAAGGTGCCGGCGTGGGCGCCGGGCTGCCAGGTGTCGAGTTCCGCGCGGTAGACGACGACGGCGAGCGGCAGGGAGCCGCCGATGGCCTTGGACATGACCATCACGTCGGGGACGGTGCCGCTGTGCTCGACGGCCCAGAAGGCCCCGGTCCGGCCGACGCCGGTCTGCACCTCGTCCGCGATCAGGGGGATGGAGCGGGCGGCTGTGATCGCACGCATCCGGCGCATCCAGCCGTCCGGGGCGGGGTTCACGCCGCCCTCGCCCTGGACGGGTTCGAGGATCATGCCGGCCGGGGTGGGGGTGCCGCTCTTGGGGTCGTCGAGCACGCTCTCCGTCCAGCGCGCGGCCAGCTCCGCGCCGCGCTCGCCGCCGGTGCCGAACGGGCAGCGGTAGTCCTGCGGGAAGGGCAGCCGGGTCACCCGGACGTCCTCGGCGCCGCCGGACGCGGCGAGGGCGCCCGCCGTCATCCCGTGGTACGCGCCGGTGAAGGCCAGCAGCCCGCTGCGGCCGGTGGCGGCGCGGACCAGGGTGAACGCCGCCTCGACCGCGTCCGTTCCGGCGGGGCCGCAGAACTGGATGCGGGCGTTGTCCGCGAACTCCCGGGGCAGGGTGGCGAACAGTTCGGTGGTGAAGGCGTCCTTGACCGGGGTGGCGAGGTCCAGGACATGCAGCGGGGCGCCGGAGTCGATGACCTTTTTGATGGCTTCGAGGACCACCGGGTGGTTGTGCCCGAGGGCCAGCGTGCCCGCCCCGGACAGGCAGTCCAGATACCTCCGCCCGTCCGCGCCCTCGATGGTCAGCCCGCGCGCCCGCACCGGAACGATGGGCAGCGAGCGCGCGTAGGTGCGCGCGGACGACTCCCGCAGCGACTGACGGCGCAGGATGCCCTCGTGCGGCGCCGGGTGCGGTGCCGGAACTGGTTCGGTCACGGCCACGGCTGTTGTTCCTCCCGCTGTAACAGTTGCGTTGCACGTCGGCACGATTCCGTACGGACGGACCGCACGGGTGAACCCTGTCTGCGTGTCCCCCGTACGTACCAACGACGCCGGGGGCCGGAGATCACGGGGAAATCCGAAGATCCTCGCGGAACGGCGCCCTGCCGCACTCCGGCGTCGGCGGCACCGGCATAGTGGGGGGGCCGTGCCGTGGCCCGGGACGCCTCCCGGCGGCCGCGGCGTGTCCGCCCGGGGGTGAGCCGCCGTCCGGCGGACCGGGTCCTGACGGGCCGCACGCGCAGTACGGAAACGCCGAGTTACGAAGTCCCAGGGGGATCACCAGATGCGACTCATACGACCAGGGTTCACCGCACGCCGGGGCAGGGGCGCGCGCCGCGCGCCCTCCCCCGTGCTGGCCGTCGCCGCGGTCACCGCGGTCCTCGCCCTCACCGCGACGGCCTGCGGGCCGGACGAGGAGAAAGCGGCGTCCGAGCCGAGCAGCAGCGCCACGGGCTCGTCGTCGGACGGGAAGATCACCGTTCCGGACGATCTGAAGAACCGGCTCAAGCAGCACGGGATCGACCTCGACCAGTGGAAGAACGGCGAGTGGAAGAACTGGGACAAGGACACCTGGCTGCGTGAGGCCAAGGACTTCGTCAACCCGATCATCGAGGGGCTCTGGGACGGGGACCGGATGCGGGACGCCGACAAGGCGCCCGAGCAGCCCGTCGACAACGACATCTCCGGCGACGCGGGCGTGACGGACCCGACGCCCGCGCCGGTGCGGGCCGTGGGCGTGCGGACACCGCTGCACGACGCCGCCCCGGAGTCGGGGAAGCTGTTCTTCGACAGCCCCGAGGGCTCCATGGTCTGCTCGGCGACCGTGGTGCGGGACCCCGCGCACCCGGGCAAGTCCAACCTGGTGTGGACGGCGGGCCATTGCGTGCACGCGGGCAAGAAGGGCGGCTGGTACCGGAACATCGCCTTCGTGCCCTCGTACAACAACACGGGCCTGTCCATCGACGAGCTGCGCGAGAACCCGCCCAAGGAGAAGATCGCGCCCTACGGCGTGTGGTGGGGCTCCTGGGCGCAGACCTCGCAGCAGTGGATCGACCAGGGCGCCTCGGTCGGCGGCCTCGGCGCGCCGTACGACTTCGCCGTGCTGCACGTGACGCCCGAGAAGGGGTCGGACGGCAAGTCCCTGGAGGAGACCGTCGGTTCGGCGCTTCCGGTCGAGTTCAACGCCCCGGCGGTGCCCAAGATCGCCGCGATGACGGCGACCGGCTTCCCGGCGGCCCCGCCGTACGACGGCCAGAAGCTCTACCGCTGCCAGGACAAGCCGGGCCGGCTCTCGCTGACCGAGGACGACCCGACGATGTACCGCATCGGCTGCTCGATGACCGGCGGGTCCTCCGGCGGCGGCTGGGTCGCGACCGGGCGGGACGGCAAGCCCGCGCTCGTCTCCAACACCTCCATCGGCCCGGTGACGGCCGGCTGGCTGGCCGGACCGCGCCTGGGCAAGGAAGCCAAGGGCGTCTACGACGCGGTCAGCAAGAAGTACGCGGGCGAGTGACACCGGATCTCCGTCCGCCCGGGGGCGGATGACGTTCCCTCAGGGGCCTTCGGCGTGCGTCGGCCGAGGGCCCCTGAGCCGCTTCGCGCCGCAGACGTGGCGTCGAACACCCTTCCGCCCGTCATAGGGTGGTGCCCGCACCGCGGCCGGCATGCGGCCGGCCCGCTCTGCGGCATGACACGTTCATGCCACTTTCCATGTTTTCAGGGGGATTTTCACCATGCGATCCATACGTCCGCTGCTCACCGCGGCCGGACTCGTCGCCGCGCTCACGCTGACGGCCACCGCCTGCGGTCCGGAGGAGGACCAGGCGTCCGCCAAGCCGAGCGCCTCGGCCTCGGCGGCCAAGGACGGCTCCGGCGGTCTGCCCGACGGTCTGGCCGACACGCTCAAGAAGCACGGCGTCGACCTCGACAAGTGGAAGAACGGCGAGTGGAAGAACTGGGACAAGGAGACCTGGCTGCGTGAGGCCAAGGACTTCGTCAACCCGGTCATCGAGGGGCTGTGGAAGCCCGACCGGATGAAGTCCGCCAAGGACCCCGCCAAGACCATGTCCGCCGGTGACTTCTCCGGCGACCAGGGCGTCACCGACCCCGAGCCCAGGCCGGTCCGGGCCCAGGCCGAGAAGACGCCGTACCACAACTACGCCGCGCCGGTCGGGAAGGTCTTCTTCGACTCGCCCGAGGGCTCCATGGTCTGCTCGGGCACCGTCGTCAAGGACCCGAAGAACCCGGGCAGGTCGAACCTCGTCTGGACGGCCGGCCACTGCGTCCACGCCGGTTCCAAGGGCGGCTGGTACCGCAACATCGTCTTCGTGCCCGCGTACAACGACAAGGGCAAGGACGCCGCGGCGCTGGAGAGCGCGCAGCAGTACGAGATCGCCCCGTACGGCGCGTACTGGGCGGACTGGGCCGCGACCTCGGGCGAGTGGATGCGCGACGGCGGTCCCACCGGCGGCGAGGGCGCCCCGTACGACTATGCGGTGCTGCACGTGAAGCCGGAGAAGGGCACCAAGTCCCTGGAGGAGACCGTGGGCAACGCCCTGCCGGTCAACTTCGACGCCCCCGAGGTGGCGCAGATCAGCGCGATGGGCGCCTGGGGCTACCCGGCCGCTCCGCCGTACGACGGTCTGATCATGCACAAGTGCGTGGACCGTCCGGGCCGGCTCTCGATCAGCCCGTCCACCCCGACGATGTACCGCATCGGCTGCACGATGACCGGCGGTTCCTCCGGCGGCGGCTGGTTCAGCGAGGCGTCGAACGGCAAGCTCGCGCTGGTGTCCAACACCTCCATCGGCCCGGTGACCTCGGGCTGGCTGGCCGGACCCCACCTGGGCGAGGGCGCCGAGCAGATCTTCACGATGATGAGCGACAAGTTCGGCGGCCGCTGACCGGCGGCCCCCGTGGCACGGTAGGCGAAAGGCCCCGCTCCCCCTGTGGGGGGCGGGGCCTTTTTCTTGTACGCGAAGGTCAGTGCACGGCGGGCACGAAGGTGGACAGCTCGGCCGCCAGCTCCTCGTGCACCCGGGCCTTGAGCAGGGTGCCCTCCGACGTGTGCTCCTCGGAGATCACCTCGCCCTCGGCGTGCACCCGGGAGACCAGTCCGCCCTGGGTGTACGGCACGAGCGCCTGGACCTCGACCGAGGGCCTCGGCAGCTCGCTGTCGATCAGCGCGAGCAGCTCGTCGATACCGGCGCCGGTCCGCGCCGACACCGCGATAGCGTGCTTCTCGTTGCGCAGCAGCCGCTGGAGGACCAGCGGATCGGCCGCGTCCGCCTTGTTGACGACCACGATCTCGGGCACCTCCACGGCGCCCACCTCACGGATCACCTCGCGCACGGCGGCCAGCTGCTCCTCCGGGACCGGATGCGAGCCGTCCACCACGTGCAGGATGAGGTCGGACTCCCCGACCTCCTCCATGGTGGAGCGGAACGCCTCGACCAGGTGGTGCGGCAGATGCCGTACGAACCCGACGGTGTCGGCGAGGGTGTAGACCCGCCCGCTGGGCGTCTCGGCCCGGCGCACGGTCGGGTCGAGGGTGGCGAACAGCGCGTTCTCCACCAGCACGCCCGCACCGGTCAGCCGGTTGAGCAGCGAGGACTTGCCCGCGTTGGTGTACCCGGCGATCGCCACCGAGGGGACCTTGTTGCGCTTGCGCTCCTGGCGCTTGATCTCGCGGCCGGTCTTCATCTCCGCGATCTCCCGGCGCATCTTCGCCATCTTCTCGCGGATCCGTCGCCGGTCCGTCTCGATCTTGGTCTCACCGGGGCCGCGAGTGGCCATGCCGCCCCCGCCGCTGGATCCGCCGCCGCCCATCTGACGGGAGAGCGACTGGCCCCAGCCGCGGAGCCTGGGCAGCATGTACTGCATCTGGGCCAGCGAGACCTGCGCCTTGCCCTCGCGGGACTTGGCGTGCTGGGCGAAGATGTCGAGGATCAGGGCGGTGCGGTCGACCACCTTGACCTTGACGACGTCCTCCAGATGGATCAGCTGGCCGGGGCTCAGCTCACCGTCGCAGACGACGGTGTCCGCGCCCGACTCGATCACGATGTCACGCAGCTCGAGGGCCTTGCCGGAACCGATGTAGGTGGCCGGGTCGGGCTTGTCGCGGCGCTGGTAGACCGCGTCCAGCACCTCGGCGCCTGCCGTCTCGGCGAGCGCGGCGAGCTCCGCGAGGGAATTCTCGGCGTCCTGCACCGTGCCCGAGGTCCAGACACCGACGAGGACCACGCGCTCCAGACGAAGCTGTCGGTACTCGACCTCGGTGACGTCTTCGAGCTCGGTGGAGAGTCCCGCGACACGCCGCAGGGCGGCGCGCTCGGAGCGGTCCAGCTGTTCGCCGTCCCGCGCTCCGTCGATCTCGTGGCTCCAGGCGACGTCCTCTTCCATCAGGGCGTCGGCCCGAAGGCTCTCGGTGAGGCTCTCGGTGACATTCTCCGTGGCACTCCGCGCGTTCCGCGCGTCCTGGGGAAGGGAAGAAGAGGAGGTCATTGGATCCTTACGTCGAAAGGAGTGGGTTTCATCAGTCACAACGCGTGACCTCCCGGGATGATTCCCGCACGGGGAACTCTCCGGTCCGGCCGCGGGGGCGACCCGTTGATAGTGGCACGGCGGCCCGGGGACGTCACGCGGGTTTCCCCGCCGCCGGCGGCGTTTCCGCGCGCCAGTCGGGGTGCCCCGGCATCGGCGGTGTCGTCGCTCCGTACAGCCACCCCCGGAGGAACGCGGTCAGGTCGCGGCCGGCGACCCGGGAGGCGAGGGCGGTGAAGTCGGCCGTGGTCGCGTTGGCGTCGCGGTGGTGGCGCACCCAGAGCCGCTCCAGCAGGCCGAAGGCATCGGCGCCGATCTCCTGGCGGAGCGCGTAGAGGACGAGGGCGCTGCCGTCGTACACGACCGGCCGGAACAGGCTGATCTTGTGGCCGGGCGACGGCGGAGCGGGGCGCGCGGGCGGGCCTCCGGCCGCCCGCCAGTCGTCGGAGCGTGCGTAGGCGGCGCGCATCCGCTCCTCCAGCGCCGGGCCGCCGTGCTCCTCGGCGTAGCGCGCCTCGTACCAGCTGGCGTGCCCCTCGTTGAGCCAGAGATCGGACCAGGTCCGGGGCGAGACGCTGTCACCGAACCACTGGTGGGCCAGTTCGTGGACCATGACCGAGTCGACGTACCAGGCGGGGAAGGCGTCCGTGAACATCCGGCGCTCGAACAGGGAGAGGGTCTGGGTCTCCAGCTCGAAACCGGTCTCGGTGTCCGCGACGAGCACGCCGTAGTTCTCGAAGGGATAGCGGCCCACCTGGCGTTCCATCCACTCCAGCTGGCCGGGCGTCTTCCGCAGCCAGGGCTCCAGCTCCTCCCGGTCGGCGGCCGGAACGACGTCGCGCACGGGCAGCCGGTGCGGGCCGGTCCGTTCGACGACGGCGGAACGGCCGATGCTGACCTGGGCCAGTTCCGTGGCCATCGGGTGCGCCGTGCGGTAGGTCCAGGTGGTGCGGTCGCCGTGGCGGTCCCTGCCGGTCCGCACCCCGTTGGCCACCACGGTCAGGTCCTGGGGAGCGGTGACCCGGAAGGTGAAGTACGCCTTGTCGGCGGGGTGGTCGTTGCCCGGGAAGACCCGGTGGCCGGCGTCCGCCTGGTTGGCCATGGCGAGCCCGTCGGCGGTCCGCACCCAGCCGCCGGTGTCGCGTTCGCCCCCGGGGTCGCTGGTGTGCCGGACGGTGAGGCGTACGGGCACGCCCTCGGGGAGGCGCCCCAGCGGTTCCACGATCAGGTCCTCGCCGGAGACCCGGAAGTCGGCGCGCACTCCGTTGACGGCGACGGAGCGCACGGTGCCCCGGGTGAAATCGAGGTTGATCCGGTCCAGTGCCTCGGTCGTGCGCGCGTCGATCGTGGTGACGGCCTCCAGTGGCTTGTCGTTGTCGCCCCGGTAGTCGAGGGCGATGTCGTACGCGAGGACGTCGTATCCGGGGTTGCCGAGGTGCGGGAAGAGCGGGTCCCCGATGCCCAGGGGCACCGGGGCGGGCAGGGTGGCGGCGACAAGGGTGGGGACCGTTGCGGCGGCCAGCAGGGCGGCCCGCAGCGGGCGGGAGAGGAACGGCATGGACTACGGCTACCAGCGCCGCCCCTCACTACAGGGGCGGCGCGCGCCGCGCCACTCGAACGGGGTCCGACGCGGCGGACGGGGGAATCTCGTCACCCGCGATCAGCCCTGTGTCTCCTCAGGGCGTCCCCCGGCGGCCGCACCGGGTACGAGGAGCAGCTTGCCGGTCGTACGCCGAGCCTCCAGATCGCTGTGGGCCCCGGCGGCCTCGGACAGGGCGTAGCGGCCCGTCACGGTGACGTCGAGCGCCTTGGAGCGCACCCACTCGAACACATCGGCTGCCCGTCCGAGCAGTTCGGACCGATCGGCGATGAAGTCCCCGAGGCTGGGCCGGATCAGGGTCAGCGAACCGCCCTGGGCGAGCCGTATCGGGTCGAACGGAGGCACGGCACCACTCGCCGCGCCGAAGAGCACGAGGTGGCCGCGGGCTCGCAGGCTGGCGAGGCTCGCGTCGAAGGTGTGCGCGCCGACGCCGTCGAAGACGACCGGCAGCCCCTGACCACCGTTGAGCCGCCTCACCTCGGCGGCGAGATCACCGACCGCGGAGGAAAGGATCACCTCGGCCGCTCCGGCACGCCTCGCCGTCTCGGCCTTCGCCGTGGTCGACGTCGTGCCGATCACCCTGCCTCCGAGATGGGTGACGAGCTGGGTCAGAAGGAGCCCCATGCCGCTGGCAGCCGCATGCACGAGCACCGTGTCGCCCTCCTGGACCGGGTAGGCGTCCTTGACGAGATAGTGCGCGGTCATGCCTTGGAGGAGCACGGCGGCGGCGGTCTCGAAGTCGATGTCGTCGGGCAACGGCACCAGCCGGGAGGAGTCCACGACGGCCCGCTCGGCATACGTACCGGGGATCTCCACCCAACCGACCCGGTCCCCGACCGCGACGTCGGCGACACCGGGTCCGACCTCGACGGCCGTGCCGGCGCCCTCGGCGCCCGGGGTGAAGGGCAGCGGGAGGGGGTATCGGCCCTCGCGGTGGTAGACGTCGAGGAAGTTGACCCCGGATGCGGCGACCTCCACGACCGCTTCGCCCGGACCCGGCCGCGGTGGATCCACCTCGGCCTCCCGCAGCACCTCGGGACCGCCCACTTCGTCCACCTGAATCGCTCGCAGACCCCTCCGATATCGGCTCGTCCCCCACCAACCCCGTGGGTGGCGATCCGATTCCCGGCAAGCGGACACCGCCGCCGTTCAGTGCTGGGACGCCTGCTTCGCACCGGGTCCGGGACAGGAGACCGAGGCGTCCAAGGATCGACGGACGCGCCGCCCGCCGCGTCCCCGACCCTGAGGAGGCGATACGTCTAGAGCACGGGGGCGGAGTGCTGGACGCGGCTCACGTCGTACACGCCCGGCACCTCGCGCATGGCGCGGATCAGCGCGGGCAGTCCGGCGGCGTCGGGGAGGTGGAGCGTGTAGGTGTGGCGCACGCGCTGTTCGCTGGGGGGTTCCACGGTGGCGGAGACGACCGCCGCGTCGGCCCCGGCGATGGCCTCGGTGAGGTCCGCGAGCAGGCGGGGGCGGCCGAAGGACTCGGCGACCAGGGTCACCCGGCAGGCGGGGGCGTCGCCCCAGCTGACGGGGACCGCCACCCGGCCGACGGCGGCCATCCGGCCGACGGCCGGACACTTCAGCCGGTGCACGGTGACGGTGCCGCCGCGTACGGCGAATCCGGTGACGTCGTCGGGGGGCTCCGGGGTGCAGCACCCGGCCAGCCTGACCGGGGTGTCGGGTGCGTCGACCACGGCGCCGACGGTCCGGGCGGACGCATCGGGGGGCTGGGTGCGGGGCGGGCGGTCGGGCTGCGGTACGGGCCCGCGCGTGTCGGCCGGAACGGCGTCCTCGGTGTCCTGGGGGTGGGCGTCGAGCCAGCCGGAGATGGCGATGCGGGCGGCGGGGGTGCGGGCGTGGTCGAGCCAGGCGGGCGAGGGGCCGGAGGCGGCGTCCTCGGCCAGCAGGAGCTGCACGGTGTCGCCGTCGCCGAGGACCGTGCCGAGGGTGGCGAGCCGCCCGTTCACCCGGGCCCCGATACAGGCGTGCGCGGCGTCGCCGTACTGCGCGTAGGCGGCGTCCACGCAGCTGGCGCCCGCGGGCAGGCCGAGCGTGCCGCCGTCCGTGCGGAAGACGGTGATCTCGCGGTCCTCGGCCAGGTCCGCGCGCAGCGTGGTCCAGAACGTGTCGGGGTCGGGGGCGGACTGCTGCCACTGGAGGAGTCGGGAGAGCCAGCCGGGGCGGGTGGGGTCGGCCCGCTCCCCGTCCGCCGGTTCGGCGGTGGCGGTGGCGTCGGCGGCGTACGGATTGCCGAGCGCGATGACGCCGGCCTCCGCGACCCGGTGCATCCGGTGGGTGCGGATGAGGACCTCCGCGACCTCGCCCCGAGGGCCCACCACCGCGGTGTGCAGCGACTGGTAGAGGTTGAACTTGGGTGAGGCGATGAAGTCCTTGAACTCGGAGATCACCGGGGTGAAGCAGGTGTGCAGCTCACCGAGGACGGCGTAGCAGTCGGCGTCCTCGCCGACCAGGACCAGCAGCCGCCCGAAGTCGCTGCCGCGCAGTTCGCCGCGTTTCATCCGGACGCGGTGGACGGAGACGAAGTGGCGCGGCCGGACGACGACCTCGGCGGGGATGCCGGCCTCGCGGAGGACCGCGGCGACCCGGTCCGCGGTGGCGGTGAGCGGGTCGTCACCCGTGGCGGCGGCGGAGATCAGGGTCCGGGTGTGCGCGTACTCCTCGGGGTGGAGGATCGCGAAGACGAGGTCCTCCAGCTCGGTCTTGAGGGCCTGGACGCCGAGCCGCTCGGCGAGCGGGATCAGCACGTCGCGGGTGACCTTGGCGATCCGGGCCTGCTTCTCGGGGCGCATCACACCGAGGGTGCGCATGTTGTGCAGCCGGTCGGCGAGCTTGATCGACATCACCCGGACGTCGTCGCCGGTGGCCACGAGCATCTTGCGGAAGGTCTCGGGTTCGGCGGCGGCCCCGTAGTCGACCTTCTCCAGTTTGGTCACGCCGTCGACGAGGTAGCAGACCTCCTCGCCGAACTCCTCGCGCACCTGGTCGAGGGTGACCTCGGTGTCCTCGACCGTGTCGTGGAGGAGGGAGGCGGTGAGGGTGGTGGTCTCGGCGCCGAGCTGGGCGAGGATCAGGGTGACGGCGAGCGGGTGGGTGATGTAGGGCTCGCCGCTCTTGCGCATCTGCCCCCGGTGCGAACTCTCGGCGAGGACGTAGGCCCGGCGCAGCACCGAGAGATCGGCGTCGGGGTGGTGGGCCCGGTGGGCCTCGGCGACGTGTCCGATGGCATCGGGCAGCCGGTCCCGGGAGACCGGGCCGAGCAGCGCGACCCGGCCGAGCCGGCGCAGATCGATCCGGGGACGGCTCCGCCTGCGGGCGGGAGCACCTGGATTGGTGGCCTCTGCGCTCATGGGGCACCTCCGGCTGCGTCGACCGGCGGGTGGGAGGTGCGGTCGCGCCTCCGGGCCGGTGCTTGATGCTACCGAGCCCACCACGGGGCGGAGTGCCGCTCTCGCCCAGCGTGAAACGGATCACCCATTCGAGCGAAGTGCTATCCGTTCAGCGTTTCGAGCCACGCCGGGTCGATCGTTCCCTCGGCGACGATCTCGGCGGCGCCGGTCATCTCGATGCCGCCGTCGGGGTGCTCGGTGACGACCAGGGTGCCGCCGGGCAGATCGACGGTGTACGTCACAGGCGTGCCGGTCACCGCCGGGTCGGCCCCGTCGCGGCGGGCGGCGGCGACGGCGACCGCGCAGGCCCCGGTGCCGCAGGAGCGGGTCTCGCCGGAACCGCGCTCGTGGACGCGCATGGCCACGTGCCGGGGGCCCCGGTCGACGACGAACTCGACGTTGACGCCGTCGGGGTAGACCGAGGCGGGGGCGTAGAACGGCTCGGCGGTGAGCGCGCCGGCGTGCGCCAGGTCGTCGACGAAGGCGACCGCGTGGGGGTTGCCCATGTTCACGTTGCGGGCGTCCCAGCTGCGGCCGTCGACCGTGACGGTGACGCCGTCGGCCGGGAGGGCGGCGCCGCCCATGGCGACGGTCACGTCGCCGTTCTTGGCGAGGTGCACCTTCTTCACACCGCCCCGGGTGGCGACGGCGAGGTCGCCCTCCTCGACGGCGCCGGCCCGCTGGAGGTAGCGGGCGAAGACGCGCACGCCGTTGCCGCACATCTCGGCGACGGAGCCGTCCGCGTTGCGGTAGTCCATGAACCACTCGGCCTCGTCCGCCATGGACCGCGCCTCGGGGTGGGCGGCGCTCCGCACCACGTGGAGCAGTCCGTCACCGCCGATCCCGGCGCGGCGGTCGCACAGCCCGGCGACGACGGACGCGGGCAGGTCCAGGACGTTGTCCGGGTCCGGAACGATCACGAAGTCGTTCTCGGTGCCGTGGCCCTTGAGGAAGGCGATCTGCGAGGTGGTCACGGGACAACTGTACGAGGCGGCAGCGACCGCCGGGAAACGCGCGCCGGGTCCTCAGCCGCGCAGCCGGGCCACGCGCCAGACGGCCAGCGCGACCAGCGCGAGCGCCACGGCGGCGTACAGGGCCACCACGCGCCAGTCGGCGCGCTCCCCCGCGCCCCTGGACGGCAGTCCGGGCCAGGTGTAGCCCACGCGGCGGGCGGCCATCATGCCCCAGCCGGCCGCGCAGCCGCTGATCAGCAGACCCAGCATGGCGACCACCGGGCCGCCGTCGCCCACCTCGAAGGCGAGCGGGAAGGCGAACATGAGCGAGCCGAGGGCCGCGAGCATCACGATGGGCGCGAGCTGCCAGATGCGCAGCCGCCGGGCGGGCCGCAGCTCGACCTCGACCTCGGGAGCCACGGTCGGCTCGTCGGGCCCGTCGGGGCTCAGGCCGCGCGCGTCGTGCCGCGTCGGCGGTGCGTCTCGTTCCGTGTCGCGAGGGCCGGCCTCCATCGCCACGCGCCCTCCCAACTCGGACTCCACTGGTCGATCGATGCTCGATGATGGCACGCTCCGGGTCGCCGAACTGACGGGCAGGGCGTCCCGATGCCATCACGTGATCAGGCTGTAACCGCCCGTTCGACCAACGCCAGCGCCTGGCCCGGGAGTTCCCCCCGGTGCTCGACGGCGCCGTTCAGCCACTGGACGCGCGGGTCGCGGCGGAACCAGGAGTCCTGACGGCGCGCGAAGCGTTTGGTGGCGCGCACGGTCTCGGCGCGCGCCTCGTCCTCGGTGCACTCCCCCGCCAGCGCGGCGAGGACCTGCTGGTAGCCGAGGGCCCGGGAGGCCGTGCGGCCGCCTCGCAGCCCGCGCGCCTCCAGGGCGCGGACCTCGTCGACCAGGCCGGCCTCCCACATCCGGTCGACGCGCCGGGCGATGCGCTCGTCGAGTTCGGGGCGGGCGACGTCGACGCCGATCTGGACGGCGTCGTAGACCGCGTCGTCGCCGGGGAGGTGGGCGGTGAAGGGTTTGCCGGTGATCTCGATGACCTCGAGGGCGCGGACGATGCGCCGGCCGTTGCTGGGCAGGATGGCCCGGCCCGCCTCGGGGTCGGCGGCGGCCAGCCGTGCGTGCAGGGCGCCCGAGCCGCGCAGGGCGAGCTCCGCCTCCAGCGCGGCGCGGACGTCCGGGTCGGTGCCGGGGAACTCCAGGGCGTCGATCGCGCCCTTCACGTAGAGGCCGGAACCGCCGACCAGGACGGGCGTGCGGCCCTCGGCGAGCAACCGGTCGATCTCGGCGCGGGCCAGGCGCTGGTACTCGGCGACGCTGGCGGTCTCGGTGACGTCCCAGATGTCCAGCAGGTGGTGCGGGACGGATCCGCGTTCGGCCGGGGTGAGCTTGGCGGTGCCGATGTCCATGCCCCGGTAGAGCTGCATGGAGTCCGCGTTGACCACTTCGCCCCCGAGCCGCTGCGCGAGGAACACCCCCAGGTCGGACTTTCCGGCTGCGGTGGGACCGACGACGGCGATGACCCGCGGTGCGGGAGCTGGACTTGTCACCGGCACAGTCTCGCAAACCTCGGGACGGTTCCCGAACGGGCGATGCGGGAAGGGCGGCCGGACGCCGTATGACGAGCCGTCGGGTAAACTGACGACTACATATGGGTGGTTTCTCACGGTTCTGCCATCGGTTCCCCGTCGGCTTCCACCGTCCGTATCCGTCGGCGGCGGGAGTACGGCGAGGCGGGGCGGGTAGGCGGGGCCGGAGAGAGCACGCGCACGCAGCCCCCAGCAGAGAAGGTGCCCGATGGGCCTCATGGACAGTTTGAAGGCGAAGCTCGGCCCCGCCAAGGACAAGGTCAGCGACCTCGCGCGGCAGCACGGGGACAAGATCGACCAGGGGCTCGACAAGGCCGCGCGGACGGTCGACGAGAAGACCAAGGGCAAGTACAGCGACAAGATCGTGTCCGGTACGCAGAAGGCGAAGGACGCGAGGGAGAAGCTGTCCCAGAAGGACGGCGACGGCAAGCCACCGGCCCCCGGCAGTACGCCTCCCGCCTCCTGACCCCGGGTCCTGTGGACGATCACGGCCGCGGAGCCTCGCGCTCCGCGGCCGTCGCGCGTGCGGGCGGTCCCGCCCGTCAGGACCAGGCGGCGACCAGATAGCCCACACCGTAGGGCGCGTCGTCGTACAGCAGGCGCCCGCCCAGCCGGGCCCCCTGGGCCGCGCCGGCGAGCAGCTGCCAGGGCGCGCGGCCCGCGGCCTTCAGTTCGTACGCCAGGGACTCGTCCAGCGCGATCAGGGCCTCGGGATCGGCGGCGGCGAGGGCCCGGGCGGCCGAGGCGTCGAATCCGGCCGCACGTTCGTCGAGGTAGCCGGGGGCCTTCAAGGTGCGGCAGGCGCTGCCGTCGCCCATGACCAGCAGGGCGACCCGGTCGGCGCGGGCGGCCAGCGCGCGCCCCTCCGCCACGCAGCGGGCGGTCTCCAACGGCTCGCCCACCCCGAGCGCCTCCACGGGGGAGGCGGCCCATCCGGCGTCCGCCAGCAGCCAGGCCCCGACGGCGAGGGACGGGGGAAGCGGGCGCTCGGCCGCCGCCGCGAGGTCGCGTCCGAGCCGTACGCCGAGATCGACGCCGAACTCGCGGAAGTCGCCCGTGGCGCCCTCGGGGTGCGGGCCGCGTCCCGCGAGGCCGGCCGGGCCGACCACCACGAGGAGGTCGGGGCGGGAGGCGGCCAGGACACCCAGGGCGTCGGTGCACGCGGCCCTCAGGGAGTCGAGTTCGGGCGCGGCACCGGCGGCGACGTCGGGGACGAGCAGCGGCGGACAGGGGCAGACAGCGGCGGCGACAAGCATGGGGGGCAGCGTACTGGCCCCCTGTCACCGGCCGCGTACCCCCCGCGTGCGCCGGAGTGCGGACCCGCCCGCGCCGGGCGTGCGGGTCCGCACTCCTTAGGGGGCCGGTTCGGATCCGTACCCCTGAGGGGCCGATTCGCGTCCGTGCCCCCGAGGAGGCCCGTCGGTGCGGTCAGTCGCAGCCGCAGCCGGGAGCCGAGGCGGCGGGCAGCGGCTCGGGCGCGCCGATCTTCGGCAGGCCCAGCATGACGCCGGCGGGCTTGGCGGCCTCGGCGGCGTTGCGCCGGGCCCAGGCGTCGCCGGAGCGGGTGCGGCGCACGGCGAGGGGGGCGCCCTCGGCGAGCAGGTGGTGCGGGGCGGCGTAGCTGATCTCGACGGTCACCACGTCGCCCGGGCGCACGTCCTCGTCCGGCTTGGTGAAGTGCACGAGGCGGTTGTCGGGGGCGCGCCCGGACAGCCGGTGGGTGGCGCCGTCCTTGCGGCCCTCGCCCTCGGCGACCATGACCTCCAGGGTGCGGCCGACCTGCTTCTTGTTCTCCTCCCAGGAGATCTCCTCCTGGAGGGCGGACAGGCGCATGTAGCGCTCCTGGACGACCTCCTTGGGGACCTGGCCCTCCATGTCGGCGGCCGGGGTCCCGGGGCGCTTGGAGTACTGGAAGGTGAAGGCGTTGGCGAACCGCGCCTCGCGGACCGCGTGCATGGTCTGCTCGAAGTCCTCCTCGGTCTCCCCGGGGAAGCCGACGATGATGTCGGTGGAGATCGCGGCGTCGGGCATCGCGGCCCGCACCTTGTCGATGATCCCGAGGAAGCGTTCCTGCCGGTAGGAGCGGCGCATGGCCTTCAGGACCCGGTCGGAGCCGGACTGCATGGGCATGTGAAGCTGCGGCATCACGTTCGGCGTCTCGGCCATGGCGGCGATCACGTCGTCGGTGAAGTCGCGCGGGTGCGGCGAGGTGAAGCGGACCCGCTCCAGGCCCTCGATCCGCCCGCAGGCGCGCAGCAGCTTGGAGAACGCCTCGCGGTCGCCGATGTCGGAGCCGTAGGCGTTGACGTTCTGGCCGAGCAGGGTGATCTCGGAGACGCCCTCGGCGACCAGGGCCTCGATCTCGGCGAGGATGTCGCCGGTCCTGCGGTCCTTCTCCTTGCCGCGCAGCGCCGGGACGATGCAGAAGGTGCAGGTGTTGTTGCAGCCGACGGAGATCGAGACCCAGGCGGCGTACGCCGACTCGCGGCGGGTGGGCAGCGTGGAGGGGAACGCCTCCAGGGATTCGGCGATCTCGATCTGGGCCTCCTCCTGGACGCGGGCGCGCTCCAGCAGGACGGGCAGCTTGCCGATGTTGTGCGTACCGAAGACGACGTCGACCCAGGGGGCCCGCTCGACGATGGTGTCGCGGTCCTTCTGGGCGAGGCAGCCGCCGACGGCGATCTGCATGCCGGGGCGCTTCGTCTTCATCGGGGCGAGGCGGCCGAGGTTGCCGTAGAGCTTGTTGTCGGCGTTCTCACGGACGGCGCACGTGTTGAAGACGACGACGTCGGCGTCGCCGTCGGAGCCCTCGGGCGCCCGTACGTACCCGGCGTCCTCCAGCAGACCCGAAAGCCGCTCGGAGTCGTGGACGTTCATCTGGCACCCGTAGGTGCGCACCTCATAGCTTTTTCTGACGTCCACTGCTTCGCTCCGGTTGCCGCTGCTCATGCGACAAGGGTAGGCGCTGCGCGGACCCCTCCCGTCGCGGCGGGGGCAGGGCGTCGGGATGTGACGAACCGCCCCTGGTCAGGGTCGGGACGGACCTGGCAGGATCGCCGCCATGCTCCCGGCGCTCTCCCGAACGGTCCGGCGGCGCTCGCTGCGGGCGGGCGCCGTCCTCGCCGTCGTGCTCGGACTGCTGCTGTGGTGGCTGCTGCCCCTGGGGGAACCGGAGCCGACGGGCTCGCTGACCTTCAGCACCGGGGTGCGCAGCGGCGTCTACCAGCGCTACGGCGAGCGGCTCAGGGGCGCCCTGGACAGGGATCTGCCGAAGGTCTCCATACACCTGCAGACCAGCGAGGGTTCGCAGCAGAACATCGCCCGGGTGGCGACGGGCCGGGCCGACTTCACCATCGCGACCACCGACGCGGTCGCCACGTACCTCCGGGACCGCAAGCCCGGTTTCGAGCGGCTGCGGGGCTGTGTGCGGCTGTACGACGACTACATCCAGCTCGTCGTGAAGCGCGGCTCCGACATCGGCAAGGTCGCCGATCTGCGGGGCAAGACCGTCGCGGTCGGGCAGCCGGGCTCGGGGGTGCGGCTGGTCGCGGACCGGATCATGACGGCGGCCGGTCTGGACCCGGTCGGGGACGTGACGGCGGTGCCGGCCGGGATCGACACCATGCCGAAGCTGCTGGAGGAGGGCCGGCTGGACGCCTTCTTCTGGTCCGGCGGGCTGCCGACCAGCGCGGTGGCGGATCTCGCGGCCCGCTATCCGATCCGGCTGGTGCCCCTGGAGGAGTCGCTCGTCAAGCGGCTCCAGGCGGCCGGCGGCTCGACGCGCTACTACCGCTCCGCCGTGATGCCCGCCGACGCCTACCGCGACGCCCAGCAGGGTCAGGCCGTTCCCACCGTGGCCGTGGCCAATGTGCTGGTGACCACGGACCGCACGGACCCGGTGATGACGGAGGCGTTCACCCGTACGGTGATCGACAGCCGGGACCGGATCGGGCGCGAGGTGCACGCGGCGCAGCTGGTGGACCTGCGCACGGCGATCTACACCGATCCGCTGCCGCTGCACGAGGGGGCCAAGCGGTACTACCGCTCGGTCAAGCCCTGACGGGGACGGGGGCCCTCAGCCCCGGGGGTCGTCCCGGGGCACCGAAACGGTCACGCACAGCCCGTGCGGGGTGTTGCGGGAGCAGGTCAGCGTGCCGCCGCCCGCGGCGAGGAGCGCCTTGGAGATGGAGAGGCCGAGGCCGGAGCCGCTGATGTTCTGGTGCTGGGAGCTGCGCCAGAAGCGGTCGCCGATGCGTTCCATCTCCTGGTCGGTGAGGCCGGGGCCGCGGTCCGCGACGACGACGGTGGCCTGGGTGGCGCCCGGGGCGACGGAGATCCGGACCTCCTCGTCCTCGGGGGTGAACTTGAGCGCGTTGTCGATGACGGCGTCGAGCGCGCTGGACAGGGCGATGGGGTCGGCCCAGGCGGTGACGGCGGGCAGGTCCTCCGCCCGGAGCCGTACGCCCTTCTCCTCGGCCACCGGCCGCCACGAGGCGACGCGCTCCGCGGTCAGCGCCCCGATGTCGGTGAGCCGCAGATCGGCGTCGGCGTGCTCGGCGAGCGCCAGATCGAGCAGATCGTCGAGGACCTGGCCGAGGCGCTTGCCCTCGGTGCGCACGGAGGCGATCTCCTCGTTGCCCTCGGGCAGTTCGAGGGCGAGGAGCTCGATGCGCAGGAGCAGCGCGGCCAGCGGGTTGCGCAACTGGTGCGAGGCGTCGGCGACGAAGGCGCGCTGCTGTTCCAGCACGTCCTCCACGTTGTCGGCCATCTCGTTGAACGAACGGGCCAGGCGCCGCAGTTCCGGCGGCCCGCCGGAGGCCGCGACCCGGGAGCGCATCCGCCCGCTGGCGATGTCGTGCGCGGCGGCGTCCAGGGTCCGTACGGGCAGCAGGACCCAGCCGGTGAGCCGGTTCGCCGCGCCGAGCGCGACCAGCATCGCGACCACCTCGCCCGCGGCGATCAGCAGCCAGCCGCGGAGCGTGCCGGAGCGCTGGCCGCCGGTGGGCGAGTCGATGACGACGACGGCGATCACGTCGCCGTCCCGGACGACCGGGGAGGCGACGACGACGCGTCCGTCCTGCCAGGGCCAGACCTGCGGCGGGTCGTGGCTGCGCCGGCCGAGCAGCGCCTCCTTGAACGCCTCCCGGCCCTCGCCCTCGGCGGGCAGCACCCAGGCGGCGGGGGCCTTGGCCATCGCGCTGTCGTCGCGGTAGAAGACACCGGCCCGGATCCCGTAGACCCCGGCGTAGGTCTCCAGTTCGGTCTGGAGCGTGCGGCGGCGCTCGTCGTAGCCGTTGGTGCGCTCGGTGATGAACTGGGCGAGGGCCGCGAAGCGGGCCGTGTCGTCGATGCGGTCGATGACGACGCGCTGCTGCTGGGCCGCCGCGACGCTGACCGCCAGGGGGAAGCCGAGGGCCAGCAGGACGCTCGCCATGAGGACGATGAGCAGCGGAAGCAGCCGGGTGCGCAACGGGAACGGTCGCCTCTACGCGGACGGGGCGACGAGCCGGTAACCGACGCCGCGCACCGTCTCGATCAGGGCCGGCAGCCGGAGCTTGGAGCGCAGCGAGGCCACGTGCACCTCCAGCGTGCGCCCCGTACCCTCCCAACTGGTGCGCCACACCTCGCTGATGATCTGCTCACGGCGGAACACCACTCCGGGGCGCTGGGCGAGGAGCGCCAGCAGATCGAACTCCTTGCGGGTGAGCTGCACTTCGCTGCCGTCCACACTGACCCGGCGGGTCGGCAGCTCGATGTGCACATGGCCCAGGCGCAGCGCGGCGAGCGGGGTGGGCGCGGTGTCCTCGCCGGCCGTCTTGCGACGGCTGACCGCGTGGATGCGCGCGAGGAGTTCTCCGGTGTCGTACGGCTTGGTGACGTAGTCGTCGGCGCCGAGGTTGAGGCCGTGGATCCGGGAGCGGACGTCGGCCCGCGCGGTCACCATGATCACGGGCACGGAGCTGCGCTTGCGGATCTTCCCGCACACCTCGTAGCCGTCCTGGTCGGGCAGGCCGAGGTCCAGGAGGACGACGCCGAAGGGCTCGGTGTCGGCGGGCAGGAGCGCCTGGAGGGCCTCCTCGCCGCTGCGGGCGTGCACGACCCGGAAGCCGTGCCGGGCGAGGATCGCGGACAGGGCGGCGGCCACGTGGTTGTCGTCCTCGACAAGCAGCAGTCTCATGGGCCCCCTCTCTCCTCGGGTGTGGTCTCGGTGTGCGGTCGCGTACGCCCCTGGTCACTTCCCCGTACCGGGGCGTTTCACGTCAGGGTGTACCAGGGCATCCACGCCGATGACCGGTGGACCAGTCAAGGGCCTGCCCGTTGCATCCGGGTTTCCGTTATGCACCCGGTACGCCCCGGGGGTTCCGGGGGTCGTCCCGTTCACGCATAGTGTCCGGTTGCCGCCGGATCGTTATGCTCAATTTCCGCTCAGATGTAATGACGCTGGTCGCACTGCGTCACTAAGGTCCTTGCCAACCGAGGAGGACGGAGCAAGAAGCCGATGAGCGGAGTTTCAGTGACCAAGGGCGTCGAGGACGCTGCACCCGCGGCCGGCGACCTGGTGGTGCTGAGCAACGTCAACAAGCACTTCGGCGCGCTGCATGTGCTCCAGGACATCGACCTGACGATCGCCCGCGGCGAGGTCGTGGTCGTCATCGGGCCGTCCGGGTCCGGGAAGTCCACGCTGTGCCGCACGATCAACCGCTTGGAGACGATCGACTCGGGCGCGATCACGATCGACGGGAAGCCGTTGCCCCAGGAGGGCAAGGAGCTGGCGCGGCTGCGCGCCGACGTCGGCATGGTCTTCCAGTCGTTCAATCTGTTCGCGCACAAGACGGTGCTGGAGAACGTGACGCTCGGCCAGCTCAAGGTCCGCAAGGCGGACAAGAAGGCGGCCGAGGAGAAGGCACGCGCGCTGCTCGACCGGGTGGGCGTCGGCGCCCAGGCCGACAAGTACCCCTCCCAGCTCTCCGGCGGCCAGCAGCAGCGCGTGGCGATCGCACGGGCGTTGGCGATGGACCCCAAGGTCATGCTCTTCGACGAGCCGACCTCCGCGCTCGACCCGGAGATGATCAACGAGGTGCTGGAGGTCATGCAGCAGCTCGCCCGTGAGGGCATGACCATGGTCGTGGTCACGCACGAGATGGGCTTCGCCCGGTCCGCCGCGAACCGTGTGGTCTTCATGGCGGACGGGAAGATCGTCGAAGAGGCCACGCCGGACCAGTTCTTCAGCAATCCGCGCAGTGACCGCGCCAAGGACTTCCTGTCGAAGATCCTGCACCACTGACGAGGCTTCGGCACCGGTCCCACGGACCGGCTGATCACTCACATCGCGTCAACCCTAGGGAATTTCACCATGCAGCTTCGTAAGGTCACCGCCGCCTCGGCCGCCGTGCTCGCGCTCGCCCTGACCGCCTCCGCCTGCGGTTCCGACGACAAGAAGGACGACTCGTCCGGTTCGGGCGGCGGCGGGAAGATCACGATCGGCATCAAGATCGACCAGCCCGGCATCGGCCTGAAGACGCCGGACGGCAAGTACACCGGTTTCGACGTCGACGTCGCCACCTATGTCGCCAAGGAGCTCGGCTACCCCGCCGACAAGATCGAGTTCAAGGAGACGAAGAGCGCCGACCGCGAGACGGCGATCTCGCGGGGTGACGTCAAGTTCATCGTCGCCTCCTACTCGATCAACGACGAGCGTCTGCAGAAGGTCGACTTCGCGGGCCCGTACCTCCTCGCCCACCAGGACATCCTGGTCCGCGCGGACGAGAACTCGATCAAGTCGCCCGAGGACCTGAACAACAAGAAGCTCTGCTCGGTCACCGGCTCCACCTCGGCGAAGAACGTCAAGGAGAAGCTGGCCCCGAAGGCGCAGCTCCAGGAGTTCGGCGGCTACTCGGAGTGCCTGACCGGCCTGGAGAACAAGGTCGTCGACGCCCTGACCACGGACGACAGCATCCTGGCCGGTTACGCCTCGCAGGACGCCAACAAGGGCAAGTTCAAGCTGGCCGGCTTCAAGATGACCAACGAGAACTACGGCATCGGTCTGAAGAAGGGCGACGCCGACCTCAAGAAGAAGATCAACGACGCGCTGACCAAGATGGTCTCGGACGGCTCGTGGAAGAAGGCCGTGGACGCCAACTTCGGTCCGGCCGGCTACAAGAACGAGGAAGCGCCGAAGATCGGCAACGTCGTCAAGTGAAGCAGGGCTGACCGGGCGCGCCGCCGCTGACGGCGGCGCGCCGTGCCCTCCTACACGTGGAAGCACGGGAGATCGTGTTCGACTTTCTTGAAGGTTATGACCTGTTGGGGGCCTTCTGGGTGACGGTGAAGCTCACCGTCTACTCCGCCCTCGGCTCCCTCATATGGGGAACGCTGCTGGCCGGCATGAAGGTCAGCCCGGTCCCCCTGATGCGCGGCTTCGCCACCGGCTACGTCAACGTCGTCCGGAACACCCCGCTGACCGTGATCATCATCTTCGCGTCGCTGGGCCTGAACCAGACGCTGGGTGTGAACCTCGGGGCCAGTGACTTCACCGCCATCAACTTCCGGCTCGCGGTGCTCGCCCTGGCGGCCTACACGGCCTCCTTCGTCTGCGAGGCCCTGCGGTCCGGCATCAACACGGTGCCGGTCGGCCAGGCCGAGGCGGCGCGGGCCCTCGGCCTGACGTTCACCCAGGTGCTACGGCTGATCATCCTTCCGCAGGCGTTCCGTTCCGTCGTCAATCCGCTCTCGAACGTGCTGATCGCGCTGACGAAGAACACCACGGTCGCCTCGGCGATCGGTGTGGCGGAGGCCTCGTACTTGATGAAGGGCATGATCGAGGCGGAGGCCCAACTGCTGCTGATCGCAGCCGTCTTCGCCTTCGGCTTCATCGTTCTGACCCTCCCGACCGGCCTCCTCCTCGGCTGGGTGAGCAAGAAGGTGGCGGTGAAGCGATGAGTTCCGTCCTCTACGACGCCCAGGGCCCCCGCGCCAAGCGGCGGAACATCCTCTACACGGTCCTCTTCCTGGTCGCCGCCGCGGCGGTGGTGTGGTGGGTGTACGACGGCCTCGACTCGAAGCACCAGCTCGACTGGGTCAAGTGGAAGCCGTTCTTCACCAGTCCCCAGCCCTGGGAGACGTACATCTGGCCCGGCCTGCAGAACACGCTGAAGGCCGCGTTCTACGCACTGCTCATCGCGCTGCCGCTGGGCGCCCTGTTCGGAATCGGCCGGCTGTCGGACCACCGGTGGGTACGGATCCCGGCCGGGGTGGTCGTGGAGTTCTTCCGCGCGATCCCGGTGCTGATCCTGATGATCATCGCGAACGCGGTGTACTCCGAGTACACGGACATCAGCACGGACACCCGTCCGCTGTACGCCGTCATCACGGGTCTGGTGCTCTACAACGCCTCGGTGCTCGCCGAGATCGTGCGGACCGGCATCGAGACCCTGCCGCGCGGCCAGACGGACGCGGCCAAGGCGATCGGCATGCGCAAGGGCCAGATCATGGTCTTCGTGCTGCTGCCGCAGGCGGTCACCGCCATGCTGCCCGCGATCGTCAGCCAGCTCGTCGTCATCGTGAAGGACACCGCCCTGGGTGGCGCCATGATGACGTTCCCCGAGCTGCTGGCCTCCGTCCGGCCGATGTCGGCGAACTACGGCGCGAACACCATCGCCTGCTTCACCGTCATCGCCCTGATCTACATCGCCCTGAACTTCTCCCTCACCTCGTTCGCGAGCTGGCTGGAGCGCCGGCTCCGGCAGCGGAAGAAGAGCGGGGGCAAGGGGGGCGCACCGACGACGGCCGGTGAGCCGGTGCTGCTCATGGACTCGAACGAGAACTGACGCCGCGTCGACGGACGTCGCACGAGGGGCAGGGGCACGCACGCCCCTGCCCCTCGCCGCGTCCGGGTGTCACTTGACGCACGCACCGGCAGTAGGTTGCATACGTTCTGTGACCGCGCACCGAGCTCCCGCCGCCGCATCCCCGTCGACACCGCCCCCCGCCCGGGGGGCCGTCACGGCCCCTTCGCTCCGTACGTGCGCCACCCCGCGTCCGACCACGGGTGCCCCGGAGGCCGCGCCATGGACCCGGTGATCGTCGTCGGTGCCGGGCCGGTCGGCCTGGTGCTGTCGCTGGCGCTCGCGGCCCAGGGGGTGCCCTCGGTGCTCCTCGACGAGGATCCGGAACGTGAGGAGATCCGTCCGGCCCGCACCGTCGTCCTGCGCGAGGACACCGCCGACCTGGTGGAACGGCTCGGCTGCAAGTCGCTCCAGGACGAGGGGCTGCGCTGGTCGGGCTGGCGGTCGCTGCGACGCGGACAGGTGATGCGCCATCTGGCCCTGGGCACGGGCTCCCCGGACGGCGGGATGCCGGTCGCCCCGGTCCATGTGCCGCAGCACGCGCTCGTCCGCGGACTGCGCGACGCGGTCGCCGCGCACGAACTGGTGCGGACCGCGGGACCCAGCCGGATCGACACGCTGGAGCAGGACCCCGCCGGTGTCACGGTGCACACCCGGGAGCCGGGTTCGACCTGGTGGCGCGGGAGTTATGTGGTCGGCTGCGACGGCGCCAGGTCCACCGTGCGCAAGCTCCTGGAGATCCGGTTCCCCGGGCGCACGGCGGTCGAGCGGCAGGCCGTGGCCGCGCTGCGCACCGAGCTGCCGTGGCCCGGCGAGGCCGTCCTGCACCGCTCGCCGCCCTGGCGCACCGGTGGTGCCGAGGTCACCGCGCGGCCGCTGCCCGACGGGGTCTGGCGGCTGGACTGGCTGCTTCCGCCGCGCGGCGAACTGGTCACCCCGGACGCCCTGGTCACCCGGGTCAGGGACACCCTGGCCGGCTGGTGCGGCGAGACGCCCCCGTACGAACTGCTGGACACCGGGGTCCACACGCTGCACCACCGGCTCGCTCTGCGCTGGCGGGTGAAGCGGGCCTTCCTGGCCGGGGACGCGGCGCATCTGCTGGGGGCGCTGGGCACCCAGGGGCTGGACGAGGGGGTGCGCGACGCGGAGAACCTGGCGTGGAAGCTCGCCGTGGCCTGGCACCAGGGCGCCTCGGACGCGCTGCTCGACAGCTACCAGTCCGAACGGCGGGCCGCGGTCGCCGCACGGCTGCGCGCCGCCGACCAGTCGCTGCCGATACTGCGGGGCGGCGGCGGGCTGCGGACGCTCGTCCCGGGGAGCGCACGGGGGCACGACACCCTGCTCACCGACGGACATCTGGGCTGTGGCCCCCTGGGTGCGCCCCCTTCCTACTCCCATTCCCCCCTTGCGCCCCCGCGCGCCGAGGCGCACGTCGCCGTCGGTACGCCCCCCGGTGCGCCGGTGACCGATGTACGGGTCACGGCACCGGACGGCACGCGCGTACGGCTCCGGGAACGGCTGGGGCAGGGGAGGTTCCTGGTGGTGCTGGTGGCTCCGGGGACCGGGGTGTGGGACCGGCGGCACTGGATGCGGGCCGGGGTGATGCCGCGTCTCGTCGAGACGGTGGACGGGCTTCCGGTGCCCGCCGAGGTCCTGGTCGCCGAGGAGTACCCCGCCGCCTCCGCGCACACCGTGCTGCTGGTCAGACCGGACGGCCATCTCGTCGCGGCGTTCGGCGGAGTCCGGCCGGCAGAGCTCCTCGCCGCGGTGGACGCGGCGCGCGGCGGACCGCTCACGCCCTCCGTACGCTCCGACCGGACCGCAGACGTCAATTGACCCCCGCGGGCGCACATGGTCTACTCCCGGTCATGACCGACACCGATGTGCGCCTGTGGCGGAGGGTCCATATGGACCTGCTCCGTTACGCGGGCTGCGTGTGTCGCCCGTCCCGCTGATTCGCCCCTCCCCCGCTCCGCCGTGCCGCCGCGCCATGACGCACACACGCCGGGGCCCCAGCGAACTCCCAGGACGGTTCCCATGTCTGCTCCCCTCCCCCCTGCCACCGTGCGTCCGCCGGTCACCGGCCCGGACGCCGCGCAATTGCTCGACTTCGTCCGCCGCACCGCCGCGGACACCGCGCTCGTCGCCTCGCTCCCCCTCGATCCGGAGGGTCGCACCTGGATCCGGCTGGACGGGCCCGGGGGCAGCGAGGCATGGCTGATCGGCTGGCCGCCCGGGACCGGGACGGGCTGGCACGACCACGCCGACTCCCGGGGCGCCTTCCTCACCGCCGCCGGCACCCTGCGGGAGCACTCCCTCGCGGCCCGGCTGCCCACCGACGGCTGGAAGACCCTGGAACTGTCCGAGGGCATCGACCGCACCCGTGAACTGACGGCCGGCCAGGGCCGGGCCTTCGGCCGCCACCATGTGCACGAGGTGCTGAACGAGTCGGCCACGGAGCACGCCGTCTCCGTCCACGCGTACTATCCGCCGCTGCCGAGGATCCGGCGCTACAGCCGCACCGGCGCGGTGCTCCGCCTCGAACAGACCGAGATCCCCGAGGACTGGCAGTGAGCGCCGCGCGGCACGGGAGGGGAGACGGCCCGGTGGGCATCGACGCCCTGCTGGAGCGGGTGCGGGCCGGGTACGAACGGATCGGCCCGCACGAGGCCAAGGCCGCCGCCGACCGGGGCGCCCTTCTCGTGGACATCCGGTACGCGGCGCTGCGCGAGCGGGACGGGCTGATCCCGGGCGCGCTGGTCGTCGAGCGGAACGAACTGGAGTGGCGGCTCGACCCCGACGGAAGCCATCGCGCGCCCGAGGCCGTGGACCACGGGATCCGGGTCGTGGTGATCTGCGACGAGGGCTACGCGTCGAGCCTCGCCGCCGAATCGCTGCACCGGCTCGGGCTGCACCGGGCCACGGATCTGATCGGCGGCTTCCAGGCATGGCGCGCGGCGGGGCTCCCGGTCGAGGAATGACCGGGAGCCCCGCCGGGGGCGCGGTGTTCAGCGGCTGGCGACGGCGTCCACCGCCAGGCCCTTCAGCGCCATCCGGCCGGGCAGCGCGGTGGCGATCAGGGCCAGCAGGGCGGCGGCGCCGACCACGGTCGCGTAGACGACCGGGACCACGGAGGGGGCCGCCGCGCCCGTCATGCCGACGCTGAAGGCGGTGAGGACCGCGAGCGCGATGGCGGAGCCGAGAACCGTGGCGAGGGCCAGGACCGACAGCGCCTCGGTGCGCAGCATCCGCAGCACCTGGCGGCGGGTCGCCCCGGCCAGCCGGAGGAGGGCGAACTCCCGGAACCGCTCGGAGACCGACATGGCCAGCGTGTTGACGACGGCGATGGCGGTGAACGCCAGGACGAGCCCCATGGCCAGCAGGTTGATCTCGGCGTTCTCCTGCTGCCGGTCGGCCTGGAGGCGGTCGGCGGCCTCGGGGGTGACGACGGCGACCCCGGGGAAGTTCTTCAGCGCGGCCGTCAGGTCGGCCCGGCCGGCGTTCCCGGCGACCAGGACGGTCGCGGCCAGCGGGTTGTCCATGTGCGCGGCGAGCAGGTCGTGCGGGAGGGTGAGGTCGCCGAAGCCGAGGCCACGCCGGTAGACGGCGGCGACCGTGAGGGTGGCCGGGGTGCCGTCGCCCAGGTGGAGCGCGAGATCGCTGCCGGGGCGCAGGCCGAGGCGGTCGGCGGCCAGTTCGCTGACGGCGACGGACCGGGGATTGCCGCTGAAGGCGGCGACGGATCCGCCTGTGACCTCGGGGTCCCAGGTGCGGGAGAGTCCTTCGGGGGTGACGCCCTGGGCCTGGTACTTCTCCAGTCCGACGCGGAGGGTGGTGCGGACGATCTCGGTCGCGGCGGTGACGCCGGGCGTGGTCCGCACGGCCTCGGCGGCGGCCGGCGGGACGCCGGGGCCCTGCGCGCCGAGCACCCAGGTGGCGCGGGTGCCCTCCCGGGCCTGGGCCAGGGCGGCGTCGCCCAGCGTGGGCTGGACGAACAGGACGGTGCAGGTCATGCCGATGAGGAGGGTGAGCGGGGTGACGACGGAGGCCATCCGGGCGGAGTTCCCGCGGATGTTCGCGGCCGCCAGCGCCCCGGTGTGGCCGGTCGCCCGCAGCAGCCCGCCCAGCAGGAAGGCGGCGGCCCGGACGAGGAGCGGGCCGAGCAGGGACACGGCCGTGGCCAGGACCACGACGGCGAGGAAGGTGACGGGGGTCGACGCGGCCTCGGTGCGCAGGATGCTCAGGACGCCGACGAGGGTCCCGCCGCCGGCGAGCAGGAGCAGCCCGGCGACGGTCCGGCCCCGGGCGGGGCGGCGGCGTTCGACGGCGGACTCGGCCATGGCCTGGGCCGGCCGGAGGCGGGCGATGCGGCGGCCGGAGATCCGGGCGGCGGCCCAGGCGCCGAAGAGGGTGACGGCCACGGCCGCGAGGGCGGGCAGGACTCCGGCCGACCGCTCAAGGGTCCGGGGCACGACGCCGCCGTCGACGAACCGTCCGTGCAGCCACCCCGCGAGCGGCAGCCCGGCGAGTGCGCCCAGCACCCCGGCGACCGCTCCGACGACGAGTGCCTCGCGGCCCAGCAGGCCGCGGATCTGGCGCGAGGTGGCGGCGATGGAGCGGAGCAGGGCCAGCTCGCGGTGGCGCTGCTGGACGGAGAGGGCGAAGGTTCCGACGACCACGAGCACCGCGACCAGGAGCGAGGTGCCGCCCATCGCCCCACCCATGGAGACCAGCTTGATCCGGGCACCGGCGGCGTCCAGGAACTCGACCGGGCCCCGGTCGTCACCCGTGGACACCTGGGCGGTGGTGCCCTTCAGGGCGTCCGTGACCCGTCGCTTCAACTCGGCGGTGTCCGTGCCCGCCGTGGGGAGAACGCCGAGGGCGGAGACCTGGCCGGGACGGGCGGCGAGGCGCCGGGCCTCGGCCGCGGAGAAGAACAGGGAGGTCTGCCGGCTCAGCTCGGCACCGCCCGTGGGGGCGGCGATTCCGCTGACGCGGTAGGTACGCGGGGACTGCGTGGACTGCACGGTGATCCGGTCCCCGGTCGTGAGTCCGGCCCGCTCGGCGAGGTCCCGGTCGATCACGACGTCACCGGCTCCCGCCGGGGCACGGCCGGAGGTCAGGGCGAACGGGGTGAGCCGGGCGGATTCCCAGGCGTGGCCGTACGTCGAGCGGTCGCCGTCCTTCGCCCCCTCGGGCAGCCCCAGCGGCTCGGCCAGGAAGGTCAGTTCGGGAACGACCGAACGCACCCCTTCCAGGTCCCGGATCCGGGACGCGGTGGCGGCCGGCAGCCAGGCCCGTTCCGCGACCGGCTTGGCCTTGTGCTTGACCTTCGTCTTCCCGTTGCCCTTGTGCTTCACGGTGGTGCGGTGCACGTTCTGGTCGGCGGAGACGATCAGCGGGGTCGCCGCGTAGCGTTCGGTGGCGATGCGGCCGCGCAGGCCGGTCTCCAGAAGGGTGCCGCAGGCGGTGACGAGGGCGGCGGCGCACATCAGGGCCAGCAGTGCGCCGAGGAAGCCCCCTTTACGGTGGCGGATCGTCCGCAGGGCGTAGCGCAGCATCATGATGCGTCCGTCTCTCTTCCGTCGTTGTCGTCCGTGCCGGCCTCTCGGGCGTCCGGTAACGCCTGGGGCCGGGGTGCGGGTGCGTGGTGGGGCGTATCGGCTCGGTGGGGCGTGGGTGCCTGGTAGGGCGCAGGTGCCTGGTGGGGCGTGGGTGTCTGGTGGGGCGCGGCTTCGCCGGTCGGTGGTGCGGTTCCGGCGGGCGGCGGGTCGTCGGCCGGCGGTGGGCCGGCGGGGGGCTCCGGGAAGGCGAGCAGTCGGGTGTGGACGGTGCGGGCGCCCGGCGGGGTCTCGTCCTCGGGCCGCTTGTAGCGGTTCATCAGGGCGATGTACTCCTCGAAGAACTCCCGGACCTCGGGGAGCGTGAGCCGCAAGGCCCCGCGCGAATACGCGTGGGCATCGGCCCAGTCGTCGCCGCCGACGCCGTCCGCCGCAACGCCGCTCTCCCGCTGAAGCCTCTCGAAGAGTTCGAGGTCGGCGGCGTACGCGTGGTGGTTCAGCTCCTCCATGACGGCACGCATCCCCGGGGTGCGCCGGGACGGGGGCGGGAACCGGAGGTCGCCGGGAACCGCCCGCCACCACCGCGCCCGGCGCGCGGCCGGTCCGGTCGCCTCCGGCCGGGGCGCCTCGGCGCCGGTCACGAAGCCGTACCGCGCCAGTTCGCGCAGGTGGTAGCTGGTGGCACCGGTGTTGAGGCCCAGGGCGCGGGCCAGGATCGCGGAGGTCGCGGGGCCGTGCAGGGTGAGGTGCTGGAGGATCTGCTGGCGTCGCGGCTGGGCGAGGGCCTTCAGGGCCGCCAGCTCACTGATCTCGGTACCACCGGGCTTCTCTGGCATGCCCCACACACTGCCCTGTGCACAGATGTCTGTGCACTGGAGTGCTCCGCCGTCTGCGTACGGGGGTTATCCCCCGTATCCCGGCCTCCGCGCCGCACCGCCAAGGCCCCCGGGGCGCCGGTCCGTCCGACCCGGGAGCCGGGCGTCCGGGGGTCGCCCTCTCTCCGGCTCTCCGGCTCTCCGGCTCTCCGGCTCTCCGGCTCTCCGGCTCTCCGGCCACGATCCCCGGAACGCGTCGTGACACACCCGTATGGCCTCGCTCCGGTGGAACCGGCGGCGGACCGGACGGACATTCGCCTCAACGCCGGGGACCGCACGGGGCCGGGGGCGCGACGCGCCGCCGGCCGTACCCGGCCGATTCCCACCGGACCGCGACGACGGGGAGCCCGCACCCATGCCGACCACCGCCCTCACCCCTGAGGACCTCGATGCCCAGGCCGCCCGTCTCCATGACACGGAGGCCTGGCAACAGCTCGTCACCGGTGCCATCGGTGGGGACGGGGTTTCCTTTCCCTCCCCCTCCCGCCCCGCCCCCGCCGGCTCGGGCCCTCTGGCCCCCGAGCTCCCGCACCCCGGATCGGCGCGACCTGGCCCCTCACACTCCGGCCCCCGGTACCCCGAACCCCCGCGCCCCGATGCCCTGTGCCCGCCCCCGCAGCCCGTCGCTCCTCAGGACGCAGCAGGGCAACCGGGCTCATCGGAGAACTGGCGCTCCCTGTTGTCCGTGCCTGTGGAACAGCTCGTCGCCGAGGCCGAACGCGCCCTTCCCCCCGCCGCTCCCCCCGCACGCCCCCTGCCCGGACGGCTCGGCGCGATGCTGCCGGATCGGCTGCACAGCTGGCGGCGGATCGGGCAGCCGGACGTACCCCCGTCCGTCCACCTCGCGCACGCCCGGCGCATCCTCACCGAATGGGGCTGGCAGAACACCCCCTACCGGCTCCGCAATGCCCGGGGCGCCCGTTGCATCTGCGGGGCCATGCTCACCGCGCACCGTCTCGGCCACGGATCGGCGCACACCGTCGACCGGGCCGGGGCCTGGATGATCGCCGAACTCCGCTCCCAGGGCTGGACCGGGCTCATCGGCCCGTGGAACCGTCACCCCGACCGCACGGCCGCCGACGCGCTCGCCCTGATCGACGCCACCATCGCCCGCGCGGCCCGCGCGGGACAGTAGCCCCCGAGAGACCAGCGGACGGGCCGACGCCCCGACGCCCCGGCGTCCCCAGCGCCGGACACCACCGCACCCCATCCCCCGCGCCCTGTACCCCCGTACGCATCCCCTCACTCTCCCCCGCCGGTCAGAACGGCTCGTCCAGCCCCTCGGTGTCCTCGCCCTCTTCCTCCAGCGCTCTGCGCACCACGCGCAGGGCCATGCCCTCCCCGTACCCCTTGCGGGCGAGCATGCCCGCGAGGCGGCGCAGTCGTCTGTCCCGGTCCAGCCCCCGTGTGGACCGGAGCTTGCGCGCGACCAGCTCCCGGGCCGTCTCCTCCTCCTGCTCGGAATCGAGCCGTCCCACGGCCTCGTCGATCAGGGTCGCGTCCACCCCCTTGGTCCGCAGCTCCCGGACCAGCGCCCGGCGCGCCAGACCCCGACCGTGGTGCCGGGACTCCACCCAGGCCCCGGCGAACGCGGCGTCGTTGATCAGCCCCACGTCCTCGAAGCGCGACAGCACCTCCTCGGCCGCCTCGTCCGGGATCTCCCGTTTGCGCAGCGCGTCCGCGAGCTGTTTGCGGGTCCTCGGCGTCCCGGTGAGCAGGCGCAGGCAGATCGCTCGCGCCTGCTCGACCGGATCGCGCGGCTCCCCCCGCTCGGCCCTCGACGAGGAGGGGGAGCCGCTGTCCCTGGACCGGGAGCGGGCACGGCGCCCCGCCCCCTCGCCGAACCCGGCCCCCTGGCCCGCCCCCGTGTCGTGGCGGGCCCGGGGACGCTGCTCTCGGGCGGAACCGGGCTCGCCGTCGGACCCGTAAGGAGGTCCGTCGGCGAACGCGGGACCGTTGCCCCGGCCGGGGTCGGCGCTCTCCGGCCACTCCGTGCGACGCGTCACCGGGTCAGCTCTTGGCCGCCGCCGTCTTGGCCGGCTTGGCCTTGCCGGTCGTGGCCGGCGCGGTCTTCGCCGCAGCGTCGGCCGGGGCCGCCGCTGCCGCGTCCGCGGCGGGCGCCGCCGGGTCCGCGTCGGGCCGGACGCCGACGCCCAGCTTCTCCAGGATCTTCTTCTCGATCTCGTTGGCGAGATCGGGGTTGTCCTTGAGGAAGTTGCGCGCGTTCTCCTTGCCCTGGCCGAGCTGGTCGCCTTCGTAGGTGTACCAGGCACCGGCCTTGCGGACGAAGCCGTGCTCCACACCCATGTCGATCAGACCGCCCTCGCGGCTGATGCCCTGGCCGTAGAGGATGTCGAACTCGGCCTGCTTGAAGGGCGGCGAGACCTTGTTCTTCACGACCTTGACGCGGGTGCGGTTGCCGACCGCCTCCGTGCCGTCCTTGAGCGTCTCGATCCGGCGGATGTCGAGTCGCACCGAGGCGTAGAACTTCAGCGCGCGACCACCGGTGGTGGTCTCCGGCGAGCCGAACATCACACCGATCTTCTCGCGGAGCTGGTTGATGAAGATCGCGGTGGTCTTGGACTGGTTGAGCGCGCTGGTGATCTTGCGGAGCGCCTGGCTCATGAGGCGGGCCTGGAGACCCACGTGCGAGTCGCCCATCTCGCCCTCGATCTCCGCACGCGGGACGAGCGCGGCCACGGAGTCGATGACGATCAGGTCGAGCGCGCCCGAGCGGACGAGCATGTCCACGATCTCGAGGGCCTGCTCACCGTTGTCCGGCTGGGAGAGGATCAGGTTGTCGATGTCGACGCCGAGCTTCTTCGCGTACTCCGGGTCGAGCGCGTGCTCCGCGTCGATGAAGGCCACCGAGCCGCCCTGGCGCTGCGCGTTCGCCACGGCGTGGAGCGTCAGGGTCGTCTTGCCGGAGGACTCCGGTCCGTACACCTCCACCACACGGCCGCGCGGCAGTCCGCCGACGCCGAGCGCGACGTCGAGCGCGGTGGACCCGGTGGGAATCACCTCGATGGGCTCGTTCGGCCGCTCGCCCAGGCGCATCACCGCGCCCTTGCCGAATTGCCGTTCAATCTGTGCGAGTGCGGCGTCCAGCGCCTTCTCGCGGTCGGTTCCTGCCATGGGTTCCACCCGATTTGCTTGAGTCGATCGCTTCACGTCAAAGACGCTAACCCCTGCCACTGACAATGGGCCTCGACGTCCTCCCGGCCTGTGGACAACTCCACGGTCGGGCCCGGGAAATCCCGGCCGGAATCCCATGAGAATGGATGTTCGATTTTGGTGTCAAGCGCACCACGCCGCACCGGGTCGCCCCCAGCGTAACGCCGTAAACCCGGACGTACCGGACCTCAGGAGCCGGTCCCCGAGCCCGCCGGACCATTGCCGTCCGCCTCTCCCGGACCGTTGCCGTCCCCGTCTCCCGGACCGTTCCCCTCCCCCGGGCCGTTCCCGCCGCCCCGGGCATCCCCGCCGTCCTCCGGTTCCGGCGCGTGCCAGAGCCGGCGCAGCCGCACGGCCAGGGGTTCGCCGCTGCGTCCCTGGCGGCGCCCCTGCACGCGGGGGTCGTCCGTGACGTCGTACCGCTTCACATAGGCGCCGAGGAATGCCTGCAGCGTGGCCACCGCCGGGATCGCGATCAGCGCGCCGACCGCGCCCATGAGCGCCGTGCCGGCGATGACCGAGCCGAAGGCGACGGCCGGATGGATGTCGACGGTCCGCGACGTCAGCTTGGGCTGGAGCATGTAGTTCTCGAACTGCTGGTACACGACGACGAAGCCCAGCACCCACAACGCGTACCAGGGGTCGACGGTGAACGCGATGAGCATCGGCAGGGCGCCCGCCAGATACGTGCCGATGGTGGGGATGAACTGCGAGACCAGCCCGACCCAGACCGCGAGCGCCGGGGCGTAGGGCACTCCGAGGGCCAGCAGCAGGATGTAGTGGGCGATCCCGGAGACGAGTGCCATCAGGCCGCGCGAGTAGAGGTAACCGCCGGTCTTGTCGACCGCGATCTCCCAGGCGCGCAGCACCTCGGCCTGGCGGGCGGGGGGCAGCACGGAGCAGAGCGCGCGGCGCAGCCGGGGCCCGTCCGCGGCGAAGTAGAACGAGAACAGGAAGATCGTGAGCAGCCGGAACAGTCCGCCGAGCACGGTCGTGGACACGTCGAGCACACCGGTCGCGCTGTTCTGGACGTACTTCTGGAGCCAGTCGGAGTGCAGCAGGCTGTCCTGCACCTCGACGCGCGACAGCTCCGTGTGGAAGGTCTGGTTGATCCAGTTGATCACCGAGTCGAGGTAGTCCGGGAAGTCCTCGACCATGTCGACGATCTGCCCGGCCAGCATCGAGCCGAGCAGGACGACGAAGCCCGCGCCCGCTATCAGCACACCGAGGAAGACGAGGAAGGTGGCGAAGCCGCGGCGCATACCGCGCGCCGACATCCGGCTCACGGCGGGTTCGATGGCGAGCGCCAGGAAGAAGGCGATCAGCACGTTGATCAGCAGCCCGATGAGCTGGTCGAACGCCCAGCTGCCGAGCCGGAAGCAGGCGTAGAGGGCCAGCGCGAGCACCATGGCGCGCGGCAGCCAGGCGGGCATGCGGGCGCGTCCGGGGCCGGGTGCGGAGACCGGTGGCGCAGCCGGCGGGACGGGCGGGCCGAGGGGCGTCTGGGTCTGAGCTGTCTCGTCTGTCGGTGCCACGGAGCAAGTCTCGCCTACCGCGGCGACACTCCGGCGCGCACCCCGGTGGGAGCTGGGCCACGCTCCCCTCCCCGCACTCGGTGGGAGCCGGGTCACGCCCCCTCTTCACCCCCGACGGGGCCGGTTCCTGGACCCGGGCGGGAGGACGCGCGCCGCGACGGCGGCGGTGCGTCAGCGCTTGTCGGCGGGGACGTCCATGGCCGCGCAGACCGCACGCCACACGTCCTTGGCCTCCCAGCCGGCGTCCAACGCCTGGCGGACCGTGCGTCCGCCGAGTTCGGCCATCACATGGTCGCTCGCGAAGGAGTCGGCGTACCCCGCGCCGAAGTGGTCGGCCATCCGTTCCCAGAAAATCGTCAACCGCATGCCCTCAGTATCCCGCTCCTGAGAGTGCAGCCGGGCCGCCCGGCCTTGCCGAGAGCGCTTACCGCCCTACGGTCGGTCCATGGCTGGAACCGGAACAAGTCCCCTCGCCCGCGCCGAGCAGTTCATCTGGCTCACGGCCCGTGTCCTTGAGCAGCGGCGGTTCGCCCACGACTTCCTGGGCGGAAGCGCGGACGCCGTGGAAACGGCGCTCGCCGCCTATCTCAATGAGGACGGCGGATACGGGCACGCACTCGAACCCGATCTGCGCGGCCCCGTGAGTCAGCCGCTGCACACGGCGCACGCGCTGAGCGTCCTCGATTCCATCGACCGCTGCGGCGGGCCGCGGGTGGAACGCGTCTGTCGCTATCTGACCGAGGTGTCGACCAAGGAGGGTGCCTTACCGGCACTGCTTCCCTCGCAGCGCGGCTACCCCGCCGCCCCGTTCATCCCCGTCGTCGACGATCCCCCGGCGGAGCTGCTGGCCACCGGGCCGGTCGTCGGGCTGCTGCACCGCAACTCGGTCTGGCATGCCTGGCTCTTCCGGGCCACGGACTTCTGCTGGGCCGCCGTGGAAGCCCTGGAGGTGTCGCACCCCTACGAGATCGAGGCCGCGGTCGCCTTCCTCGACGGTGCGCCGGACCGGCCGCGCGCCGAGGCGGCCGCGGACCGGCTCGGCCGGCTGGTGCGTGACCAGCGGCTCGTCGTGCTGGACCCGGAGCGGAGCGCCGACTACCCGGTCGCGCCCGGGTACGCGCCGGGCGAGCAGCACTTTCCGTACGACTACGCCCGCGCGCCCGAGTCGCTCGCGCGCCGGTGGTTCACGGACACCGAGACGGAACGCGCCCTGGACCATCTGGCGGCCGAGCAGCAGCCGGACGGCGGCTGGCCGGTGACCTGGCGCCAGTGGGCCCCGGGAACCGCCCTGGAGGGGCGCCCCCTGGTCACGCTCCGGGCGCTGCGCACGCTGCGGGCGTACGGGCGCGGCCTGGACTGACGCGGGCGCGCCCCGTACGCCCCGGCGCGCCCTATCCGAGGGCGCGCACTGCGGCCGTCACCACCACGGCCACACCCACGACGACGAGGAAGGGGGCGCGCAGCACCAAGGCGACCGCCGCCGCGGCCAGGCCCGCGCCTCTCGCGTCGACGACGAGGTGCGTTCCGTCGGCGAAGGTCTGCTGGGCGGTCAGGGCGGCCAGCAGCGCCACCGGCAGGAGGGCGGCGAGACGCTGCACCAGCGGCCTCTCCAGCGCGCCGGCGGGCACCAGCAGGCCGAGGAGTTTGGTGAGGTAGCAGCCGGCCGCGGTCAGCGCGATCGCGATCCAGACGTTCATCGGTCGTCCTCCGGTCCGGTGTCCGCGGTGGCCGTGGGGCCCTGTTCCGTTCCTCTGCCGCGTCCGCCCAGGAAGAGGACGAGGGGCGCGGCGAGCGCGGACAGCAGCACGGGGACGCCCCCGGGCAGGACGGGGAGCAGACCGAGCGCGAGCAGCACGGCGAGCGCGGCCGTGACGCGTTCCGTGGTGCTCCGCAGCATCGGGGCGAGCAGCGCCAGGAAGACGGCGGGGCCCGCCGCGTCCAGTCCCCACGCCGCGGTGTCGCCGAGCGCCTCGGCGCCCAGGGCCCCGGCGAGCGTGGTGAGGTTCCACAGCAGGTAGAGGGTGAGCCCGGTGACGGTGAAACCGATCCGGGCGGCCCTGCGGGTGGGCTGGGCCAGCGTCACGGCGGTCGTCTCGTCGATGACCCACTGGGCGGCGAGGGGGCGCACCGAGCGCGGAAGGGCGAGGAGCTGGGACAGCCGCAGCCCGTAGAACGAGTTGCGTACGCCGAGGAAGAAGGCGCCGGCCGCCGCCGTGTACGGGTTGCCTCCGGCGGCGAGGGCGCCGACCAGGGCGAACTGGGAGGCGCCGGTGAAGACGAGGAGGCTGAGCGCGCAGGTCTGGAGCAGGCTGAGTCCGGAGCCCGCCGAGGTGACGCCGAAGGCGAAGCCGGAGAGCCCGACGGCCACGCCGACGCCGAGGGCGTCGCGCACGACGGCCGCGTCGGGCTTGTCCGCGGTGGGGTGGGCCGGGCCGCCCGGCCCGGCCGCGTGGTGCGGGGGAGCTGTTTGTTCTGCCACGTCCGGCACGCTACCCGGGGCGGTCCGGCGCGTTCTTGTACGTTCTTGCGCCGCGCGCACGCTGGTACGCGCCGGGTGGCACTCCCACGATCCGGGTGAAATGACGGTTGAGATGGGGCTGGTCGGTGAAGCCGACGGCAACCGCCGCGGCGGCGGGCGGGGCGCCCGCGTCGAGCAGTTTGCGCGCCCGGCGTACGCGGGCGTCCGTGAGCCAGGCGTGCGGGGGCATCCCGTACTGCTTCTTGAAGGCGCGCGAAAGGGCGAAGGGGCTGGTGCCGAGTTGACCGGCCAGGGCCTCCAGGGTCGGCGGCTCGGCCATCCGCTCCTCCAGGACGGCCCGTGCGAGCGCCACGTCCCGGGCGCCCGCCCGCGCGGTGGCGACGGCGGGCAGGGGGCTGCCGTACCGGGTGAGCAGACGGGTGACCAGGACCCGGAGCACGCTGTCGGCGGCCAGCGCGTTGCCCTCCTCCGCGGCCCGGTGGACCTCGCGGACGAGCCGGGCGGCGTACGGGTCGGTCGCGCTGGTCTCGCCGAAGCCGACGGTCCCGCGCAGGCCGGTCACGTCGGCCGCGACGGTCTCGATCACTCGTTCGGAGGGATAGAGCGTCGAGTAGACCCAGCCCTCGGGGACACCGGCCCTGGCGGTGTGCGGCACCTCGGGGTTGATCATGACGACGGTGCCGGGGCCGGCGTGGACCGTTCCGCCGGGCAGGGCGACGTCCTCGATGCCCTGGGTGACCGCGCCGATGACATAGCCCTCGTGGCTGTGGCGCGGGAAGGTGTGCCGGACGTAGCGGGCCCTGAGCAGGTCGAGGCCGGGCAGCTCGGCGTACTGCCAGTGCCTCGCCCACTCCGTCGGTCCCGCCGCCTCGGCCATGCGCCGATTCTCGCAGCCCGCCCGGGGCAGGGCGCCGGGCGGGACCGCGCCGGCCCGCACGTGGCGCGGCCGTCGGGGCCGTTGTCAGTGGCGGGGTGCACGATGGGGAGCATGACCGGCTCCGCTCTCGATACGTTCTCGCCCGCGACCCGCGGTTGGTTCACGGGGGCCTTCAGCGCGCCCACCGCCGCGCAGGAGGGTGCCTGGCGGGCGATCGGCGAGGGGTCGGACGTCCTCGTCGTCGCGCCGACCGGATCGGGCAAGACCCTGGCCGCGTTCCTCGCCGCGCTGGACCGGCTGGCCGCCGTCCCGCCGCCCGCCGAGGCGAAGAAGCGCTGCCGCGTGCTGTACGTGTCCCCGCTCAAGGCGCTCGCCGTCGACGTGGAGCGCAATCTGCGCTCGCCGCTGACCGGTATCCGCCAGGAGTCGGTGCGTCTGGGGCTGCCCGAGCCCGAGGTGCGGGTGGGAATCCGCTCCGGTGACACCCCGGCCGCCGAGCGCCGGTCCATGGCGACCCGGCCTCCGGACATCCTGATCACGACCCCCGAGTCCCTCTTCCTGATGCTGACGTCCTCCGCCCGGGAGGCCCTGGCCGGCGTCGAGACGGTGATCCTCGACGAGGTGCACGCCGTCGCGGGGACCAAGCGGGGCGCCCATCTCGCGCTGTCCCTGGAGCGGCTAGACGAGCTGCTGCCGCGTCCGGCCCGCCGCATCGGACTGTCGGCCACGGTCCGCCCCGTGGACGAGGTGGCGCGTTTCCTCTCGCCGCGCCGAAAGGTGGAGATCGTCCAACCGCCGTCCGCCAAGCGCTTCGACCTGTCGGTGGTCGTTCCCGTGGAGGACCTGGGCGAGCTGGGAGGCTCCCCGGCCACCGACCCGGAGTCCGGGGCCCAGGCGGAGAAGCCGTCGATCTGGCCGCATGTGGAGGAGCGCATCGCGGACCTCGTCCAGTCCCACCGGTCCACGATCGTCTTCGCCAACTCGCGCCGTCTCGCCGAGCGGCTCTGCAACCGGCTCAACGAGATCGCCTACGAGCGCGCCACGGGCGAGACGATGCCCGAGGCCCACTCCCCCGCCGAGATCATGGCGGAGTCGGGCGCGGCGAAGGGCGCACCACCGCTGCTCGCGCGGGCGCACCACGGATCGGTCTCCAAGGAGCAGCGCACCCAGGTCGAGGAGGACCTGAAGGCGGGCCGGCTGCCCGCCGTCGTCGCCACGTCGAGCCTGGAGCTGGGCATCGACATGGGCGCGGTCGATCTGGTGATCCAGGTGGAGTCACCGCCCTCGGTCGCCTCCGGACTGCAACGGGTCGGCAGGGCCGGGCACCAGGTGGGCGCGGTGTCCACCGGCGTCGTCTTCCCGAAGTACCGGGGCGACCTGGTGCAGGCGGCCGTGGTCACCGAGCGGATGCGCGAGGGGTCCATCGAGGCGCTGCGGATCCCGTCCAATCCGCTGGACGTGCTGGCCCAGCAACTGGTCGCGATGGTCGCCCTGGACAGCTGGCAGGTGGACGATCTGCTGGCGGTGACCCGCCGGGCCGCCCCGTTCGCCTCGCTGCCCGAATCGGCGTTCACCGCCGTGCTCGACATGCTCGCCGGCCGCTATCCGTCGGACGCCTTCGCCGAGCTGCGACCGCGCGTCGTGTGGGACCGCGTGGCCGGGACGGTCACGGGCCGCCCCGGCGCCCAGCGCCTCGCCGTCACCTCCGGGGGCACCATCCCCGACCGGGGGCTCTTCGGGGTCTTCCTCGCCGGCGCCGATCCCAAGAAGGGCGGCGGCCGGGTCGGTGAGCTGGACGAGGAGATGGTGTACGAGTCGCGCGTCGGCGACGTCTTCACGCTGGGCACGACGTCCTGGCGGATCGAGGACATCACCCGTGACCGGGTGCTGGTCTCGCCCGCCCCCGGCGTCCCGGGACGGCTGCCGTTCTGGAAGGGCGACCAGCTGGGCCGCCCGCTGGAGCTGGGCCGTGCGCTCGGCGCCTTCCTGCGCGAGCTCGGCGGACTGTCCGACGAGGACGCCCGCCACCGCCTGCTGGCGGCGGGGCTCGACGCCTGGGCCGTGGACAACGTGCTGGCGTATCTGGACGAGCAGCGGCGCGCCTGCGGTCATGTGCCGGACGACCGGACCGTCCTCGTGGAGCGTTTCCGGGACGAGCTGGGCGACTGGCGCGTCGTGGTGCACTCCCCGTTCGGCGCCCAGGTGCACGCCCCGTGGGCCCTCGCCCTCGGCGCCCGTCTCTCCGAGCGGTACGGGATGGACGCCCAGGTCATGCATGCCGACGACGGCATCGTGCTGAGGCTGCCGGACGCCGACATGATGGGCCTGGACCTCCTGGACTTCGACCCCGCGCAGACCCCGGGGGCGGAGGACGGAGCCGCCCCGTCCCCGCCGGCCGGGGCGGCCTTCGACAGCGACCAGCCGCCGGTGGCCGCCGCCGACGTGGCCTTCGACCAGGGCGAGATCGCCCAGATCGTCACGGACCAGGTCGGCGGCTCCGCGCTGTTCGCCTCCCGGTTCCGTGAATGCGCGGCCCGCGCGCTGCTGCTGCCCCGGCGCAGCCCCGGAAAGCGCACCCCTCTGTGGCAGCAGCGGCAGCGCGCCGCCCAGCTTCTCCAGGTCGCCTCCGAGTTCGGCTCGTTCCCCATCGTTCTGGAGGCGGTCCGCGAATGCCTCCAGGACGTCTTCGACGTCCCCGGGCTCACGGAGGTGATGGGGGATCTGGAGGCCCGCCGGATCCGCCTGGTGGAGGTGACCACCCAGGAGCCGTCCCCCTTCGCCCGTTCCCTCCTCTTCGGCTACGTCGCGCAGTTCCTGTACGAGGGCGACTCACCGCTGGCCGAGCGGCGGGCCGCCGCCCTCTCGCTCGACTCCCGCCTGCTGGCCGAGCTGCTGGGCCGCGCGGAGCTGCGCGAGCTGCTCGACGCCGATGTCCTGACCGAACTGGAGCAGGAGCTCCAGTGGCTGACGGAGGACCGGCGGATCAAGGACGTCGAGGGCGTCGCCGATCTGCTGCGGGTCCTCGGCCCGCTCACCGACGCGGAGCTGGCGGCGCGCGGCGCGCAGGAGAGCTGGGCGGCGGAGCTGGAGTCCGCGCGCCGGGCCATCCGGGTCCGCATCGCCGGCGCCGGTCACTGGGCGGCGATCGAGGACGCGGGGCGGTTGCGCGACGCCCTGGGCACGGCGCTTCCGGTCGGGGTCCCCGAGGCGTTCACCGAACCGCTGAAGGACCCCCTCGGCGACCTCCTCGCCCGCTACGCCCGGACGCACGGCCCCTTCACGTCCGCGACGGCCGCCGCCCGCTTCGGACTCGGTACGGCCGTGACCGACGGAGCGCTGCAACGGCTGGCCGCCGCCGGGCGGATCGTCCAGGGCGAGTTCCACCCGGCGGGCATCGGCCAGGAGTGGTGCGACGCCACGGTGCTCCGGCGGCTGCGGCGCCGCTCGCTCGCCGCGCTCAGGCACGAGTTGGAGCCCGTGCCGGCGACGGCCCTGGCGGGCTTCCTGCCCCAGTGGCAGCACCTGGGCAGCGGGGGTCTGCGGGGCATCGACGGACTGGCCCGCACGATCGAGCAGTTGCAGGGCGCGCCCGTCCCCGCGTCCGCGCTGGAGAAGCTGGTCCTGCCCGGCCGGGTCGCCGGCTACACCCCGGCGCTCCTCGACGAACTCACCACGACCGGCGAGGTCGTCTGGGCCGGAGCGGGCGCCCTTCCCGGCAAGGACGGCTGGCTCGCCCTCTATCCCGCCGACAGCGCACCCCTGTTGCTCCCGCCACCGCATCCCCTCGAACTCACCGCCCTGCACGAGTCCGTGCTGACCGCGCTCAGCGGCGGATACGGGCTGTTCTTCCGCCAGATCGCCGACCAGGTCCGGGCGACCACCCACCCGGACGCCACCGACCCGCACCTGGCGGACGCCCTGTGGGACCTGGCCTGGTCGGGCCGGCTCACCAACGACACCCTTGCTCCGCTGCGGGCGTTTCTGGGCTCCGGGCGCACCGCCGGTTCGACCGCGCACCGCGCCAGACGCTCGGTGCCGCGCGGTCGCTACGGCTCGCTGACCGCCGCCACGCGCCCGGTCTCGCGCACCGGGCCTCCCACGGTCTCCGGCCGCTGGTCGCTGCTGCCGCCCGTCGTCCCCGAGCCCACGCACCGGGCCCACGCGCTGGCGCGCACACTGCTGGACCGGCACGGGGTCGTGACCCGGGGCGCGGTCCAGGCCGAGGGCGTGGAGGGCGGCTTCTCCGCCGCCTATCGGGTGCTGTCCGCGTTCGAGGACAACGGGCAGGCGCGCCGCGGTTATGTCGTGGAGGGCCTGGGGGCGGCCCAGTTCGCGATGGACGGCGCGGTCGACCGGCTGCGCGCCGTCTCCACCGCGCTCGACCGCCGGGAGCCGGACGCCGAGGCGCGCGCCCTGGTCCTCGCCGCTGCGGACCCGGCCAACGCCTACGGGGCGGCCCTGCCCTGGCCCGAACCGCCGAGCGGTGCGGGGCACAAGCCGGGGCGCAAGGCCGGTGCCCTGGTGGTCCTCGTCGACGGCGCGCTGACGCTGTACATGGAACGCGGCGGCAAGACCCTGCTCTCCTGGCCGGCCGATCCGGACGACCCCGCGCTCCGCGCGGCCGCCGCCGCACTCGCCGCCGCGGCCCGCGCGGGCGCCCTCGGCACGGTCACGGTGGAGCGCGTCAACGGCGTCTCCTCGCTCACCTCCCCCCTGGGCCGCACCCTGGAGACAGCGGGCTTCCTCGCCACCCCCAGAGGGCTGCGCCTGCGCGCCTGACTCCGGACCGGGCGCCCCGGTACCTCCGCCGCCCGCTCGCCTCCGCGCGTCGAGCCGGTGCGCCCGCACCCGCCTCCACCGAACAGCCCCACGCCACCCGCGCCGCACCCCCAGCCCTCCGCCCCCCTCACCGCGCCGCGCAGCACCCCAGCCCTCGGGACCCGCTGACCGACCCGCGCCGCACCCCCCAGCCTCCGACCCGGCCCCCGTCCACCCACGCCCACTCCCCGCCCCCGCACCCCCATCCCGCGCATCATGGAGGCATGCCCGAAGGAGACACCGTTCTGCAGACCGCGAAGCGGCTGCACGGCGCGCTGGCCGGTCAGGTTCTCACCCGGACCGATCTGCGCGTGCCCCGGTTCGCCACGGCCGATCTGAGCGGACGCGAGGTCCTGGAGGTCGCCGCGCGCGGCAAGCATCTGCTGACCCGGGTCGAGGGCGGTCTGACGCTGCACAGCCATCTGCGCATGGACGGCGCCTGGCGGGTCTTCGCGCAGGGCGAGCGCTGGCGCGGCGGCCCCGCGCACCAGATCCGCGCGATCCTGTCCACCGCCACGCACACGGCCGTCGGCTACCGCCTCCCGGTCCTCGAACTGCTGCGGACCCAGGACGAGGAACAGGCCGTCGGCCATCTCGGCCCGGATCTGCTGGGCCCCGGCTGGGACCCGGACCTCGCGCTGCGCAATCTGCTCGCCGCCCCCGAGCGTCCGCTGGGCGAGGCCCTGCTGGACCAGCGCAACCTGGCCGGCATCGGCAACGTCTACAAGTGCGAGCTGTGCTTCCTGGCCCGCGCCACGCCCTGGCTGCCGGTCGGCGAACTGCCCCCGCGCACGGCCGCCCTGCTCGTGACGACGGCCAAGCAACTCCTCGAAGCCAACCGGGACCGCCCCGTCCGGATCACCACCGCCGCCGTCCGGTCCGGCACCGGAACCGGCCCCGCGCCGCGCCCCCGGCGCCCCGTCGACGACCTCTGGGTCTACGGCCGCGCCCACCGCCCCTGCCTGCGCTGCCGCACCCCCGTGCGCACGGCGGAGCAGGACAACCGCCCCACGTACTGGTGCCCCCACTGCCAGACCGGACCCGCCCCACACAGTTGACGACCCGTCAGATCCGGTCGTACGGTCCGAGCATGCCTCTCGCCGCGTACGACCTCACCGGCCGCTCCGCGTTCGTCACCGGCGCCGCCGGCGGTATCGGCCGCGCCACCGCCGTGCTCCTGGCGGAGGCGGGCGCCGCCGTCCACTGTGCCGATCGGGACGAGAAGGGCCTCGGGGAAACCCTGGAGCTGATCATCTCGGCAGGTGGTGAAGCCCACGTCCATCCGCTCGATGTCACCGACCGCGACCAGGTCCGGTCCGCCGTCGCGGCCGCGGGCGAGGTGGACGTCCTGGCGGCTGTGGCCGGGATCATGCACACCAGCAGCGTGCTGGAGACGGCGGACGAGGACCTCGACCGGGTGCTGGCCGTCAATTTCAAGGGGGTACTGTACGCCTGCCAGGAGGTGGCCCGCACCTTGGTGGCGCGGGGCGCGCCCGGCTCGCTGATCACCATGGCCTCGGGCGCCATGGACTCCGCCGGCCCCGGCCTGTTCTGCTACAGCGCGGCGAAGGCGGCCGTGGTCCAGCTGACCAAGACCCTGGCCACCGAGTTGGGCCCGCACGGCATCCGCGTCAACGCGGTCGCCCCGGGCTGGATCCGCACCCCCATGACCGCTCGCCACGACGCCGAGCAGCAGCACCGGGTGGAGGCGACGATGGCGCGTATCGCCCCTCTGGGCAGGGTCGGCGAGCCCGACGAGGTCGCACACACGGTGCTGCACCTGGCGTCGGACGCCTCGTCCTTCATGACCGGCCAGATCCTCCGCCCGAACGGCGGCGTCGCCATGCCCTGGTAGCAGCCCGCCACGCCTTCCCGGGGGCCCAGGACCGCCCCGTGGCCGCTCTCGTGCGCCAGGAGCGTCCAGCCACCCCGCGTGCGCTGTCCGCGCAGCGCCTGAGCAGACGCGTCCCGGCGTCGAATATCCCGATCGGCCGGGCCGTCGCGGCCACATGCACGGGCAGCAGGCTGAGTCCCCAGCCCCCCGCCGCCACCGCGCCCTCGACGACTCCCGCGCGCGCGGGCTCCAGGACGAGGCGCAGCACGGCCCACCACCACACGCCGCCGAGCACGAGTGCCGGCACCCATCGCCGCACCATGGCCGCCTCCTCCACCGAACGTAGACCGGCGCGATCGCCCGAGGGGAGAGCGCACCGGTGCGGGACCGGCGCGCACGGCGCAGCCGTACTCCCTCGCGCCGCCCGCTCCGCTCCGGTCGGCCCGGCGCACACGACTCGGCCCGGCAGGCACCACGATGGCATAGATCAGGCAAAACGGTCATTCGAGGAATTTTTGTGTCCGGGCATGCGGAAACCCCGGCCCACCCGTGAGGGAGGCCGGGGCTTCCGGCTTCACACCGGACCGAACGGGTCAGGCGGCGACGACATCCACCGCTTCCGCGGGTGCCTTGATGGTCACCCGCCCCGTCGGTACACCCGTCACCGAAGAGACGGAGTTGAGCATGGGGCGCACCGGTACAGGTACCGGATCGCTGGCCGCTGCCGACTCGGCCAGCTCCGCCAGGGACAGCTCATCGCTGACTTCACGCATGAGCTCGGACATCCGTACGTCAAGCGCGTCGCAAATGGCGGAGAGCAGTTCGGAGGATGCCTCCTTCTGCCCCCGCTCCACCTCGGAGAGATAGCCGAGCGAAACTCGGGCGGACGAGGAGACTTCGCGCAGAGTACGGCCTTGGCGCTGGCGCTGCCGACGCAGCACGTCACCAAGCAGGCGACGGAGCAGAATCATCGGTGGCTCCCTCCTCGGACCGCGTAGCCGCATCCTTCACGCCCCACCGTACCGCCTAGCGCTGCGGCCGTGCGGGGAGCGATGTCGTGTTCACTCAGGGCTGCAAACATCAATTCCCCCCGTTGTGTTCCGTATCCTGTGCCCTCGCGTACCCGCCGAGTTCGCCGGCGAGCAGTTCGAGCACGCTCCGTACACTCTCTCTACGGATGTCCGCTCGTCCGCCGTTCAACCGCAGTCCGGCCACTTTCCCGACGTCAGCGGGTCCGCTGACCGCGACGAAGACGGTGCCCACCGGCTGTCCGTCCTGGGCTTCCGGCCCCGCGACACCCGTCGTCGCCAGCCCCCAGTCCGCGCCGAGCACCCGGCGTACGCCGGCCGCCATCCGGCGCGCGACCTCCGCGTCCACCGCCCCCCGCTCGGCGAGAAGACCCGCGTCCACCCCCAGGACTTCACTCTTGAGGGGGGTCGCATAGGCCGTCACCGACCCGCGGAAGGCCCGGGAGGCCCCGGGGACGGACGTCAGCTCCGCGGCCACCAGACCGCCGGTCAGCGACTCGGCGACGGCGAGGGTCTCCCCCCGCTCGACGAGCAGCCGCAGCACCCGGGCCGCGGCTGTCACCGCTCGGCCTCCGCGGCGCCGGAGGCGGCGCCCCGGTCCGAGTCCCTGTCCGGGTCCCCGGAGGGCGCCTGGGCCGCGTCCTGGGACGGCTCCCGGGACACGGGCGAGCCGGGGGAGCCTTCCGAGGCCGCGGCGGCCTCAGCGGCCCTCTCCGCCGCGATCCCCTGGCGCTGGAGCACGACCGCCTGGCGGACGTAGTCCAGACCGGTGACGACCGTCAGCACGACGGCCACGGCCATGACCCAGAAGCGCAGGGTGGCCAGCGGTCCCGTGAGCGCCAGGACGTACATTCCGACGGCGACCCCCTGGGCCAGCGTCTTCATCTTCCCGCCGCGGCTGGCCGGAATCACCCCGTGCCTGATCACCCAGAACCGCATCAGCGTGATCCCCAGCTCCCGGAAGAGGATCACGCCCGTGACCCACCACGGAAGATCGCCGAGGTATGACAGGCAGATCAGCGCGGCCCCCATGATCGCCTTGTCGGCGATCGGGTCGGCGATCTTCCCGAAGTCGGTGACCAGGTTGTACGTACGCGCCAGATGCCCGTCGAACAGGTCGGTGATCATGGCGACGGCGAACGCCGCCCAGGCGAAGGAACGCCAGGCCGGGTCGTATCCGCCGTTGTGGAGCAGGAGCACGACGAATCCGGGAACCAGGACCAGCCGGGCCATCGTCAGCAGATTGGCGATGTTCCACAGACTGGCCTGATTGACGGCCGCAGCACCCAGCTTTCCGCCGCGGACCGGCGTCGCGCCGGACCCGTCCGACGCGGATGCCGGGACTCCGGTCATCTGGCTACCTCCGCGAGTTCACAGCATTCGGCCACCAGGTCCACGCCCTCGGTGCCCACGACCTTTGCCTCGACCATACGGCCGGGGACCAGCCCCTCGCGTGCGGTGAAGAGCACCTGGCCGTCCGTTTCGGGCGCCTGGTGGGCCGCGCGGCCGATGGCGCGCGACTCCTCCTCGGTCGGTTCGACCGACTCGACCAGCACCTGGAGCGACTCCCCGACACGCTCCTCGGCCCGCTGCGAGGTCAGCTCCTCGGCCAGCTGCGAGATGTGCGCCAGACGCTCGGCGATCGTGTCGGCGTCCAGCTTGCCGTCGTATCCGACCGCTTCGGTGCCCTCCTCGTCCGAGTAGCCGAACACGCCGATGGCGTCGAGACGGGCGTGCGAGAGGAACCGTTCCAGCTCCGCGAGGTCCGCCTCGGTCTCCCCGGGGAAGCCGACGATGAAGTTGGACCGGGCACCGGCCTGCGGGGCCTTGCTCCGGATGGTGTCCAGGAGCTCCAGGAAGCTGTCGGTGTCACCGAAGCGCCTCATGGCGCGCAGCACACCGGGGGCGGAGTGCTGGAACGAGAGGTCGAAGTAGGGCGCGACCTTCGGCGTCGAGGTGAGGACGTCGATCAGTCCGGGGCGCATCTCGGCGGGCTGGAGGTAGCTCACCCGGATGCGCTCGATGCCGTCGACCTCCGCGAGCTCGGGCAGCAGCGTCTCCAGGAGCCGGATGTCCCCGAGGTCCTTGCCGTAGGAGGTGTTGTTCTCCGAGACCAGCATGACCTCCTTGACGCCCTGCTCGGCCAGCCAGCGGGTCTCGCCGAGGACGTCGGAGGGGCGGCGGGAGATGAAGGAGCCGCGGAAGGAGGGGATGGCGCAGAAGGAGCAGCGCCGGTCGCAGCCGGAGGCCAGCTTCACGGAGGCGACCGGGCTGGTGCCCAGTCTGCGGCGCAGCGGTGCCCGCGGGCCGGAGACCGGGGCGACACCCTCCGGAAGGTCGGCGGGGACGGGAGCGGCGGCCTGCTGGGCGTGTCCGGGCAGCGCCACGGCGGCGTCCTGCCGGTCGGCCGGGCTGATCGGCAGGAGCTTGCGGCGGTCGCGCGGCGTGTGGGAGGCGTGGACGCCTCCGCTGAGGATGGTCTGAAGGCGGTCGGAGATGTCCGCGTAGTCATCGAATCCGAGGACGCCGTCCGCCTCCGGCAGGGCCTCGGCGAGGTCCTTGCCGTAGCGCTCGGCCATGCAGCCGACGGCGACGACGGCCTGGGTGCGGCCGTGGTCCTTCAGATCATTGGCTTCGAGCAGGGCATCGACGGAGTCCTTCTTGGCGGCCTCGACGAAGCCACAGGTGTTGACCACGGCGACGTCGGCATCGGAGGCATCCTCGACGAGCTCCCAGCCGTCCGCTGCCAGGCGGCCTGCGAGCTCCTCCGAGTCCACCTCGTTACGGGCGCAGCCAAGAGTGACAAGGGCGACGGTACGGCGTTCGGGCATGGGCTCAAGACTACTTTGTCCCGACGACAGCCCCGCCGCGCAGGGTTCGCCCGTGACCGTGAGTGACGACGGCGGGCGCCGGCCCGAAGGCCGGCGCCCGCCGTCGTCCGTCCGTCCGCGTCGGTGAGGTCAGCCGACCTCGGGGTCGCCCTTGGTGTAAGAGAGCCGTTCGACCTGTCCCGGCTGGAACTGGTCCTCGACCTTCTTGCCGTTGACGTACAGCTCGATCGAGCCTGCGTTGCCGAGGACGAGGTCGACCCGCTCCTTGTCCTGGAAGGTCTTCGACTCGCCCTGCTGGAGGGTGCCGTCGAACAGCGACCGGCCGTTGTGGTCCTTGGCCGAGATCCAGCTCTTGCCCTGGGTGGCGCTGAGCCGGACCGTGACCTTGTCCTGCGGAGCGGCGGCGATGGCGCTGTCCGAGGGGGCGGGCTTGGGGTCGGCGTGCTTGCTGCCGGCCGGTTTCGGAGTGATCTTGTCGGAGGTCGGGCCCTCGGCGACGCGGCCCGCGGTCGGGGAGTCGTCGCCGCCCTTGAAGAAGGTGAATCCGACGAAGCCGACCACGGCGACGATCGCCGCGACCATGGCGGCGGTCCAGTTGGGCCGCCGGGGTTCGGAACGGATCCGTTCGGCTTCGAACAGGGGCGCCGCGGGGGTGGGTGCGGGACGGCCGCCGTGCTCGGCGTCGTACTGCGAAACCAGCGGTTCCGGATCGATGCCCACGGCTCGTGCCAGCGTGCGGATGTGACCGCGGGCGTACACGTCGCCGCCGCAGCGGGAGAAGTCGTCCTCCTCGATCGCGTGCACGATGGGGATGCGCACCCGGGTGGACGTGCTGACCTCTTCGACCGTGAGACCTGCGAGGATGCGGGCCTGCTGGAGCACTCGACCGATCGAAGGCCGGTCGCCTTGGGGGGAGTTGCCGATGGACACGGGGGCGCCTTTCGAGCGTGAGCCACCTGCTGGGTGTTCAGTCTAGGGGGGGTACGAAAGAGTGGGGCAACCGGGAGCACGACTTTGTACGCCATCAGACTCGAACAGAGTCGGTTTCGCCGGAACGTCCCGGGGAGGGACGTCGTGCTGTCCTTCCCTTCAACTTGACGTACGGCTCGACGAAACGGTTGCCCGCGAAATCCTTACGAACCCGTATCCCCACGGATCAGTGCCAGCACTCCGTCGAGCTCGTCCGGTTTGACGAGGACATCGCGCGCCTTGGAGCCCTCGCTCGGTCCCACGATGTTCCGCGACTCCATGAGGTCCATCAGCCGGCCCGCCTTGGCGAAACCCACCCTCAGCTTGCGCTGGAGCATCGAGGTCGAGCCGAACTGCGTGGACACGACCAGTTCCGCCGCCTGGCAGAGCAGATCGAGGTCGTCGCCGATCTCCTCGTCGATCTCCTTCTTCTGCTTGGTGCCGGCCACGACGTCGTCGCGGAAGACCGGTGCCATCTGGTCCTTGCAGTGCTGGACGACCGCCGCGACCTCGTCCTCGGTCACGAAGGCGCCCTGCATGCGGGTCGGCTTGTTCGCGCCCATCGGCAGGAAGAGCCCGTCGCCCTTGCCGATCAGCTTCTCGGCCCCGGGCTGGTCGAGGATGACGCGGCTGTCGGCCAGCGAGGAGGTCGCGAAGGCGAGCCGCGAGGGCACGTTCGCCTTGATCAGACCGGTGACGACATCGACCGAGGGCCGCTGGGTGGCCAGCACCAGATGGATGCCGGCCGCGCGGGCCAGCTGGGTGATCCGGACGATCGAGTCCTCGACGTCCCGGGGGGCCACCATCATCAGGTCGGCCAGCTCGTCGACGATCACCAGCAGATAGGGATACGGCGCCAGCTCGCGCTCACTGCCCTCCGGCGTCTTGAGCTTGCCGGTGCGCACCGCGTGGTTGAAGTCGTCGATGTGGCGGTAGCCGAAGGCGGCGAGGTCGTCGTAGCGCAGGTCCATCTCGCGCACGACCCACTGAAGGGCCTCGGCGGCCTTCTTGGGGTTGGTGATGATCGGGGTGATCAGATGCGGGATGCCCTCGTACGCGGTCAGCTCGACGCGCTTGGGGTCGACGAGGACCATCCGGACGTCCTCGGGCGTCGCCCGGACCATGATCGAGGTGATCAGGCAGTTGATGCAGGACGACTTGCCGGAACCGGTGGCTCCCGCCACCAGCACGTGCGGCATCTTCGCCAGGTTGGCCATCTCGTAGCCGCCCTCGACGTTCTTGCCGAGCGCGACGAGCATGGGGTGGTCGTCCTCCGCCGCGTCCGCGAGCCGCAGCACGTCACCGAGGTTGACCATCTCGCGGTCGGAGTTGGGGATCTCGATGCCGACGGCGGACTTCCCCGGGATCGGCGAGATGATCCGGACGTCGGGGCTGGCGACGGCGTACGCGATGTTCTTGGCGAGGGCCGTGATCCGCTCGACCTTCACGGCCGGGCCCAGCTCCACCTCGTAGCGGGTGACCGTGGGGCCCCGGGTGAAGCCGGTGACGGCGGCGTCGACCTTGAACTCGGTGAAGACGTTGGTCAGGGACGCGACGATCGCGTCGTTGGCGGCGCTGCGGGACTTGCCGGGGCCGCCGCGCTCCAGCAGGTCGAGCGAGGGCAGCGCGTAGGTGATGTCGCCCGAGAGCTGGAGCTGCTCGGCCCGGGGCGGCAGCGGCGTGGATTCCGCGCGCTCGGGGACCGGCTTGGTCAGGTCGGGTACGCCGCCGGCGGGCGGGGCGCTCCGCTCCCCCGGCCGCCGGACGGGCTCCGCCTCCCTGGCGCCCGGCACCGGCGTGCCCGCGCGCTCGCGGTCGACCGAGACGCCCTGGGTGAGGTCGGCGACGACCGGCGAGGGCGGCATGCCGTTGAGCACCGCGCCGTCGAGCGCGGCCGCCGCCGCGGCGGCGACGTCCACCGCGTCCATGGTCCGGTTCATCGCGGGCTGCACGGAGGGCCGGCGCGGCCGGCGCCGCTTGGAGAGCGCGTCCTCCTCGGCCCGTTCGGGGTCGTAGACCTCCGTGGCCTCCGCCGCACGGGCGGCGGTCCTGCGGGAGCGGGCGGGCAGCGCCTCACGCCACTGCTCGTCGTACCGCTCGTCGTCGTCCTCCTCATACTCCCCCGGGCCCGGCACCGGATCGATCAGGCCGAGCCTCGTACCGAGCAGGCGCAGCCGCTGCGGGATGGCGTTGACCGGGGTCGCGGTGACGACCAGCAGCCCGAAGACCGTCAGCAGGAGGAGCAGCGGGACGGCCAGCACTTCGCCCATGGTGTAGATCAGCGGCTTGGAGGCGGCCCAGCCGATGAGCCCGCCGGCGTCCTGCATGGCCGAGGTGCCGTCCTCGCGGCCGGGGGCCCCGCAGGCGATGTGGACCTGTCCGAGCACACCGACGACGAGTGCGGAGAGCCCGATGACGATGCGGCCGTTGGCCTCGGGCTTCTCCGGGTAGAGGATCAGCCGCACGGCGACCGCGCCCAGCAGTATCGGGACGAGCAGGTCGAGCCGGCCGAAGGCCCCGGTGACGAGCATCTCGACGAGGTCGCCGACCGGTCCGCGCAGATTGGACCAGGTGCCTGCGGCGACGATCAGCGCGAGGCCGAGGAGCAGCAGCGCGACGCCGTCCTTGCGGTGGGCGGGATCGAGTCCCTTGGCACCGCGCCCTATGCCGCGCAGCACCGCGCCCACGGCGTGGGCCGCGCCGAGCCAGACGGCGCGGACCAGGCGCACCACGCCGCTGGTGGGCGAGGGCGCCGGTTTGGGCGGGGCGGCCTTCTTGGCCACCGCCTTCTTCGCGGGCGCCTTCTTGGCGGGAGCGGCCTTCTTCGCCGCGGTCTTCTTGGCGGGCGCGGCTTTCTTCGCCGCACCCGGGCCACCGCCGACGCGCTTCGCGGTGCCCGCCGTGCCCTGGGAACCCTTGCCGGACGTACGTGAGGCCATGGGGCCGAGGTTACCGGTGTCTGCTGCGGTGAACACGTGCGCGTGGTGGTTCACCCGACCGTGTCGCCCTGCCAAGGACGCGAACTGACGCCTCCTCACGGCGGCTCCGGCACCGAAACGCCTCCAGGACACGGCCCGTTCCGCCGAGGGTGCTGTCGAACGGCGTCGGCCGGCGGTCAGTTGAGGCCATGGACCCGGTCCGCGCGCGGCGCCCGGCCCGTCGGAACCGACGGGCCGTTACGTGGTGAGGGGTGCCGGTCCGCCGCCGGTGCCCGGCTCCAGCGCGTCCAGCGCCCGGCGCAGCCCGGTGAGCTTCCGCTCCAGATGGGCGGCGGTGGCCACGGCCGCGGCGTCCGCCGACTCGTCGTCGAGCTGCTTGGAGAGCGCCTCGGCCTGCTCCTCGACGGCCGCGAGGCGCGCGGAGAGTTCGGCGAGGAGACCGGCGGGCTCCTTGTCGTGGTCGGCGCCCGGCTGGCCGCCCTCCAACTGCAGCCGCAGCAGCGACGCCTGCTCGCGCAGCTGGCAGTTCTTCATGTACAGCTCGACGAAGACCGAGACCTTCGCCCGCAGCACCCACGGGTCGAACGGCTTCGAGATGTAGTCCACCGCGCCGGCCGCGTACCCCCGGAAGGTGTGGTGCGGGCCGTGGTTGATCGCGGTGAGGAAAATGATCGGGATGTCACGGGTCCGCTCGCGGCGCTTGATGTGCGCCGCGGTTTCGAATCCGTCCATGCCCGGCATCTGGACGTCCAGCAGGATGACCGCGAAGTCGTCCGTGAGCAGCGCTTTGAGCGCCTCCTCCCCTGACGATGCCCGGACCAGTGTCTGATCGAGCGCAGAGAGGATGGCCTCCAGCGCCAGCAGATTCTCCGGTCGGTCATCGACCAGGAGGATCTTGGCCTTCTGCACCATGGCCCGTCCTCCTCGCCCCGGAATTGCACCGGGCGCCGCCCCAGGGGACGACTCCCTTACGCCGTCCGTCCTTGTGCCGGTCATGGTAGCCGCACCCCGCCCGTCACCACACCCTGTCACCGCGATGTCACTGTGCACACAGGGAAAACGCGGTGGGAGACGAGAAGGTTCCCCGGAATCCGCCTCCCCACACTCCTTCGGACACAGCCGGTCAACAAATCACGATTGATTCGCCCAATCGACGATCACTCTCCGCGCATCCACTGCTCCATAACCGAAAACAGATGATCGGAATCGACCGGCTTGGTCACGTAGTCGGATGCGCCCGACTCCAGCGCCTTCTCCCGGTCGCCCTTCATCGCCTTCGCGGTCAGCGCAATGATCGGCAGCCCCGCGAACTGCGGCATCCGGCGGATCGCGGTGGTCGTCGCGTACCCGTCCATTTCGGGCATCATGATGTCCATCAGGACGACCGCCACGTCGTCGTGCTGCTCCAGGACCTCGATCCCCTCGCGCCCGTTCTCCGCGTAGAGCACCGCGAGTCCGTGCTGCTCCAGCACGCTGGTGAGGGCGAAGACGTTGCGGATGTCGTCGTCGACGATCAGCACCTTCTCCCCGTTGAACCGGAACGTCCTGCGGGTCTCCGGCTCCTCCTGGCCCTCGGCCGTCCACGCCTCCTGCGGGGCCTGCGGGGACTCCGGGGAGGCCGCGCGGGCCGGCAGCGCCGGCTGCTGCACCGAACCGCCCAGTGCCTTGCGGCGGCGCCTCAGCAGGCCCGCCGCGCCGCCCTGGTCCGCCCCGCCGGCCGCCGGCCCGCCGGACCCCGGTCCGTAGCCCTGTGCGCCTCCCGCAGGGCCCTGCGGCGGCGTCTGGCCCGGCACCGGCGGCCTGCCGCCCTCAACCGGCGCACCGTGCACCTCCAGCGGGCCGGGAGCGATCTGCGGGTAGCCCTGAGGCGGGAGTTCACTCGGGTGCAGCGGGAGGTACAGCGTGAACGTGGAGCCGCGGCCGGGTTCGCTCGCCGCGTGGATCTCGCCACCGAGCAGCCGGGCGATCTCGCGGCTGATGGAGAGCCCGAGGCCGGTGCCGCCGTACTTGCGGCTGGTCGTCCCGTCCGCCTGCTTGAACGCCTCGAAGATGACCAGCATCTTGCTCGACGCGATCCCGATGCCCGTGTCGGTCACCGAGAACGCGATCAGATCGCCGTCCGCGTCCCGCAGCGAACCGGCCTCCAGCAGCTGCTCCCGGATGGCGTCGGGCACCTCGGCGCCCGCGTGCCGGATCACCAGTTCCACGGCGCCGCTGTCGGTGAACTTCACCGCGTTGGAGAGCAGGTTGCGCAGCACCTGGAGCAGCCGCTGCTCGTCCGTGTGCAGCGTGGCCGGCAGCTCCGGCGACACCCGTACGGAGAAGTCCAGCCCCTTTTCCGCGGTGAGCGGCCGGAACGTCGCTTCCACGTAGTCGACCAGCTGGACCAGGGCGATCCGGGTCGGGCTGACGTCCATCTTGCCCGCCTCGACCTTCGACAGATCGAGGATGTCGTTGATCAGCTGGAGCAGGTCGGATCCGGCCCCGTGGATCGTCTCGGCGAATTCGACCTGCTTGGGCGAGAGATTGCCCTCCGCGTTGTCGGCGAGCAATTTGGCCAGAATGAGCAGGGAGTTGAGCGGGGTGCGCAACTCGTGGGACATGTTGGCCAGGAACTCCGACTTGTAGCGCATCGAGACCGCGAGCTGTTCGGCGCGCTCCTCCAGGACCTGGCGCGCCTCCTCGATCTCGGTGTTCTTGACCTCGATGTCGCGGTTCTGCTGGGCGAGCAGTTCGGCCTTCTCCTCCAGTTCGGCGTTGGACGCCTGGAGGGCCTTCTGGCGGTTCTCCAACTCCTGCGACCGGTCGCGCAATTGCTCGGTCAGCTCCTGCGACTGCTCCAGCAGCTTCTCGGTCGTGGTGTTGACACTGATCGTGTTGACGCTGGTGGCGATCATCTCCGCGAGCTGGTTGAGGAAGTCCCGCTGGATGTGGGTGAACGGCTGGAACGAGGCCAGTTCGATCACGCCGAGGACCTTGCCCTCGAACAGCACCGGCAGCACGATCACATGCGCGGGCGGCGCCTCGCCGAGCCCGGAGGAGATCTTCAGGTACCCCGGCGGCACGTTGTCCACCTGGATGGTCCGCTTCTCCTCGGCCGCGGTGCCGATGAGCGTCTCACCGGGCCGGAAGGACGTCGGCATGGAACCGGCCGAGTAGCCGTAGCTGCCCCGCATCCGCAGTTCGTACGAGCCGTCCTTGTCGCTCTCCGCGCCCAGCGCGTCGGTGTCGCCGGTCGCCGTGGCCAGGAAGAAGGCCCCGTGCTGCGCGGAGACGACCGGGGTCAGCTCGCTCATGATCAGGGAGGCCACGTCGTCCAGATCGCGCCGGCCCTGCATCAGGCCGGAGATCCGGGCGAGGTTGCCCTTGAGCCAGTCCTGCTCCTTGTTGGTCGCCGTGGTGTCGCGCAGGTTGGCGATCATCGTGTTGATGTTGTCCTGGAGGGCCTGGATCTCGCCCGCCGCGTCGACGTCGATCTTCAGGTTGAGGTCGCCCCGGGTCACGGCCGTGGCGACGGCCGCGATGGCCCGCACCTGGCGGGTCAGGTTCCCGGCCATCTCGTTCACCGACTCGGTGAGGTCGCGCCAGGTGCCGTCCACGTCCCGCACCCGCGCCTGACCGCCCAGCTGCCCCTCGGTGCCCACCTCACGGGCCACCCGGGTCACCTCCTCGGCGAACGAGGAGAGCCGGTCGACCATCGTGTTGATGGTGTTCTTCAGCTCCTGGATCTCGCCCCGGGCGTCGATGTCGATCTTCTTGGTGAGATCGCCCTTGGCGATGGCCGTGGTGACCGTGGCGATCTGCCGGACCTGACCGGTCAGATTGGAGGCCATCGAGTTCACGGACTCGGTGAGGTCCTTCCACGTACCCGAGACGCCGGGCACCCGGGCCTGACCGCCCAGCTCGCCCTCCGTGCCCACCTCGCGGGCGACACGGGTCACCTCGTCGGCGAACGACGACAGCGTCGTCACCATCGTGTTGACGGTGTCGGCCAGCTCCGCGACCTCGCCGCGCGCCTCGACGGTGACCTTCTTCGTGAGGTCGCCGTTGGCGACCGCAGACGAGACACGGGAGATGTTCCGCACCTGGCTGGTCAGGTTGTTGGCCATCAGGTTGACGTTGTCGCTGAGGTCCTTCCAGATGCCCGTCGCACCGCGCACCCGGGCCTGACCGCCCAGGATGCCCTCGGTGCCCACCTCGCGGGCGACCCTGGTCACCTCGTCGGCGAAGTTCAGCAGCTGGTCGACCATCGTGTTGACCGTCGTCACCAGTTCGAGGATCTCGCCCCGGGCGTCGACGGTGATCTTCTTGGAGAGGTCGCCGTTGGCGACGGCCGTGGTGACCTCGGCGATGTTGCGCACCTGGAGGGTGAGGTTGTTCGCCATGCCGTTGACGGACTGCGTGAGGTCCTTCCACGTACCGGAGACGCCCTGCACCTCGGCCTGACCGCCGAGGATGCCCTCCGTACCCACCTCGCGCGCCACCCGCGTGACCTGCTCCGCGAAGTTCGACAGCTGGTCGACCATCGTGTTGAGCGTGTTCTTGAGTTCCAGGATCTCGCCGCGCGCGTCCACGTCGATCTTCTGCGACAGGTCACCGCGCGCCACCGCCGTGGCGACCTGCGCGATGTTGCGGACCTGCGCGGTGAGATTGCCGGCCATGCCGTTCACCGAGTCCGTCAGATCACGCCACACACCGGCCACGCCCGGCACCTGGGCCTGGCCGCCGAGCCGTCCGTCGGTGCCCACCTCACGGGCCACCCGGGTCACCTGCTCCGCGAAGGCGGAGAGCTGGTCCACCATCGTGTTGATGGTGTTCTTCAGCTCCAGGATCTCGCCCCGCGCGTCCACGTCGATCTTCTGCGACAGATCGCCCCGGGCCACCGCCGTGGTCACCTGCGCGATCTGACGGACCTGAGAGGTGAGGTTCCCCGCCATGAAGTTGACGGAGTCGGTCAGTTCCTTCCATGTGCCGGAGACGCCGTCGACCCGCGCCTGACCGCCGAGCCGGCCCTCCGTCCCCACGTCGCGCGCCATCCGCGTCACCTGGTCGGCGAACGACGACAGCTGCGCCACCATCGTGTTGACGGTGTTCTTCAGTTCCAGCATCTCGCCGGCCACGTCCACCGTGACCTTCTGGGACAGATCGCCGTTGGCGACCGCGGTGGTCACCTGGGCGATGTCGCGCACCTGACCCGTCAGGTTGCGGAACGCCGTGTTCACGGAGTCCGTGAGGTCCTTCCACGTACCCGCCGCGCCGGGCACCTCGGCCTGACCGCCGAGCCGCCCCTCGACACCGACCTCACGCGCCACCCGGGTCACTTCCGACCCGAAGGACTGAAGCTGGTCGACCATCGTGTTGACGGTGTTCTTCAACTCCAGCATCTCGCCGGCCACGTCCACCGTGACCTTCTGCGTCATGTCACCGCTGGCCACCGCCGTCGTCACCTGGGCGATGTCACGCACCTGGATCGTCAGGTTCCGGAAGACCGTGTTCACCGAGTCGGTGAGGTCCTTCCAGGTCCCCGCCGCGCCCGGCACCTGCGCCTGACCGCCCAGCACGCCCTGCCCACCGACCTCGCTGGCCACCCGGGTGACCTCGTCGGCGAAGGTGCGCAGCGTCTCGGTCATCTGGTTGATCGTCTCGGCAAGCTGGGCGACCTCGCCGCGCGCGCTCACCCGCACCTTCTGCGACAGATCGCCGTTGGCGACGGCCGTCGTCACCTCCGCGATGCCGCGCACCTGGGAGGTGAGGTTGCCCGCCATCGTGTTGACGGAGTCCGTGAGGTCCTTCCACACCCCGGCGACGCCCGGCACGGTCGCCTGACCGCCCAGCTCGCCCTCGGTGCCCACCTCACGGGCGACGCGGGTCACCTCGGACGAGAACGACGACAGCTGGTCGACCATGGTGTTGACGGTGTTCTTCAGCTGGGCCATCTCACCGGCCACATGGACGGTGACCTTCCGCGACAGGTCTCCCTTGGCGACCGCCGTCGTCACCAGCGCGATGTCGCGCACCTGCGCGGTCAGCCGGTACGCCATGGTGTTGACGGAGTCCGTGAGGTCCTTCCAGGACCCGGACATCCCCCGCACCTGGGCCTGCCCGCCGAGCTTGCCCTCGGTGCCGACCTCGACGGCGACGCGCGTCACCTGCTCGGTGAAGGCCGAGAGCTGGTCGACGAGGTTGTTGACCGTACGGGCGACCTTCAGGAACTCGCCGCGCAGCGGCCGTACCGTCTCGTCCGCCGTGTGCGAGCGCAGCTCCATGCGCTGCTCCAGGTCGCCGTCGGCCACCGCCGACAGAACCCTCCCGACCTCCGATACCGGGCGGGCGAGATCGTCGACCAGTTCGTTGGACGCGTCGATCGCGGCGGCCCAGGACCCCTCGCAGGCCCCCGTCTCCAGCCGCTCGGTGAGCTTGCCCTCACGGCCGACCACGCGCCGCACCCGGGCCAGCTCGCCCGTGAGGTGCACATTGCGGTCCGCGACCTCGTTGAAGACCGCCGCCAGCTCGGCCATGATCCCGTCGCCCGACACGGTCACACGCCTGCGGAAGTTGCCGTCGCGCATGGCCACCAGACCGGACAGCAGTCTGTTCAGTGCGGCGGCGTCGACCTCGACCGTTCCATTGCGCTGCTTCTTCACGGACTGTCCGCCTTTACTGCGCGTACCTGATCCCCGCGCCGCCACGTCAGACTCCACCGTGTCCCTCCCGCAGGGGTTGACCGAATCGCTCGGGTCTTGTCCGAGAGCTTGCCCAGTTCCTCTGGAGCTCATCGCCACCGCCCACCGTCGACGGGTGACCATGTGGACGTCAAATCGTTGAAACGTACCAGGCCGGAACCGGTCAGGGTGGAACCTCCCGGGGTTGGCCCCCATCCCCGCATGAGGAAGCCCACACTTGTCCGGTCCCAGGCCCCTTCCTGCCCGTCCTTGCCCCGAACCCGCCCCTCGTGTATCCGGCACCCGGAGCGAGCGTCTAGCCTGGCAGGCGAATCGAAGCGGCGAGAAACGGGCACAGGACTCGGGGAAGCGACGAGACACCAAATGGGGAGTGCTGTGATCACGGCGCGCGCGGCTGCCACCTTCGAACCGGTGGGGCGCTCCGTCGCGACGGCCCGCGCCTTCGTCCGGGACACCCTCCAGGGCTGGGGGTACACGGACGTCGTGGACGACGCCGTCGTCCTCACCAGCGAACTCGTCACCAACGCCGTCGTCCACGCCGGTACGGCGGCGAACGTGCTCTGCCTGCGCACCGAGGACGGCGTCCGGGTCGAGGTCTCCGACCACTATCCGGAGCGGGAGATCCCGCTCCAGTCCACCGGTCTGGACATCGGCAGCCCCGACCGCGAGAACGGCCGGGGTCTGCTGCTGTGCGCGGCCCTGGCCTCCCGCTGGGGCGTCGAGTACTCCCCGACCCACAAACACGTCTGGTTCCAGCTCGACCTCCCCGACCGCCCGGTGGGCATCCGCTCGGCCGGCCCGCTGCTGCCCGTGGGTCTGCTCCCGGTGGCCGACGACCGGGTCAGGGTCGCCGTCGTCCAGACCGACAGCGCCGGCGCCGTCTCCGCGTGGAACGACGACGCCGCGTACCTCTTCGGGCACACCGCGGAACAGGTACTCGGCAAACCGTTCACGGACTTCACCGCCTGGCCGCAGACACCGGGCACCAACACCGGGATCGCGGACGCGCTGCGCCTGTCCCGCTGGGAGGGCAGCTACGGGGTTCGCGGCGCGGACGGGCGCATCATCCCGGTCTACGGTTCGCACCTGCGCGTCCGCGACCCCGAGGGCGAGCCGTCGACCGTCTGCCTCCTGGTGCGCGACTACGAGCGCGCGGTCCTCCAGTCGCCGGTGCGCGCTCCGGTTTCCGACACGTCCGCCGAGAGCCGCTCGACGGACCCCTTCGAGGTCTTCATCGGCTCCCCCGCCCCCGACGACCTCGACGGTCTGCTGCAGCGCACGGTCGAGCGGGCCCGCGACATGCTCGACGCGGACGCGGCGTTCCTGCTGCTGGCGACGGACGACGAGACGGAACTGGAGGTACGGGCCACCACGGGCCTGCCCTCGGCCCGTCAGCGCTTCGCCCGGGTGCCCGTGGAGGCCGGCACGGGGCGGTACGGCTCCGCGCGGATGCCGGCCGTCCACGAGGACCTCGACGCGGTCCCCGGCGCCGTCCCGCTGCTCGCGGACACCGGCATGCGCTCCGTCGTCACGGTCCCGCTGAAGGTCGAGGGCCGGCTGACGGGCTCCCTGGGCGTGGCCGCGGAGGCCGCCGGACGGTATTCGAACGAGGAGGCGCTGCGGCTGCAGTTCGCAGCGGACCGGATCGCGCTGGCCGTGGAGTCGGCCCGGCTCGGCGAGCTGGAGCGGCTGCGCCGCGGTTCGCTGTCGTTCCTCGTGGAGGCGTCCGACCTGCTGGCCGGCACGCTGGACCGGGACCAGACGCTCGCCCTCATGGCACAGATGACGGTGCCCACACTGGCCACGTGGTGTGCGGTGTACACGATCGCGGACCAGGCGTCGGAGCCGTACCTGTCGTACGTTCTGCACGAGGACGAGGAGCGCATCGACGGCCTCAAGGCCCTGCTCTCCAAGATCGCCCCGCCGGACCCGGTCCCGACCCCGGGCGCCCGTGTCTGGGCCGCCCCGTCCGAGGCCGCGCACCAGGCGGCCCTGACCTCCTCGATGCGCGAACTCGGCCTGGGCGACACGGGCGGGGTCGGCGCGAGCATCCGTACGACGCTGGCCACGGCGGCCGCGGTGGGCGGCGAAACCGTCGTCCTCCCGCTCGTCGCCCGCAACCGCGTGATCGGCATGCTCACGCTCGGCAAACCCTCCGACGACCACTTCCGCCAGGAGATCCTGGAACTGGCCGAGGACCTGTCCCGCCGGGCCGCCCTGGCTCTGGACAACGCCCGCCTGTACTCGGAGCGCATGGCCATCAGCCAGTCCCTCCAGCGCAGCCTGCTGCCCCCGGGCCTGCCCGACGTCCCGAACGTCGAGATCGAGGTCATCTACCGCGCGGCCGGCGAGGGCAACGAGGTGGGCGGCGACTTCTACGACGTCTTCCCGATCCGCGACGGCGCCTACGGCTTCGCCATCGGCGACGTCTGCGGTACGGGGCCGGAGGCCGCGGCCGTCACGGGCCTGGCCCGCCACGCGCTGCGCCTGCTGGCCCGTGAGGGCTTCGGCGGTCCGGCGGTCCTGGAGCGCCTGAACGCGGCGATCCTGGACGAGGGCTCCCGCAGCCGCTTCCTCACCCTCCTGTACGGCGAGCTGTGGCCCCAGGAGGACGGCAGCGCCCTCCTGAAGGTGGTTTGCGCCGGCCATCCCCTGCCGCTGCGGCTGCGCCAGGACGGCTCGGTCGAGGCGGCTGCCGAACCCCAGCCGCTGCTGGGCGTCATCGAGGACCTGGAGCTGTACGAGCAGTCGGTCACCCTGGAGCCCGGCGATGTCCTGCTCTGCGTCACCGACGGCGTCACGGAGCGCCGTGAGGGCACGCGCATGCTCGGCGACGACGGCCTGGCCGAGGTCCTGGCCAACTGCACCGGCCTGACGGCGGGTGCCGTGGCGGCACGCATCCTGCGCGCCGTGGAGCGGTTCGCCGCCGAGCCGGCCTCGGACGACATGGCCATCCTGGCCATGCGTGTCCCCGAACCGCCCCTGGCGGACTGAGACGCTTCCCGGCGGTGCGGCGCCAACGCGCCGCGGGAGGACCCCGGGACATGCGAAAGGCCCCCGCCTCTTGGCGGGGGCCTTCTGTCTGAGCCCCAATGCGGAATCGAACCGCAGACCTTCTCCTTACCATGGAGACGCTCTACCGACTGAGCTATTGGGGCCTTGCTGCCCTGCGGCAACGAGCTAAAGCATACCCTGAATCAGGGGGTGCGCAAAACCCTCTGTCGCACCGTCACGGCCCCGCCCACCAGCGGGGATTCAGGGCCGACGGCCAGCAGGACCCGGCGGAGCCGGGACAGGGTCCGTATACGCGAATGAGCCCCGTGCCACAAGGGCACGGGGCTCATTCACAATGATTGTTCGGCGGCGTCCTACTCTCCCACAGGGTCCCCCCTGCAGTACCATCGGCGCTGAAAGGCTTAGCTTCCGGGTTCGGAATGTAA